>JAFZJI010000124.1 GCA_017552105.1 Bacteroidales bacterium | reverse complement strand
CGGCTTTTTTATCCGTTATGACAAGGAATTGTATCTTTTTGACACGCTTTTACGCTGCCAAATGTACTTTTGTGTCGAAATAAAACGAAACAGATATGAAAAAGAAAACCCTCCTCACCATCATCGTCTCCCTGGCTCTGGCGTGCGCGCTGGCCCTGGTCCTCCCGCTTGTATTTGACTGGCCGGTCAATTCCGAAGAGGCTGGCGGCAACATCGGCAAATCCTCCCGCTTCAACCGCAAGACCGCGACGGAGCGCATCGACAACATGGAGGAACTCCTCAAGGCCGATGTGATCCTGGTCTCCGATACCACCATGATCTCGGAAAAGGTTCCTTCCATCAATTGCGGAATGAGGGGCCTGAGCTACCTGGAAGTTAAAGTCACGGGGCCCAACAAGGACCTGCACTCAGGGCATTACGGCGGCGCCGTGGCCAACCCCATCACTACGCTCTGCGAGATGATAGCCAGCCTGCACGATGCCGACGGCCGTGTGGCGGTGCCAGGCTTCTACGACAAGGTTGTGGAGCTTTCCAAGGCCGACAGGGCCCAGCTTGCCAGGGCACCCTTCGACCTCAAGGAATACAAGGAGTTCCTGGATATTGCCGAGGTTAAGGGAGAAAAGGGTTACACTACCTTGGAACGCACCGGAATCCGCCCCTGCCTCGACGTTTGCGGCATCTGGGGAGGCTATACCGGCGAAGGGGCCAAGACAGTGCTGCCTTCCGAGGCACACGCCAAGATATCCATGCGGCTGGTTCCCGACCAGCGCAGCGCCGAGATCACCAAGCTCTTCGCCAGGCATTTCAAGAAGATCGCGCCCAAGTACGTCAAGGTGGAGGTCAAGGAATGCGAGGGTGGCGACGGCTTCTTGATTCCTATTAGTTCCAAGGCCTACAAGGCGGCCTCGAAGGCGATGGCGGACGTATATGGCGTCGAGCCCGTCCCCGCCCGCGGAGGCGGCAGCATCGCTGTCCTTGCAGAAATGCAGAAGATACTTGGAATCGACCCGCTGCTGATGGGCTTCGGCCTGGAGCGCGACACCATCCACTCCCCCAACGAGAGCTATCTGCTGAGCCAGTTCTTCGCCGGGATGGAATCCATCGCCAGGTTCTACGGCTATTTCGAGTAGTTTACGGAAAAAGAATATGGTGCGTCAGACTCCGCCGTCCCACGCTTGAGCTCAGGCTCGGGCCCCATACGGAAGCGGAGTCTGGCTCCTTTTACGAGCTCATCGAACGTGATGTAGTTACGGCTCTGCCTGCGGCCGTCAACGCTGAAAGACTGCACATATACCCTGTCCGGGGCATTGTCTTCCGCCTCTATCACGAAGCGTCTGCCGTCAGGGCGCCTTACTTCCATTTTCCTGAACAGAGGAGAGCCCAGCGCATACTGCCCTGATCCGGGGCATACGGGATAGAAACCCATAGCGGAGAAGACATACCAGGCCGAGGTCTGGCCGTTGTCCTCGTCGCCGCAATAGCCGTCAGGCGTCGCGGAATAGAAACGGCGCATCACCTCGCGGACATATTTCTGTGTCTTCCAGGGCTGTCCGCTCCAATCGTACAGATATAGCATATGCTGGACGGGCTGGTTGCCGTGGGCGTAGTTGCCCATATCCATCACCTGCATCTCACGAATCTCGTGTATGGTGCGGCCGTAATAGCTGTCGTCGTAGAGAGGAGGCATAGTAAAGACGGTATCCATCGAAGCATTGAAGGCATCCCTGCCGCCCATCAGCCCTATCAGCCCGCAAGGATCGTGGAACACCGACCAGGTGTAATGCAGGCTGTTCCCTTCGGTGAAGTCCCCGCCCCATTTCAAGGGGTTGAAGGGCCTGCGGAAACTGCCGTCGGAGGCCCTGCCGTTCATCAGTCCTGCTTCCTTGTCGAAGATCTTGCGGTAGTTCATGGCAGCCTCCTTGTAGGGCCTGAGTTCGTTTTCATCCTTGCCCAGGGCCTGACCGAAGCGGTAGATGCACCAGTCGTCGTAGGAATACTCCAGCGTGCGGGCGGCGCTCTCGTTTATGCCTATGTCGCAGGGGACATAGCCAAGGCTGTCATAAGCCTCGTGCCCCAGGCGCCCCGTGGAATTGGCGCTTTCCAGTACAGAATGAGCACCGGAGACGACTGCCTTCCAGAGCTCCTCGGCATCATATCCGCGTATTCCACTAAGATAGGCGTCCGCCACGACGGATGCGGAGTTGTTCCCCACCATACATCTGCGGTGCCCGGGAGATGCCCATTCGGGCAGGAATCCGCTTTGCTGCCAGTCGGCGACCAGCCCCTCCTGGACCTGTGCGGCCACGTCGGGATACACCAGGTTCATAAGGGGGAAAAGTGCGCGGAAGGTATCCCAGAAGCCTGTATTGGTGAAGAAGTGGCCCGGGTGCAGCTGGCCGTCGTGGGGGCTGCGGTGCAGCCTCCTGCCCTCCGCATCCAGCTCCGACAAATCCATAGGAAACAGCACGGCACGATACAGGCAGGAGTAGAAGGTGCGCAGCTCATCCGTGCTGCCTCCTTCCACCCTTATGCGGCCCAGGGTCTCGTTCCATACGCGCCGGCCTTCCTCCTTAAGCTGTCCGAAGTCCTTTCCTTCCACCTCCTCCAGGTTCCTAAGAGCCTGTTCTTCGGAGATGAAGGAAGAAGCTGTACGCAGGATTACCTGCTGGCCTTTGGCAGTGCGGAAGCCCAGCAGGGCCAGGCTGTGGCCATCTTCCGAAATGATCCGTACGCTGTCGATGGGGGTATCGGTCCTGATTACGAACCAGCTGGCAAAGCCCTCGGCCGCTCCCCCGCTGTTGTAGGGAGTATAGCCGTAAACGGTGCCGCCGGCAGTATCCACCCTGAGGGATGAGCCACCGTGGTAGGCATCTACCACCAGATAAGACATCTCCCTTTCGGGGTAGGTCAGCCTGAACTGGGCCGCCGTCCTGGTAGGGACTATTTCGGCCAGCACGTCGTGGTCTGCCAGATAAACCCCGTAGTAATAGGGCTTGGCAGTCTCGCTCTTATGCGAGAACCAGCTCTGCCGGGCTTCCTCTTCCCAGAAAGGACCGGTAGTGACCGGCATTATGGAATAGGGGCAGAAATCGTTTATCCACGGGCTGGGCTGATGTGTCTGACGGAAACCGCGTATCCGGGGGCTGTCGTAGGTATAGATCCATCCGCTGCCGTTGCGGCCGGTCTGCGGGGTCCAGTAATTCATTCCCCAGGGCATTCCTATGGCAGGATAGGTGTTTCCCGCCGACAGCTGGTACGAGGAATCGGTACCTACGAGGGGGTTGACATAATCAACGACATCGGCACCGGACGATGGGCCGCCATCGCACGATGCCGATAGAAGGAGCGTAATGCAGAGTATCGGAAGGAGCCTTCTCATAGCTCGGACGATTGTCAGATCCTCTTCAGGATCTCCTCTGTCTGTGCTTCGTATCCGGGTTTGCGCAGAAGCGCGAACATATTCTTCTTGTAGGCCTCGACTCCAGGCTGGTTGAAAGGATTGACTCCCAGCAGATAAGCGGAGATGCCGCAGGCGAACTCGAAGAAGTAGAAGATGGCGCCGAGGTTGTACTCGTCTATCTTCTCGACTGCGACCTCGATCTGAGGGACTCCGCCGTCGATGTGGGCGAGCTTGGTACCAAGGGCTGCCATGGCATTGCAATGCTCAACGTGCTGGCCTGCGAGATAGTTGAGCTGGTCCAGGTTCTGGGGGTCGTTACCGATCACCACGCTGCGCTGAGCCTTCTCGACCTTGACAACGGTCTCGAACATCACGCGGTCGCCTTCCTGGATGAACTGGCCGACGGAATGGAGGTCGGTGGTGAAGTTGACGGATGCAGGGAAGATACCCTTCAGGTCCTTGCCCTCGGACTCGCCGTAGAGCTGCTTCCACCACTCGCCGAGATATTGGAACTTAGGATTGTAGTTCACAAGGACCTCGACCTTCTTGCCGGATTCGCTGTAGAGGAGGTTACGCATGGCGGCATACTCGACGGCAGCGTTCTTCTCCCCTTTCTTGAGGAGCTCGGCGCGCTCGTCGGCAGCACCCTTGAGCATGGCACGCACGTCGAAACCGGCCAGCACGATAGGCAGGAGGCCTACCGGAGTAAGCACGGAGAAACGTCCGCCCACATTGTCGGGAACCACGAAGGTACGGTAGCCTTCCTGGGTCGCGAGGGTCTTGAGGGCGCCCTTCTTGGCATCGGTGATGGCCACGGTGCGCACTGCAGCCTCTTCCTTGCCATATTTATTCTCGAGATAATCCTTTACGATGCGGAATGCTACGGCGGGTTCGGTGGTGGTTCCGGACTTGGAGATCACCACGCAGGCTGCATTGCTCTCCTTGACGAGGTCCATAAGTTCGGCAAGATAATCCTCGCTGAGGTTGTTGCCGGCGAATACCACGCGTATTCCGCCCTCGGGACGGACGAACTGGTGGGAAAGGGCCTCGATGGCGCAGCGGGCTCCGAGGTAGCTGCCTCCGATGCCGATGACGACGGCAAGGTTGACGCCTCGGGCGGTCCAATCTGCCTTGATGGCCTCGCAATCGGCGATAAGGCTGTCGGGCGTGTCGACAGGAAGAGTCTTCCAGCCGAGGAAGTCGTTGCCGGCACCTTTTTCGCTGTCGAGCACGTCGAAAGCATCGAGTGCTTTAGCTACATATTCTTTGTACTGAGATTCTTTTACGAAGGAGCTGCAGCCCCCTAATTCAACTTTTACCATAAAATCCTGTGTTTACTTTTCAACGAACGGGCACAAAATTACTAAATTTCTTCTTACTTTTGTGCTATGACACTGAAAAACATAACCGTCATCGCAGCGGCGGCGCTGCTTGCCCTGACATCGTGCGCCGGAGCAAAAACCGGCTTCCCTAAAATTGACCAGAAAGGCAAAACGGCCATCGTAGCCCACAGAGGTTTCTGGAACTGCGAAGCCTCGGGTTTTGCCGAAAACTCCATCGCATCGCTCAAGGCTGCCCAGGACAATGCTTTCTGGGGCAGTGAGTTCGACGTGCACATTACCACCGACGACGTCCTGCTGGTTTTCCACAATGACGAAATCGACGGGGCCCGCATCGACACCTGCGCCTCCGAGCGCTTTGCCGCACACCGCCTCGCAAATGGCGAAAAGATCCCCACGGTCGACGAATACCTCACCCAGGGCGAACAGTCCGACAAGACCATACTTGTAATGGAACTCAAGCCCGAAATCACCATGGAGCGTGAGGACGCCCTCGTGGATCTTTGCATCGAAGCCCTCGTGGCCCACGGCCTGCTGGATCCCAAGCGTGTCATCTTCATTTCCTTCAGCAAGCACATCTGCGACCGCATCGCCAACGAATTCCCTGAATTCATCAACCAGTACCTCAACGGAGATTACACTCCCGAGGAACTTGCCGAAGACAGGATCAACGGCTTCGACTACTATCACAAGACCATCCTGAAGGACAGCACGATAGTGGAGCGCGCAAAAAATCTCGGGATGTCAACCAATGTTTGGACGGTCAACAAACCCGAGATGATGGAGAAGTTCGTTTCTTTAGGCATCGGAGCCATCACCACCAACGAACCGCTGGCCCTGCGTGAAGTGCTCGGCGATAAAGAATTCAAGAACTAGCCTTAAGGCCTGTAAGCTTTGCAGACGCCCGGTTTATCGAAAGATATGCGGGCGTCTTCTATTTTATCTTCACCCTTGTATGTGATGGTCCACTTGTCCATGGTCATCAGTTCCCAGATGCGTTCGGCCGTCGCGGGGGCCGCAAAGCGGATCCGCAGGGCGGGCAGCAGGTTCTCGTCGAGCACCAGGTAGGTCCCGATTACACCTTCTTCCTTGGAGAGATGGTTGCTTAGGAATGGCAGGGAACGGGTAATGATGGGCTTCTCGTAGCGGCTGTCCTCGAACTCGAGGATGTACTGCGGCTTGCCGGCATATACCTCGGCACGCTGACGCACTATTGTAGTGTCGGCAGAAGGATACTTACCCTTGTATTCAGCCTTGAACGGAGTGAACATCAGGTGCAGGAATTCGGGCGTAGCGATGCTTCCGACCTCTTTTTCCATCTTCACGAACTTGAGGTCCATAGGAGTTTCCTTTACTCCGCCTCCGTGCACGGGCATCTGGAGCACCTTGCGGCTGACTATCTCTTTGAACCAGGCTTCGTCGGCCTCCTGTGCGGGATCCATGTACACGCGCACGACGACCGGGCAGTCGTATTCGGATTCCACTCCGTAGATGCCCTTGTCCTCGCCGCGGAACTGAAGTCCGAGGTAGTTCAGGTCCATCTTGTCGTACATCTTCTCCACGCGCAGCGTAACTATCTTAAGTTCGGGCGTAGCCACGGGATCGGGAGATGCCACCTTGAAACGGGAAGGCACGAATATCTTGGACTGCACCTTTTCGGCATCGGTCACCTTGGGATCGTAGGATACCACGACCGTGTGGCTGCCCACATAGGTCTTGACTCCGTGTACTCCGGGAACCTTTTCCATCCTGGCCTTGAACGCCATGGAACTGCCGAAGCACTTCACGCTCTTGAGGCCGGAGACCTTGACGGTCTTGAGGTTCATCCCTTCTTCCACTCCCCAGGTCTCGCTGATGGTCGGGATCTCGAACTTGCCGCCGAATATCAGCGCAAGGGCTACCAGTAGCACGGAGATGAACGGAGGAATGAAGCGTGAGCACTTCCATCCCTTCTTGGAGGGGGCTACGCCGATGCGGAGGGCCTTTGTGGGGCAGGCAGCGACACATTCGCCGCAGAGCACGCAATCGACCGAATCGACCACCTTGCCGAAGGAAGGAACGTCGATGTTGTAGGGGCAGTTCTTCTGGCAGGAGTAGCACTTGCGGCCGCAGCTGTCCTGATCAACCAGCACGTGCATGAGCTGCATGTGAGGCTTGCCGTGCAGTATTTCCAAGAGATATCCGAAGAGGCAGAAAGAGCCCAGCAGCCAGACCCAGCTGAACTTGATTCCGAAGAGCGAGACAGCCCACCAGAACAGGCCCAGGGCCACCAGCACGGTCCAGAACTTAAGCGTGTTGGAGATGGCTCCCAGAGGGCAGATATACTTGCACAAGAAGCGGTTGATGAAGAAGCCCAGCAGTATCACCAGCGCCAGGGCGGAAAGGCTCATCCAAAGGGTGATCTCCCCCTTGAAACCAGTCGCCACGGCATAGTAAGGGTCGATGTTCTTGCAGAACAGCTCGCTGGAAGTGACGGTGAAATAGACCACCACGAAAAGCAGGCCGTACTTGATGATGCGCAGGAACTTGTCGCCCACGCTGCCGTCGGGAACGTTGATTGCGTTAATTTTAAGCGCCTTGCGGGCCTTGATCAGAAGGTCTTCCACGGTGCCTATGGGGCACAGATATGCGCAGAAGAGCTTGCTGAGGAAGATGACGACCGCTGCCAGGATTATACCCATGAGAATCTGCATGGTGGTCATCGAGCAAGGCAGGGAACCTCTCTGAAGGTAGGTGGTAAGGGCCTCGAGGCCGCCGAAGGGGCAATAAGCTTCGGGGTTGGCCGGCTCCATCTTGGTGAAAATCTTGGATGCGAGACCGCTGAGGAAGAAAACCAGGGCGGCCAGGGTGCCCCACTGGAGCACATACTTAGGCCAGTTGCTGCGAATAGTTGAGTTCTTTGACATATCGTTGATTCGTTATTTCACGCCCATTTCCGAAAGGACGGAATCCATTTTACCATAATTCTTAAGTACCCAGAGCACGTAGCGTATATCTACGTTCACGCTGCGGTTGTATTCGGGGATGAAGTAGAAATCGGTCGCCAGCGACTCCTTTACGCCGTCGAATAGCAAGCCGATCAGCTGCCCCTTCTTGTTGAGCAGCGGCGATCCGGAATTGCCGCCGGTGCTGTCGTTGTCGGTGAGGAAGTCTATCTTCATGGAAGGGTCAGCCTTGTCCGCCACGGCCTTCCAGCCGGGAATCATGCAGAAATCATGCGCGGCGGGATTGTGCTTTGCAAGCATTCCGGCTGCGGTGGTGTACCATCTGCAATCCAGGCCGTCCTCGCGGGAATAGCCCTTTACATGGCCGAAATTGACCCTGAGGGTGGAGTTCGCATCGGGATACTGGGCTATGCCGCAGGCCTCCCTGAACCCATACAGGGCGTGGGTATAATCCCCGCTCAGGTCGTTGATGGAGGGTTTTCCCTGAAGCTTGGTGGTCCTGCTGTTGAAGTCCCCCATCTTGGCATCCTCGAAAAAGCGCACTAGGGAATCCGCCAGATAGCTTTCCAGGTTGTTCATATGCTCTTCCATCGTGAGGAACTTGGCGATGCGGACGGGATCCGCAATCCAGCTTCCGTCCCACAGGGCAACGCACATGGCATCATAATCCTTTCCGTATTTCGCCTGGACCGCCTTCTGGAAATCCCCCAGCATCTCCGGGCTCATATGTTCGTAATAGTTTTCCAGCGCGAGGCGGAAAAGGTCCCTCTCCACGCGCAGGTCAACTTCGGCGAAATTGCGCTTGTCTGCACGGATGTTGCCCGCGATGCGGGTGGAATCCTTCTTCCTCTTGAGGGTAGCGGTGCGCGATGCCACCGAATGCAGGCGGGTTCCCCTGGCGATGCACTCCCTGAACCAGATGACATCTTCCTGGGCCTTGCGGACCGCCTCGTATTTCTCGTCGAGCTGGCCGAGCATATTCCCCCACTTTGCCTTCCTTGCAGGGTCGGCATCTATCCATTCCTGCATGCGGGCCTCCTCGGCGCGCTTCTTTTCTACTACGGAAAAACGCCTGTTGCACTGCATCTGCCCCAGGGCAAGTTCCTGGAAGTTCGAAAGGCCGAAATAATAGTCGGCATATTTGCGGCGCACCTCCGGATCCTTGTCCATCCAGGAAGAGATTATTTCCATCTGCTTGCTGCGCAGGCCGCTGACAATGGGGAGTTCGGTTTCCGTGAGATAGTTCACCCTTGCAGAAGGCGTATAACGGCTGGTCCTGCCGGGAAAACCCATCAGGATGGTCTGATCCCCTTCCTTGATTCCCTTGGTGCAGATCTTGAACTTCGCAGGGGATTTCAGGGGGATGTTTTCGGGAGAATACTCCGCACTCTTGCCATCGGGAGCGGTATATACGCGGTAGATGGCGAAATCGCCTTTGTGCTGAGGCCATTCCCAGTTGTCGACGTCGCCGCCGAAGGCAGCCAGGCTCACGGGAGGAGCTGCCACCAGGCGCACGTCGCTGTACTGTTCGTAAAGGGAGATATAGTATTTGGTTCCTCTCCACATGCTGCTCAGGATGGCTTCCAGGCCGGTTTTCTCGGAATAGCGCTTTTCCATTATCCAGGAGAGCTTGCGCAGCATCATGCCACCGGGCTTAACGGTGCCGTCGGCAATCAGAGCTTCCACCTCCGCCGTGACGTCTATGGTCTCTTTGAGCAGCTGCACATGGCGGCCGGGCACGGGAATTTCCTCTTCCCTGCTCCTGGCCCAGAATCCCTCTTCCAGCCAATTGTGTTCCTTGGTTCCGAGTGCGAAAACGTCGGCATAGGCCACATGGTGGTTGGTAATCACGAGGCCGTCGTCGGAAACGAAGCTGCCGGTACCCATGAAATCGATGGAAACGACAGCCCTTGACATTGCCTGTATCGAAGGTTTTGCGGTATGTATCAGCCACATACCCTCATCTGCCGAAAGAGTGGCAGAGAAGGAAAAGGCAAGCAAAACTACTAAAAGGGAGAATAATCTTTTCATTCTGCAATGATAATCATTATTTATTATTATTTTACAGGGGCTCCTTTGTTTTTTCTCGATTATTCTAATATATTTGTAACCAAGCGCACCCGACACGCCCGATTAGTAGTATTACCCGATGGCAAGGAAACTGTTCATTATTCTGGCCGGATTTATCCTCATGTCCGTAACTGCCTCCGCACAGAAGGCATACGTATTTGCAGGAACGATCCTCGATGATTCCACCGGCTCGCCCGTGGAATTCGCCACGGTAGTGCTGGAGGGCACGGAGCAATGGGCCGTGGCCGACCTGCAAGGCCGTTTCTCCATCAGCAACGTTCCTTCCGGAAAGACCGTCGTCACCATCGCCTGCCTGGGCTACGTCACCTGGTCGAAGGAAATACAGATTTCACGGGACATTACCAACTTCAAGATATCCCTAAAGCCGGATAACCTCGCCCTCGAGGGAGCCGTAGTCACTGCCAAGGAGGACGGTAACTCCGCCACCACCTCCCGCACCATAGACAAGACAGCCCTCGACCATGTCCAGCTTATGAACCTCGCCGACATCAGCAGCCTGCTGCCTGGCGGGGCGACGGGCATAGGCAGCCAGGCACTTACCAACGAACAGCAGATTTTCCTCAGAGGTGAGAAGTCAGAAAACGGAAGCGTGGCTTTCGGAACGGCCATAGAAGTGGACGGGGTCAGGCTCTCCAGCAATGCTTCTTTTACCAATTCTTCCCTCAACGGACGTACAGGCAGCGTATCCGGAAGCACCACCAACAGCATCGCTTCCTCGAACATCGAATCCGTCGAAGTCATTAGCGGTGTACCGTCGGTGGAGTATGGGGATATGTCTTCGGGGGTGGTGATCATAAACACCAAGAAGGGCAAGACCCCCTGGAACATCGGAATGTCTACTACGCCTAATACCAAGCAAATCTCGCTGAACAAAGGCTTTGCCTTGGGCGTATCGAAGAAAGGGAGGGCGAACGGCGTGCTGAATTCCAGCCTGGAGCGTACCGTTTCCATTTCGGAACCGATGTCCCCTTATACTTCCTACAAGCGCAACGCCCTTTCGCTGTGCTATAGCAACCTCTTCTCCCACGGCGCCTTCTCAGACACGCCCATCAGGTTTTCTGCCACCTTGTCCGGTAACGTAGGTGGCCTTGACGACCAGAATGACCCGGATAGATATACCGGCACCTTCCACACCAAGAAAGACGATTTCATCCGTGCCGCATTTTCGGCCAACTGGCTGTTGAGCAAGAGTTGGATAACGAATCTGGAGATTAATGGATCTGCGTCTTACGGGAACAAACAAGATACGGAAAAGGCATTTTACAACAATACTACGACCGACACCGCCCTTCATTCCACCGGGCAGGGGTATTTCATTTCGGCACCGTATGATGCGGAAAGCAGCAATCTTGCAGTCCTGCGGCCTCACAGCCTGATTTACAATACGATGTATCTCGACGACAGGCCTTTCAGTTCCAAGCTTTCCGCCAAAGCGAACTGGGCCAGGAACAGCAGCCGCTTCAACAACAAGCTCAAGCTGGGCGCCGATTGGTCCACCGACAAGAATTACGGCACGGGCGCATCCACCGACAATCTTTCCACCGCCCCGACATTCAGGGAGTGGAGGTTCTGCGACGTTCCCACCATGCACAACATCGGCGCATACATAGAGGACAATCTTTCTCTTCATTTCGGAAAAGATTCGAGATTGAACCTGATCGCCGGCCTGCGCAACGATGTGACGGCCATAAGCGGGTCCTCTTACGGCGTGACATCCAGTTTCTCTCCCCGTTTCAACGCAAAGTGGACGGTCTTCACTGCCAAGACGCATAAGAAACGCTTCGTCAAGGAGCTTTCCTTCAGGGCCAGCTGGGGAGTCGCCGTCAAACAGCCTTCCTTTGCAGTGCTCTATCCCACGCCTGAGTACCAGGATCTGGATGTATTCAAGTCGCTGGTCGATTCGAAGAATGTCGAATATAGGGCTTACTATGTGATTCCGAAGCATATAGAGTACAATTCCGCGCTTCGCTGGCAGAAGAACCATCAAGGCGAATTCGGCTTGGAAACAATGCTCGGCGGCACCAGGATTTCCCTCGCGGCATTCCATACCACGACCATTGATGCCTATAACCGCGGCACGCGCTACGAAGTCTTCCAATATAACAAGACCGCGACCCCTTCCAAAGAGGCACTTGGTTTTCCAGTGGAAGACTGCATCTATTCCATCGATTCCGACGGTGTAATTACGGTCAGCGACAAGAGCGGCCAGCACAGCCCGGTGGTCCTGCCCAACAAGGGCGTAAAGCGCTTCGTGCCCGGGTACTACGAGAAAAACAACGAAACCCCCATAAGGCGTTATGGGCTTGAATGGATTATCGATTTCAAACGCATCAAAGCCATCAATACCACCATACGCTGGGACGGTTCCTTCTACTCCTACAAGTCGGTTTACACCGATATGGTGCCCTTCTTCCCCACCAACAAAGCAGATGGAGAGTTCTACAAGTGCGTTGGCTGGTATGTGGGCGGCCACGACAATTCCAACGGGCAGGTGAACCGTAACATCAGGACCAATGTCACCCTCACAACCCACATCCCCAAGGTCAGGATGATAGTATCCGCCAAGGTGGAGGGGTGCCTGATGAGATACAGCCGTTATCTGAGCGAGAATGCGGACGGTTCCAGGCGCAGTTACGTCCTATCGGACAAAACCAACTTTTCTTCCATTACGGATGAATCCATCTACGATGGAAAGTGTTTCACGGTCACATATCCCGAGTATTACACCACCCAGGACGACCCCACCCCAAGACCCTTCAAAGAGGCCTATCTGGCGGCGAAGAGGGATGGCGATACAGAGCTTTACAACTATCTTACGGCCCTTGTCGTGGATAACACTACTTACGATTATACTTTCCAGAGGGATTGGATGAGTCCTTATTTCAGCGCGAACATAAGCGTAACCAAAGAAATCGGAGACCTGGCCTCCATATCCTTCTATACCAACAATTTCTTCAACAACCTCGGGCAGGTACGCTCGTCCAAGACAGGAAAGCGTGAATCCGTGTCGTCGTACATCCCGAGATTCTATTACGGTCTGACATTGAGAATCAAGTTTTAACATCAAATCATCAGTATTATGAAAAGATTATTGATTACCTTCTTCGTAGCAGTCGCGGCTTTGTTCACCGTGGCATCCTGCGACAAGAACAATGAAAACAAAAACAAGACGGTGGAATTCAGCGTCCAGCTCTTCAGCGAAAACGAGGCATTCCAAGCCGAAGGCGTCACCGTCGAACTCTCCGAAGCTTCCGGTGCAGCCAAGTACGAGGCAGCAACCGATGCCGAGGGTTGCGCTTCCTTCAAAGTCCCCGCGGGAGACTATTCTGCCAGCGTTCTGTACAAGACCAGTAAAGACGGCGAGCTTCTGGTTTACAGCGGCTCTGCTACCTTCTCCGTAGAGAAGAATGCGACTGAGCCTTTCAAGATCGACCTCAAGAAAGTGGCTACTCCTCAGATCATCATCAAGGAATTCTACTCCACCGGTTGCCAGAAAGGCACTGGGACGTATTCCGACGATGCATATATGATCCTGTACAACAATACCTCCGAAGAGGCCGATGCCAGCGATATCGTCATTTCCGCTCTCCAGCCCGGAAACGCCCACGCGACCAACAAGTATTACGTGGATGGTGCATTGCTTTATGAGAATGAGCCTTGGATACTGGCCTACAGCGCAATCTGGTGGTTCAAGCAAGAAGTCAAGATTCCTGCTTATTCCCAGATCGTCATAGCTATTTTCGGTTCTATCAACCACTCCGAGACCGTGCCCGATTCCGTGAACCTCGACAATGAAGAATACTATTGGATGTCCAATGAGGACATTTCCGGAACTTTCAAGGCTGCCAAGTACAAGAGAGGCTCCAATGTGAAGCCCGAGCACTTCATGACCACTTTCCCCGTCTCCGCCGGAACCGCATGGGTTGTTTCCAACAACTCTCCCGCCATCTATATCGGAAAGATGGACAAAGCCGAAGCAGAAGCCCTCTCCAAGGATACGGAGAACTACGACAGGACTTCGCTCACCAATGCCAAGTTCCCCAAGAACAAAGTCATCGACTGCGTCGAGGCTTGGGCCGCCGACAAAGTTGCGAACAGCAAGATCCGTTTCTCTGCCGACCTGAATACCGGATATGTAACGATCTCGAACAACCTTGGTCATACCATCTACCGCAACGTCGACAAGCAGGCTACCGAGGCCCTTCCCGAGAATGAGGGCAAGCTGGTCTACGACTATGCCGGAGGAACCTACGATGCAGCGACCGGTACCGGATCCACCGATCCTTCCGGAATCGATGCCGAAGCCTCCATTGCCAACGGAGCCCATATCATCTACCAGAACACCAATGACTCCGGCAGGGACTTCCACGAAAGGGTCAAGTCTTCATTAAAGAAATAGTTTTATCTTCAATGAAACTTCGCCATAATACGGCTATCGCAGTTATCTGTCTCTGTCTCGCGGTTCCCGCCGCGGGACAGGACGGACTGCGTAATTTCCTTTTCACCAAAGGGACGGATAACAATCTGATGTTTTCCAATCCGGCTTTCCTTGATTCCTGGAAAGGAAAAATGTCGGTAGCGGAGTTATCATTCTTCAAACAGGACGGCGCCCTGAAAGCGCTTGAAGAGTCGCCGGACAGCTGGGCCCTGAAGGCCGGCACCGAATCCTATTGCAGGGCCTCGGACAAGATTTGTTTCCACGGGGACCTTTCCTGGTATGACTTCCAAGGCAAGGGCATGGGCGGCCAGATACTGATGGACCCCGCGTACAATCCTGTCAATTTCCTCGAAAACACCGAAACCACTTCAGGTCTCAAGAAGAAAGAACTGTATTCTCTTTCCGGTGGCATGTCATTGGCCTTGAACGAGAATCTTTCCCTTGGCATTTCGTCCAAATATGTGGCCGGAGACTTCACCAAGGTCAAGGACCCCAGGTTCAGCAATATCTGGATGGACTTGTGCGTCGATGCAGGAATACGTTCGGTCTTGGCGGGGAACATCTCACTGGGCGCATCCTTGAAATGGAGAAGCACCCTCGAGCAGTTTAAAGGAAGCATCTTCGGAGAAACCGGAAGACAGTATTACATCGATAACGACAAAGGTGGTTTCTTCGGCACGATAACGGAACTGTCCGGAGACAATAACTATGTTTCCGACAGCAATTTCAGGCCGATGAAGAACAACTGGTACGGTGCTGCGGTCCAGGCGTACATCAAGGATTGCTTCTCAAGCGAAATCAGCTTTATGCTGAGGGATGGGTATTTCGGGAAGAAATCATCCACCTCGGCCACATTCTTCGAATTCTCGGGAATGAAACTGGCCTATGACGGCATGTTGACGCTCCCCTACGGACGTAATCTCCGCCAGCTTTCCATCCATGCCGGTTTCGAGTCCCTGGGCAACAACGAAAATGATGTGGAAACCACGACTCCGGTAGGAGGCAGCACCATCTACATTTACAAACGACAGAATCACATATTCGACAGAAGCGTCTTCAGCGCGGACCTCGATTACAGATGGATGAGGAACGTCGAGTCTTCATACCCCGACCTGGTACTCGGTGCCCGGGCGGATTTCCACTCCTTGACCCAGAGGACGGAATTGCAAGCATACTACAGAAACCAGGATATTGCCCATGTTGAAGCCGCAGTCTATGCCCAGAAGACTTTCCCGGTTAAACGTATCCTGTTCAGCGTCGATGCCGCCCTTTCGGCTTATACCGGCTTCGGAACCAAGAAAGACGACGGCACCATAGCCAGCAGTTCTTCCACCACTCTGAGAAGTTTCGACGGCTATCTTGACAAGCATTTCGAATTCGAGACAGCCCCCAGGGCGGGCGTGTCCCTCGCATTCACGTTCACCCTCCCCTGCAAGGGAGGCATAGCCCCCTACCTCAAGCTCTCTGACCGTTTCACCACGCTCACCAAGGACAACGAGTACCTCGACGGAAAGACACGCAATGTAGCCGCAATAGTGCTTGGCTGCAATTTCTGAAAATTACCATCAAGACCATGAAACTAATCTGCCATATACTGACCGCACTGTTCATTGCGGCCCCCATTGTTTCTGCCCAGATAATCCCTGACGACCCCGATTTCCGCACCGGCAGGCTCGACAACGGGCTGAGCTACTATCTCTGCCATAACGAGAAGCCCGAGGGCTGCGCGGAGTTCTATATCGCACACAACGTGGGCGCTCTCCAGGAAGAGGACAATCAGGATGGCCTGGCCCATTTCCTGGAGCATATGGCCTTCAACGGCACCAGGCATTATCCCGGCAAGGGGATACTCGATTTCCTGGCCAAGGAAGGCGTGCGTTTCGGCTATAACGTGAACGCGTACACCGCCAGGACCGAAACCGTCTATAACCTCTCGGAAGTACCTCTGGTGAGGGCTTCTTTCGTGGATTCCGTGCTGATGGTGCTGCACGACTGGTCTTGCGACATCTCCTGCGAGCAGCAGGCACTGGATGACGAACGCGGAGTCATCAGCGAGGAGTGGCGCTTCCGCAACGATCCCCGCAGCCGTATGGCCAAACGCCAGAACGAACTGGTGTACAAGGGATCCAAGTACGCCCTTCGCGACGTAATAGGCAAGCTGGAGGTCATCAATGGCTTCGAGCGCCACGAAATACTGGATTTCTACCATAAATGGTACCGCCCCGACCTGCAGGCCATAATAGTCGTGGGCGATTTCGATGTCGACGACATGGAGACCAGGGTGAAGAGGCTTTTCTCCGACATCCCCGCCGCCGTCGATCCTGCACCCAAAGATGCATATACCCCTCCGGTCTTCGATGAACCGATGTTCGCGGACATGACCGACCCGGAGATCAAATATCAGGCATACAAAGCCATCTACAAGCAGCGCTTCACCGTCACCGACCAGAAGGACGAAGCCTTCTACAAGGATCATTTCTGCCGTCAGATAGTATCTTCCATACTCTCCGACAGGCTCAAGAAGCGCAGCAAGCTCAAGGACTCCCCCGCCCAGAGCGCCACCCTGGTGACCAGCGTCTACAGGCCCGATCTCTATGTATCCCTCATAACGGTAGTTCCAAAGAAAAAGGAGAATCTGCTGGGATGCCTGGAATTCTCGGAGCGCGAGGTCAGGCGCCTTCTCCTCCACGGAATAACCCCCGAGGAGATCGAGGTAGCCAAGATCAACATCGCATCCAGATTCCATCTCGACACAGACACGGCCAGGGAAGATACCAAGAACTCCGAGATAGTGCAGATGGCCCTGGGCGCCTTCCTGCAAGGGGCTCCCCTGGTTCTCCCCGGGACTCTCAAGGATGTGCGCAAGAGCATCCTCGATGCCATCTCCCCGGAAGATGTGGCCCCCTACCCGGCCATGATGTTCGAGGCCTGCGAAAAGATCTATACCAATAGCTACAACAGCAAGAACGACGAGGGCATCGCACCCACTCCCATACAGATGAAGGAAGCCCTCGTTAAGGTAGATGCGGAGAGCATCTCCCCCGCCTTCCTGGATTATCCCGAACTCGACCTGAAGGTGGATGCTAAGCCAGGCGAAATTAGCAAGAGAGTTGCCGTGAAAGGATCGGACATGGAGAAATGGACCACTTCCAATGGCGTGCTGGTGTACTATAAGAAAGCCACGGACATAAAGAGCGGACCCCGGCTATGCATGACGCTGCTTTTCGACACCGGATACAAGGCCCTGGACCAGAACAATATCGACGCGTGCCGCTTCGCCTTGGGATATGTCAAGCGCAACGCTGGCTTCCGCAATTGCGACAAAGGCGAATTCCGCAATTACCCCGAAATGAACGGCGTGAGCATAATGCTTTCCGGCGGAGCAGATGCGGCACGCATCGAGATCAACTCCCGCGCCGACAAGGCTGAAACCGCGTTCAAGGCTGCTTATCTGCAACTCACCGATCCTTATTACGGCACAGAGCGTGAACTGGAGCATCAGAAGGCGGCCCAGCTGAAGAGCCTCGGCAAGAAGAAGAGCCCCAGGGAAATCTACGAAAGAAACTGCCAGGATGTCATCTTCGACAAGCATCCTTGGATGAGGGATATCGACAGCGCCGCGGTGAACGCCACCGACCTGGCTCTGGTGGAAGACGTGTTCAAGCGCTACTACGGCAAGGTGGAGGGAATGAAAGTGGTAATTTGCAGCGACCTTCCCCGCGAACAGATAGAGGGCCTGGTCGGGCAGTACATCGCCTCCATCGGACTGACTTACGGCTATGCGAAGGGAAAGGATATCCCTCAGGATCTGGCCATAAAAGGCAGGAAAGACTTCATCGAGACCAACGAACCCGTTGCCGCCCCCTATACGGACATCAGCTACAATTACTTCTTCAAAGGCGGCAGGACCAAGGTGGAAAGGGCCATGCTGGACATTCTCAACTACATAATGTCTGCCCGCTATCTCGCGCTCATACGTGAAGAGCGCGGAGGGGCCTACAGCGTGTCTTTCCGCACCGACGTCACCGATAAAGCCGGCCTTCCTTCACATTCGTTCGTAGACTTCAGGACCCGCCCCGAGATGAGGGACATAGTGCTCAAGGACGTGGAAGACGAGATGGCCAGGATGTGCGCAGACGGCCCTACGGCCGAGGAAATGGAGCTCGCGGTCAAGTATCTGGTCAAAGCCCGAGGCGAGAAGGATGCAAGGATAGCACGGTCCGTCATCTCACAGCAGGACCAGATGCTCTCGTTCGTCCGCTGGGGCACGCCTTACGGCTACGACTATGCCAAGATAGTGCGCAGCCTCAAGCCCGTCCATATCAAGGCCATGGCCAAGCATATTGCCAAAGGAACCGTAATCGTGCAGGTTTACAGCGAAGAATAAAACCCCTACTGGCTCTGGAGCCAGTCTCCTATCATCTCTACGCGCCTGGCGAACACCTGGAAATCCAGGGACCGCCAGGTGTCTGTTTCCCTGTTGGTGTTCATGGTGATTCCGGAAGTGAACATCAGCACGGGAATCCCCCTCTCCAGGAAAACTTTATGGTCGCTGACCTTGCGGTAGAACAGATCGGTGAAAGAGCGGCTGCCGTAATAGTTGTAGTACAGATGCAGTTTTGTGCCTGCATTGGCCTTGTCCAGGCTTTTCTGATAGGGAGCTCCGCCCAGCACTATCAGATAATCCTTCCAGAATTCGTCGGGAGGTGCCAGGGTGCAGCCCAGTATGTCGAGGCTGGCCACCATCCTCAGCCGACGGTCCTTCAGGTAAGCTTTCAAAGCCTCGGCCCCGGACATATTGGCATTGTGGCCATCCACGAAGGCAAGCATTACGTCCTGACGGCCCTTGAAACGTTCGGCAAGCGACAGCAGGGCGGCCGTTCCGGAGGCATTGCTGTCGGCACCGGGATAGAACTTCTCCCCTATCTTCCCGAGCCCGTCGTAGCCGGACATTATCAGAAGGGCCCGGCCGGCATAGCCGGGTCTGCAGGCTACGATGTTGTGCCCCACCGCACCGGAAGTCGTCCGGAAGGCATTCACTTCCACTTCGTAGCCAAGGTCTTTCAGGCGCTGGATGATGTAGAAAGAAGCTGCGGAAGAACCTGCCGTGCCCGTCTTGCGCCCGGCACAGATGGTATCGGAAAGGAACTCCACGTCGCGCCGCAGCGTGGTATCCAAACCCGGGAGCGTAGCCGCCTGCAGGACGGCTGCCACCATGAGAGAGCAGAGAATGAGAATTATTTTTGCCCGACGGGCGGAAATAGGCATAATAAATGTTATCTTTGTTTGTTTATAGCGCAAACAGCGCAAAATTAATGAAAAAGTTCGGGCTGGCAATATTCTTTTTGATCTGGCAGGTCTTATGGCCGGCCGGTTCCGCTTTCGCCCAATACGACAAGGACGTTTTCTTCCTCAGGGGCCGGCAGGCTTTCTCGGATGGCAAATATGCCCTGGCTATCGAGAATTTCAACGTCCTGGCCCGCCTGGACTCCACCGATTACTGGAATTTCTTCTTCCGTGGCATCTCCAAATACAACTTGGGGGATGTGCGCGGCGCCCAGCAGGACTTCGACCGGGCCATCAGGCTGAATCCGGTGTTCACCAACGGATATCACTACCGCGGCATCACCAAGAGCCGCCAGGGGCAATATGAAGCCGGCCTGGAAGACATCAACAAGGCCATCTCCCTGCGCCCCGGCCTGATAGGCCTCTATTTCAGCCGCGGCGTCACCTATCTTCTGGCCCAGCGTTTCGAGGATGCCATCGCGGACTTCGACCGCTACATCAAGAAAGAGCCCAAGGATGCTGGGGCCTACCTCAACAGAGGTGCCTGCTATCTGTTCTGCAAGGATACCACAAAAGCCCTGGAGGATTACAGGCGGGCCATGAAACTGGACCGCTACGATCCGGAGGCCTACATCCGCCGGGCGCGCGTGTACGCCGCCGGGCAGGATTACGGCAAGGCCATAGAGGACATCGACTACGCCATCCAACTGGATACCACCAACACCTTCGCATATTTCAACAGGGCGTTGATGTATTCCGAGATAAACGAGCCCAAGAAGGCCATGGACGACCTTGACCGCGTGCTCAAGGATGAACCCGGAAACGCCCTCACCCTCTACAACCGGAGCCTGCTGAGGGCCAAGCTGGGCGATTTCGAAGGCGCCCTGGACGATATGGACAGGGTGATCGCCATCAACCCCAACAACGTCCTGGCAATATTCAACAGGGCCGGCTACTTCATAGAGATGCAGCGCTGGCAGGACGCCCTCGAAGACTACAACATGGCCATTGCCCTCTATCCCGACTTCGCCAAGGCCTACATGAACCGATCCCTGGTGGAGAAGATGATGGGGCGCAACAAGGCTTCCAAGGCCGACTACGAGATAGCCCGCAAGAAAGTGGCCGAATATAACAACAAGAGCGCCTCCGGCCAGGCTGACTTTGCCGATACCACCAAGAAATACAGTTCCCTGCTTGCCCTCGACGCCGATTTCGCGAAGAAGGATTTCGACAACGAGATGCTGCAGCACCGCGATATCGACGTGCGCCTGCGTCCTTTGTACAGGTTCAAGATCGCCGAGAACGGCGAACTCACCCCTGTTTTAGTCCGCAATGTTTACGAGAATCCCATCATCGACCGCTTCGCAGGTCAGTCTCCCCTGCGCCTGATAGTCGCGAACGAGGACGTCGAGATGCGGCTTCCCAGGAGCCTGGAGAGCATACTTCTGGGAGATAGCAGTTCCGGCGCCGGAAGGGTCCGGCTGACTCCTTCGGTCGCCAGCTTCATAAGGGGCGTGTACGAAGTGCAGAACAAGCAGTACAATTCTGCGCTCAACTGCTTCGACCAGGCCGTAAGGCTCGCCGAAGACGATGTAAGCAAAGACCGGTTCAGCAAGTTCTACAAGGCATTCTACCTGATGAACAGAGGCGTGCTGCGAGCCGAGATGATCGATTTCATCGCCAGGATGGAACGCAATGTCCAGACCCTCACCATGGACGACCAAGGCACCATACGCGCCAGGGTCAGCGACAGGATCGACCGTACCTACGACTACTCCGAGGCCATAGCCGACATACACGAGGCCATGCGCATCCTTCCCGACATACCTTACCTGTATTACAACATGGGCAACCTGCAGTGCCTCTCGGGCAACATGGTGGAAGCCATCGAGAACTACAACAGGGCCATCAGCATCAGCCCCGAAATGGGAGACGCCTACTTCAACAGGGCCCTGGCCCTGATCTTCATCAAGGATAAGGAAAAGGGATGCATCGACCTCTCGAGGGCCGGAGAACTGGGCGTTACGGATGCCTACGGAGTGATTTCGAAATACTGTAAAGAAGATGATAAGCAATAAGATAGTTTTCCAGTCCCTTTCCAGCGGCAGTTGCGGAAACTGCTACTTCCTCCACATCGACGGAGAGGACGGCGGAGCAGGCATATTGATAGATGCGGGAGTAAGCCTGAGGAGGCTGAAAGCGGAACTTACCAAAAACGGTTTTACCTACGACGACGTGGATGCGGTGTTGGTCACGCACGACCACATGGACCATATCCACAACCTCGGCCCTTATTGCAAACGTCTGCTTAAACCGGTATGGATGACCCGCAAGCTGCGGGGCTCCCTTGCCACACATTGGTTGACCGGCCAGTACCTGGGCCAGGTCGTGCGCATCCTCAACGACGGGGACTGGTCCGAAATAGTTCCCGGAAAAGTGCGCGCAAAATATTTCATAGTTCCCCACGATGCAACGCAGACCGTCGGTTATTGCATCGAAATGGAAGATTATGTGTTCGTAATAATGACAGACATAGGCCGTATGACCGACGAAGCGCTCGGATATGCTTCCAAGGCATCTACGGTAGTGATAGAGGCGAATTACGATCTGGATATGCTAAAGGGCGGGCCCTATCCCGTCGAGTTGCAGGACAGGATCTGCGGAGGCAACGGGCATCTTTCCAATGCCGAGTGCGCCGATGCCATCCGGGACTTCATGCATCCCGGGCTGGAGAATATCTTCCTATGCCATCTGAGCGAACACAACAACACGCCGAAGAAGGCAGTGGATGCCTGTTCTCCGGCCGTGGAGGGCACCGGAATACGCCTTCTGGCACTACCGCGCCAGACCGCGTCGCCGATGTTCATATTGTGATTTTGATTATTTTTGTGTCATGAAAGCTTTCTGGTCGATGATACGGCGCTATGTAAGCCCGTACAAGAAATACCTGGCCGGTTCGGTGCTGATGAACATTCTCAGCGCCGTCTTCAATATCTTTTCCTTCACCCTCATCATCCCCGTGCTGAAGATCATCTTCCAGATGGAAGAGAACACCTACAACTTCATTCCCTGGGGAAGCGGCGATTTCAAAGAGATACTCGTCAACAATTTCTACTGGTTCGTATCCAGTTACCTGAGCCATCACGGCCCCGTGGTAACCCTTCTCATTCTTGCCGGGATACTTATCCTGATGACGGCCCTCAAGACTTCCTGCTACTTCGGCTCCACCGCGGTGATGGTGCCAATGCGCACGGGCATAGTGAAGGACATGCGCCTGCAGATCTACAACAAGATACTCTCCCTTCCCCTCGGGTTCTTCTCCCAGGAGCGCAAAGGGGATATCATCGCACGCATGAGCGGCGACGTGCAGGAGGTCGAGAACTCCATCACCGGTTCGCTGGACATGATCCTGAAGAATCCTATCCTCATCATTTTCTACATAGGGACCCTTATCTTCATCTCCTGGAAACTCACCCTCTTCGTGCTGGTGTTCGCACCTCTGATGATGTGGCTGATGGGAGTCATAGGGCGTAACCTCAAGAAGCGTTCTACCGAGGCCCAGGCCCTGTGGAGCGACACTATGAGCATGGTGGAAGAGACTTTGGGCGGACTCCGCGTAATAAAGGCCTTCCTTGCCGAGAAGACCATGTCCGCCCGTTTCGACAAGGTTACCGGTGCCATGCGCGCCAAGAATACCCGCGTCGCCACGCGCCAGGCCCTGGCCCACCCCGTGAGCGAGTTCCTGGGAACCGCCATGATAGCCATAGTGCTCTGCTTCGGCGGTTTCCTCATCATCAAGGACGAGTCCTTCATCGACGCTCCTACCTTCATCTTCTACATGGTGATACTGTACAGCGTCATACAGCCCATCAAGGACCTTTCCAAGGCCGCATACAACATCCCCAAGGGGCTTGCCTCCATGGAGCGTATCGACAGGATTCTCAATGCCCGCAACGACATACGCGAGAGCGAAGGCGCCAAGGATATAAAGGAGTTCAACGGGTCGATCCGTTTCGAGCACGTGGACTTCAAGTACGAAAAGGACGGGCGCCAGATTCTTTCCGACATCGACTTCGAAATCCCTAAGGGTAAGACCATAGCCATCGTAGGCGCATCCGGAGGCGGAAAATCCACTATGGTGGACCTTATCCCCCGTTTCTACGACGTAGAGTCCGGCAGGATTACCATCGACGGGACCGACATACGCGACTATAAGCTGAACAGCCTGCGTTCCCTGATGGGCAACGTGAACCAGGAGCCCATCCTCTTCAACGACACCATCTTCAACAACATTGCCTTCGGCGTGGAAGGTGCCACCGAAGAGCAGGTGATCGAGGCCGCCAAGATAGCCAACGCACACGAGTTCATACTCGAGAAAGAAGATGGCTACCAGACTAACGTAGGCGACCGTGGATGCAAGCTCAGCGGCGGTCAGCGCCAGCGGATCAGCATTGCCCGCGCCCTGCTCAAGAACCCTCCCATCCTCATCCTCGACGAAGCTACCGCTGCCCTCGACACTGAGAGCGAACGCGCCGTCCAGGAGGCTCTGGAGCGCCTTATGAGCAACCGTACCACCATCGCCATCGCACACCGCCTGAGCACCATCAAGGATGCCGACGAAATCATTGTGGTGGATGAAGGCCGCATAGTCGAGCGCGGCCGCCACGACGAACTCATCGCCCTGGGCGGTTATTACAGGAAACTTCACGACATGCAGGCCCTATGATAACCCCCAAGACATTCCTTGCGAGGATTCTGTTCTTCCTCTACCTTGCAGCCGTGGCCTTCCTCTGCTTCATGCACGTGGACAAGCTTCCGGAGGTGCAGAAGTACATCCTGGGCATACCTACCGACAAGATAGCGCATTTCCTGATGTTCCTCCCCTTCCCCATACTGGCTTACCTTGCCTACGACCACCTTACCAACAAGCTCAGCCACGCCTTCTTTTTTGCGCTGGCCACCTTGGCTGTAGGCATCCTTATGGCCTATGGCACGGAATACGTGCAGGGGAAGCTCCCGTACCGTTCGATGGACATAAATGATTTCAAGGCCGACGCCCTGGCCATAGCGCTCAGCACCGTCGCCGT
>JAFZJI010000123.1 GCA_017552105.1 Bacteroidales bacterium | reverse complement strand
TCTTTCAGCGGGGGACTGTCTTTCAGGTTCTGATCAGTCTATCGACAGCACTGTCAGAGTTTTGCCTTCAACTTTGAATCGGACGTTGTGCCCTGCGTAGTTCAGGCCATAGATACGGTCCGGATCATCATGGTATGCCGGTCGCGGATCCTGCGACAGCAGCTCCTTCAACCTCTCAATATCATCCTCAGATAGACCGGTGACAGCTTGCCCGTGTCCGGGGGTGGACACGTCCGCCAAGGGCAAGCTGCCACCGGCAAAGACGACATCAAGTACTGAAGGAGCTGCTGAAGCAAAGCCGGAGCGGACTCCGGGATGTGCATCAGCATACTCGACATAAGGTTTGATGTCGTAGATGGGCGTACCGTCCACCAGATCCGCACCGAGCACAGAAATGCGCCCTGCGGAAGCATCTATCGAAGAAATCCTGACGGAAGAAAGCCCCAGGGGATTGGGCCTGTATGGCGAACGGGTGGCAAAGACCCCCATCTTGTCGTTGCCTCCAAGCCTGGGAGGACGCACCTTAGAAGAAACGCTTGCATCGGGATTGTTCAGGCTGAATCCCCAGATAAGCCAGATATAATCGAATCCGTCCAGCCCGTCAAGCATTGCGGGTTCGAAACCATCGCAAAACTCCACTACGCCCGGAAGATCCGGCACCAGACCCGCCTGACGCGGTGTGCCGAACTTCTCCTTGAGAGGGGAGCGGAAGAATGCTATGGGCTTAATTTCCATGATTGGCCATTTCTGCCTTATATGTGCGGTAGAGTGAATCCAGCGCAGGCAGGTTCTCTTTCTTTATAGGTTCGGCTGAAGGGGATTCAAGCTTGAGCGGATCTACCGGAGTGCCGTTTTTCCATACACGGAAATCCAGGTGGGGACCGGTCGCGGAGCCGGTCATACCCACATAGCCGATTACCTGGCCCTGTTGGACGCGGGCTCCGGCCTTAATTCCTTTGGCAAATCCGCGCAGATGCAGATATCCGGTAGTATATACGCTGTTATGACGTATCTTGATCATATTACCGGCACCGCCCTTGCCCCAGCCGGCGGAGAGCACTACACCATCGCCCAAAGCATGCACGGGAGTGCCTGAGGGAGCGGCATAATCAACTGCGGTATGGGGACGTACGACACCGTGGATAGGGTGTAAGCGGTGGTAGCTGAATTTGCTGCTGATGCGTGTGAATTTGAGGGGCGCTTTCAGGAAGGCCTTGCGCATGGACTCTCCTTTCTGGTTCCAGTACTTGTTGCCTTTGTCCCCCTGGTCGTAGCGTATGGCATAGAGGGTGTCGCGCCCGCGGGTATATTCGGCGAAATCCACTCCTAAGATATCTATGACCTCATCCTCGCAGACGCGCTGATGGTAGAATGCGCGGAAACGGTCGCCTTCGTGCAGGCCGAAGAAATCCACGGTCCAGGCATATACGTCTGCCAGTTCCAATATCAGCAGGGGAGATGCTCCTGCGGCTATCATGTCGTTCCAGAGGGAGCTCTTGATGGTGACATCGGTGTATTTGCGGATTGTATCCACCTGTTTGGCCACGTTCCATATAGCAAGGGAATCAAAGCACTTGAATACCGTGGAATTGATGCGGTCGCGCTCATAGACGACATATCTGAGTATGGGAGCGAGGGTGTCGCCGCAGTAGTAGGCGTCCACCTTGTTGCCAGCACGGAGCTTGCGTATGTCGAAAATGGTATCGCAGACGCTGGCAAGCTTCTGAACTTCGCTGCCGGGCATTCCCAGGCGGGTGAAAAGCTTGTAGAATACGTCACCGTTCTCGACTTTGGATTCTTTGACGAATAAAGTATCTGTCCTGAAGCCAAGGGGCCACACGGTTTCTTCGGTTTCGGTTCGGGACTTTTTACCATTACAGGCACAGATTGCCAGTATGCAGAGGGCGAGTACGGAGATTCTTTTAAACATGACGCGAAGATAGTCATTTTTTTTAGTTAAATTTGGGATATGTTTGCATCTTCCGTCATATCGATTCTAACCATAATGCTGTGGATGTGCCCCGCGGATGGAAATGGGCTTTTGGAATTGTTCAGGAACCCGTCAAAGCCGGCCAGGCCATATGTCTGGTGGCATTGGATGGATGGCGAGGTATCGCCGGAAGGCATACGGAAGGACCTGGAATGGATGGATGCAATAGGAATCTCCGGATTCCATCAGTTCGATGCCGGCGGTGTAAACATGCCGAAGGCAGCTCCCTTCAAAAGGCCGTATCTATCCGATAGCTGGAAGGAAGCATTCCGCTACGCAGTCAGCCTTGCGGATTCCTTGGGAATGGAGATGACGATCGCAAGCGCTCCCGGCTGGAGCAGCACCGGCGGCCCTTGGGTAGGCCCGGAAGATGCAATGAAGAAGCTGGAATGGCAGACCGTCGACGTGCAGGGAGGGAGCATAGACATACAGCTCCCCGGACTCCGTAAGATCACAGGACCTTACATGGATATAGCCCGCAAGGATGAACACGTGAAAGTGTCGCCGTTCGGCTACGATGTTGCCGTGGTTGCGGTC
>JAFZJI010000122.1 GCA_017552105.1 Bacteroidales bacterium | reverse complement strand
GCGGCCCCCGACGTCATAGATCCCAACTTCGTAGCTGTTCCTATGACAGAGATATATGTCGGCGAAAGAGTCGAACACAACCGCTTTGGTGCCGGCCTGGTGAAAGAAATCACAGGAGTGGCACCCGAATTAAAAGCCGTAATTGATTTCGACAATTACGGCTCCAAAGTTCTTCTATTGAAATACGCCAAACTCCGTCCGGAGAAATAGCTTATTTGCACCACTTGTCCAACCAGTCGTAGAAGTTGCGATGCCAGTAGAGGGCATTCTGCGGCTGGAGTATCCAGTGGTTCTCGTTGGGGAAGATGATCAGTTTCGAAGGGACTCCCATCATCTGGGCGGCGTTGAATGCTGCCATTCCCTGCTCGTAGGGGATACGGAAGTCCATTCCCCCGTGTATGCAGAGTATGGGCGTGTGCCACTTGGTCACCATCGATGAAGGATCGGATGCATAATGCCTCTTGGCTTTAGGCGTCGAAGCATAAGGTGCACCTGCCTGCTGCATTCCGCCGAAAGTAACTCCGTCACCTGCGGGGCCCACCTGGCCGGGAGCATAGGCATATTCGGTAAGTCCGCCGTTATCCCAGTTGGCAAACCACATCTCTTCGGTCGAGAACCAGAGCTGCTTTTCGTCGAAGATACCGGCGTGGGCGATGAAGCAGTCGTAGAGGTCCCCGTGCAGGCCTTCCAGCATATATGCCGAGAATCCGCCGTAGGAAGCACCCACGCAGGCGAGCTTGTCCACATAGGGCTGGCTCTTGATATAGCGGCCGGCAACCAGGTAGTCCTGCATGTTCAGGCCGGCATAATCTCCCGAAATCTGCTCCTTCCACTCCTGACCGAATGCAGTGGTGCCGCGGCGGTTGGGAAGTATTACCACATAACCCTGCTGCGCCATCAAGCGGTAGCACCAGCGGTAGCTCCAATCCTGGGAATTAGTGCTCTGAGGGCCTCCAAGCACGATTTCGATGGCAGGATACTTCTTGGCGGGATCGAATGCCGGGGGATAGACCACCCAGCACTGCATCTGCTTTCCATCTACCGTCTGCAGATGTATGGATTCTTCCTTGATGGGGGAGAGACGGTCGAGTATGTGCTTGTTCTCGGTGGTAATCTGCTTGAAGGAAGGCTGCCCGCCGGAAACTACGCTCACGAGCTCCACCGGGAACTCCAGGGAATAGTAGGAGGTAAGCATCTCCACGCTGCCATCCTCCTTGTCGAGTATGGCGAAGGGGGAGAAGAAGTCGGTCCACCAGTCACCGGGGGTAAGGCGCTCTATCTTTCCGTCCAGGCTGGCGCGGAAGATGCTCTGCACCGCCTCGCCCATCAGAGCGTTGAAGTAGATCTTGTCGCCATGCCAGACGGGGCCTGCCACATCGTGGTCGAAATCCGTTCCCAGGCGGCGGACGTTGGATATGGCCACGTCTGCATTCTGGCCGTCACCTTCCTGTGCACCGAACTCTATGTCGGCCACCATAAGCTGCTGCTGGTCAGCCTCGTAGCCGTCGCGCGGCATTGAGACCCAGGCAAGATGCTTGCCGTCCGGACTCCAGACGGGATCGGTGTCATATCCGCCCTTCTCCGTGACTGCGACGGTGCATCCGGTGAGCACGTCATAGATGTAGATGGATGTATTGGTGCTGAAGGCGTACTCCTTGCCCACCTTCTTCCTGCAGCTATAGGCTATGTGCCTGCTGTCCGGAGCCCAGTCGAGCTGTTCGATTCCGCCGAAAGGCTCTGTGGGGAGCTCGAAGGTGTTGTCGGTCCCGAGAATGTCGAGGGAATTGTCCAGAGTAATCTTGCCGTTGACCAGCGTAGCCACGTAGCTGCGGGGGATTTCGGTTACCCAATGGTCCCAGTGGCGGTACATAAGGTTCTCGGTAGTATAGGCCTGAGCCTTGTCGAGTGCCGGATCGGTATCGGCGGGCTGGACCACTGCCGGGTTCTTGATGGTTGAGGTGTAGATTATCTGCTCTCCATCGGGCGATATCTTGAACTCGCCGATTCCGGCGGGAACGTCGCTGAGCTTGACCTTCTTCCCGAGCTTGCCGGCCTTGAAGGGAGCTTTGTAGAGCTGCCCGCCCTGCACGAAGTAGATGGCATTGCCGTCGTTGCTCCAGCGGGCGCAGTTCACGCTTTTCTTCTCGAAGCTGATCTGCTGGCGCTCGCTGCCGTCAGGCTTGCAGATATATATATTCCTGAGGGAATTGTTCTCTTTGATGTTCTGGTAACTGACTCCGTAGAGTATCGTGCTCCCGTCCGGCGAGAGCTGGGGGTCGGAAAGGCGGCCGAAAGACAGTAGCACTTCCGGAGTCATCACCCCGTCGTTGATCTCGACTTCGGGAACCGCAGCTTCTTTCTGTGCGGTCCCGGCGCAGGACGCTGCAATCATCATTGTAAAGATTAGATGTTTGACTTTCATATTGTTAACTTATTTTACTATAGTCTTTTATGTCGTATTTGCCCTTGCGTAGCTCGTCCGCCAGAAGTTTGTTGACGGGCAGCTCTAGCTTGGGATCCGCATCAAGCACCTTGTCGGCATAGACGCGGGCCTCGTTGAGCATCAAACCGTCCTTTGCCAGCGAAGCTATGCTCAGCTTGATGGGCAGCCCGCTCTGCTGCGTGCCTTCCAGGTCGCCGGGGCCGCGCATCTTCATATCTTCCTCGGCAATCTCGAATCCGTCGTTGGTGTTGCACATCAGTTCCAGGCGTTTGCGTGCTTCGGCGGATGTCTTGTAGTCGTGTACCAGTATGCAGTAGCTTTCGTCGGCTCCGCGCCCGACACGTCCGCGCAGCTGGTGCAGCTGGCTGAGGCCGAAACGCTGTGCGCTTTCAATGACCATCACGCTGGCGTTGGGCACATCAACGCCGACTTCTATCACCGTAGTGGAAACCAGTATCTGGGCCCTTCCGGCGGCGAATGCAGCCATATTGAAGTTCTTAACTTCGGCGGTCTGCTGGCCGTGGACGATGGCTACTTTGTAGTCGGGGTCGGGGAAGCGTTTCACGATTTCTTCGTAACCCATTTCGAGGTTGTTGAGGTCCATCTTCTCGCTTTCGAATATCAGGGGATAGACCACGAAGACCTGTCGGCCGAGGGCTATCTGCTTGCGCATGAAGTTATACACGCTACCTTTCTTCGCGTCGGATATCATCGCGGTCTTGACGGGTTTGCGTCCGGGAGGCATCTCGTCTATCACCGATACGTCCAGATCCCCGTAAAGGGTCATGGCCAAGGTCCTGGGGATAGGGGTTGCCGTCATTACCAGCACGTGCGGGGGAATTCCGCCCGGGCCTTTGGACCATAGCTTGGCGCGCTGGTCCACACCGAAACGGTGCTGCTCGTCGATTATCGCCAGGCCAAGGGAACGGAAGAGTACATTATCTTCCAGCAGCGCGTGCGTGCCCACTATCATCCCAATGCTGCCATCTTCCAGGCCGGCGTGGATCTCCCTCCTCTCCTTCGCCGTGCTGCTGCCGGTCAGGAGCGCACATCGCACGCTGGTGGGGGAGAGATACTTGCAGATGTTGGCGTAGTGCTGCTGGGCGAGCACCTCGGTGGGCGCCATTATGCACGACTGGAATCCGTTATCTACCGCCAGAAGCGCACTCAGCACGGCCACCATCGTCTTGCCGGAACCCACGTCCCCCTGCAGCAGGCGGTTCATCTGATGCCCGCTGCGCATATCCTCCCGAATCTCTTTGATGACCCTCTTCTGGGCACCGGTCAGTTCGTATGGCAGTGCGTTGAAACAGTCGTTGAATGCGGTGCCGACCTTGTTTACGGGCAGGCCGACGGAGTTGCGGGACTGGATGTATTTCTGCTTCAGGAGCGACAGCTGCAGGAAGAAGAGCTCCTCGAACTTCAGCCGGCGTACCGATTTCTGGAGGGCGTAGCTGTCGGCTGGGAAGTGTATGTTGCGTATGGCGTAGGCCAGCGGCACCAGGGCGTTTTCCTTGAGTATGTAGTCGGGGAGGGTTTCCTTGATTTCGGGCAGGCACATTGCCAGCGCGGCGGACTGAAGCTTGCACATCACCTTGCCGGTGATTCCGCCGTTCTTTAGTTTTTCAGTGCTGGGATATACTCCCGTGAGCGTGCCTTTGCTGTCGGCACCGCCGACCACGGGACTATCCACTTCGGGATGCACCATGTTCAGGCGGCCGTTGAATTCCGAGGGCTTGCCGAAGAATAGGAAGGCGCTGCCGGGTTTCAGCCTCTCCACATTCCACTTCGTGATCTTGAAAAAGACCATTTCCATCTGGCCGGTGCCGTCGTCCACTATTACGCTCAGGTGCTTTGATACCAGCGTACTGCTGACGATGGTTCCCTGAACCTGCACGTATGCGAGCTCCCCTCGTACTTCGCGTATGGGGGTGATGGATGTGCGGTCGATGTAGCGGAAGGGATAGATATGAAGAAGGTCGCCGAAGGTCTCGATGCCCAGCTCCGAACGGAGCAGTGCGGCCCTCTTGGGCCCCACTCCGCCAAGATACTGTATCTCAGAATTCAGCGTCGACATATCTACAAATATACAGAAAAAACCGGCAGAGCAGACGAATAATAAAATAATATGTTATTTTTGCGGTTGACGAAACCAATAATAATCAATCAATAACTAGTCATGAAAAAACTCTTTATCATTGCCCTCGCCGCCATGTTCGCCCTGGTATCCTGCGACAAGAGCGGCGGTAACGACACGCCCGGCGACACTGCATCCCTCGAAGGCCGTTGGAATGCTCCCCGCTTTGAAGATAACCCCGGGGACATCGCATACAGCTTTGTCTTCAAAGGCAACACTCTCGACCTTTATGTGATTGCATATGGTTGGCGTTGCACCGGTACATACACTTATTCCAATAATGAGATCACCTACAACATCAGTTCGATCAAACAGAGCCTTATCGGTGTCGAATACGATGAAGAACATCATATTATCGCCTATTCTGGTGGAATGGGAAGCCTGAATGCGACGACACTGGAGCCCAGTGAGGGATATAGCTGGTACGGGCTTGAAGAGAACAGGTCTGATCTTGTTGAAGAGTATAAGGTCAATTACGCCAAATTCACCTTCAAGCTGACATCTTCGACCACCGCCGACTGCAACATAATGGGCCCTGCCGAGGTGTTCAAATTCAAGAAACAGTAACAACGCTGTCGCTATATACAATAACGGGTGGCCTTTGACGGCCACCCGTTATTAATTATTACAGCAAGTAGTAATTTTCAATCTAATAAAAAAAACATATCTTAGCACTCGATTATGAGAGTATCTTCAAAAAAGAATAAGAAGGCGAAACGTATGTTGACAATAATTGTTGTGTTGGCGGTAATCTTCATAGCCATCAAGTCCCTCTTTTTTCCGTCGCTGAAAGAGATTCCTACAACCGGGAAATATGGTATTGCTTCAGAGGATTACTGGATAACGGAAAATAAGACGGATCCATATTCCAAGAAAGGAAACAAGAGGCAACTTCAGGTAAGGAAATGGTTCCCGGTAGATTGTTCCGAGGACAGGCCCGTCGTAGTGGCATCTCACGGATCCTGCGGGCCGATAGGGAACAACCTGAGTCTTTACCGCGAACTGGCAAGCCACGGATTTACCGTCCTGGCAGTCGCACATCCCGGTCAAGTAGCAAGTATCAAATACGAAAACGGCAAGAAGAGCGGCCCCAGCAGGGAATTTCTCAAGGAAATGTTTACCCTTAATCCGGAGGGTGATCCTCAGAAGGTCTATGAAGTCTACCATAAGTGGATGGAAATCCGGACCTACGATTTGAATGCCGTCATGGATGACTTCATCGCCAAACATGGAGCCACACGTTTTATCGCAGAGGGCCATTCCCTGGGTGGTTCTGCGGCATATGCCATGGCAAGGATAAGAAAGGATGTAATAGGAGTCGTCGCTTTGGAATCGCCCTTCATGTACGACATCAAAGGCGTAGGGAACGGAGAATTCCTCTTCGATGAAAGCGACTATGATGTGCCGGTATTAAGCATCTATTCCGATGCTGCTTATCCGTATCTGAAGAAATGGGGGCAGTATCGGAACAACGCCAGATTCTTGGAAAGCACCAATCCTCTGTATACGAACATCCATTACGAAAAAATAGGTCACTTTGGTTTGTGCGAGATGTCCTTGGCCTCGCCTGTCATGACTGCCATCCTCGACAGGGGTTTCCAGAAAGTAAAAGCCTCCGATCAGCTAAAGAAGCTGAACGAGGATTGCCTTTCATGGATCTTGAACCTGAGATAGAGCGTAATAAACAAATGACGGGTGACCTGACGGCCACCCGTTATTAATTATTACAGCAAGGGTACTAGAGTTTCGGACCAGCCTTAACAAGGGCCTTGCCGGCACGGTTGCTCTCGTACTTGTGGAAGTTCTTGATGAAGCGGGATGCAAGATCCTTGGCTTTCTCTTCCCACTCGGCGGCATTCTTGTAGGTGTCGCGAGGATCGAGAATACCGGTATCCACACCTTCGAGCTTGGTAGGAACCTGGAAATCGAAGAAAGGAATCTGCTTGGTAGGAGCCTTGTCGATGCTGCCGTTGAGGATGGCGTCGATGATTCCGCGGGTATCCTTGATGGAGATACGCTTGCCGGTTCCGTTCCAGCCGGTGTTAACCAGATAAGCCTTGGCGCCACTCTTCTCCATACGTTTTACCAGCTCCTCAGCATATTTGGTCGGATGGAGCTCCAGG
>JAFZJI010000015.1 GCA_017552105.1 Bacteroidales bacterium | reverse complement strand
GATGGTATCGATGTGCTGGTAGGATAGCTCCCAGGCCTTATTGTACAGTTCTATATATTCCGGATGCGCGTCATATACGGGCTTGGGGACCAGGGCATGCCAATCGAAGCCCTTCTTGCCGGCCTTGGGACCCAGGCGGAGACGGAAGATGCCATCCTGGCCTTGGATATAGAAGCGGCCCTTGTGGTAGGAGATGTCCTCGAATTCGCCCGTAGTCCTGAGCGAAAGGTCCAGGGAACGCATCCTATGCTTCTTGAGGTCCCAGATAAAGAGGATGGAAGGAGTCTCGGCCTTGCCTACGCCCGTGGGCATATACAGGCGGCCGTTCCTTATGTAAAGCCCCTGGCCGATGGGATTGAAGCGGAAGTCCGATTCATCCTCGATGAGGTAGTTTTCCAAGGCATCCTCAGCCTTGAGTACCACCAGCGGGCCTTCTGAAAGCGAAGGAAGACGGAACTTGATGATGCGGTGGCGGTTGGCGTGATCGCTGTTGTCGACGGTATTGCCGTAGCCATACAGCATCTTGTGCTTCCTGTCGATGACCCATTGGAGGGCGTAGCCGAAGTCGTGGTTGACATCGTCGTAGAAGATGGTCTGCACCAGTTCGGAAGAGGAGAAGTCCGCTGCTATGCGTTCAGCATAGAGCACGTCTTTCCTGCCGTCTATGGGTTTCTTATGGCACTGGCTTACGTACAGCACGGGAAGCGGGTCCTCTTTTGAGACCTTCTCCACGCCGAAGGAAGCCACGTTGGCGTGATTGTATTTGTGGAATGATGCCAGGTGGAATTGCCCGACCCGGTCGAACTCCTTCCCTTTCAGGCGGTAAACCGTTGCTATGCCCTGATTCTGGCAGCTGACCATGTAGTTGCCATAGATGTCCATACCTTGGTAAGCGTAGCCGGACTGTCCGCTGTTTTCGCCCTGCAGAGGGCCTAGGAATTCCACTTTGGGCTGACCCCAGGAAAGGGTGCATGCCAATAACGATACAAGGGTGATAAAGATTCGTTTCATACACTACAAATATACTAATTCTTAGCCATTATTCCCATGGCCTGATTACCAACAAATGGGGATTGCGGATTAACTTGACGCTCAGTACTTTTGCATATCTAAATGATGTATTGACATGAAAAGAATCTTACCGCTTTTACTGTCGGCAGTACTCTGGCTGGCAGCCATCTGCCTGTTTGCATTCTCGGGCAGCATCCATCCGGCATTCTACGCATATGCCGGGACGTTCATCCCGTTTGCCTTCGCATTCATCTATCTTTACGCAGCCTCAAAGATGAAAAGCTTCGGCGTAGCGACCATCCTGAACGGTTTCCTGCTTTTTGTTTTCATAGTATCCGGCGAGGCCGATCTTTGGATGGGCATAATGCTGGTAGTGATTATCGCGCTGTCGGAGTTTCTGAGGTATAAATATGGATATGATACCAAGAAAGGTACCCGCGTGAGTTTCCTGCCGCTGGCATTCACGTTCTTTGCTTACACTTCGCATTGGTGGACCGATACTGCCGGGTCGTTGCAGGCTGCTTTGGTTGAGATGCCCGAAGGGTATGCTGCCAAGATGGAGCCGGTGATCGAGAATGTCCCGGTGTACATGCTGATGATCGTGATGGTGGTTCCCATGGCCATCCTTGCCATGCGCTTGGCAGAGAAGGTGCTGAAGAAGTAGGGGATTAGCCGCCCTGCAGGCGCCTTTTCCCCGTGCGCATGCTCCACGAAAAAGTCCAGCCGAGAAAAGGCTGGACTTTTTTGTGGAGCATATCCGCTAGCCTTCTTCGTGGCCCCAGGACGAAGGAACCATGAATCCTGCGGCCTGCACTTCGAAAACGTCCGTCTCAGGAACGTGGTATTCGAGTTTTAGATTCTCTTCCATATAACTCTTTTGGGAGGGGTGAATGGTTTTTTGAAAACGAATATAGTTATTTCCAGTTATAGAAACAAATTATTTAGTGCGAAGATGATACCCAGAAAGCGCTCCTGGGGCCCCAAACCTCCGCTCGCAGTTTGCCGCGTTGACAAACAGGATGCACAGAATGGCGATTTTGTGTCGACGCGGCATGAAGAGATGCCCGGTCGGGGCCGGCATGACGTAAAAGGCCACAAAAAAAGGTCCGGCGTTATGCCGAACCTCATTTTTTGTGGAGCATAGGAGATACGAAAATCTCCTAAAAGAGTGGCAAAAGTCGGGCAAGCCCATGATTGGCCTGACGGAAAGAAATGCCAATCTTGAGGTCATGAACGAAACAAGGTGAATTTGCGAGATCTTGTATTTCTTTGTAACTTTGAGAGTCGTGAAAAACGTAGCATTGAACCCGGCATCGTGCTTTTTGCATTACCGTTGGTTACCATGGAGGTGAAATCATGATTGGACAGTAAAAACCTTGTTACATTTTGGGTCGTTCTTCGTTTAGTAGTAAACGGAAATGTGTTTATGAAAAGAATTGCCATCCTCATAGTGCTTCTTCTACTTCCTGTTTCTGTCCTTCTGGCCAGGGATTTGAGCAAGGAGTGGAAGGCATATAGTCGGTTGAGCCGTCGGGATCGGCCACGCGACCAGATCGAGAAACTCCATGAAATTAGGGCTCTGGCTCGGACGTATCGCCTCCCTGACGACTTCCTGCGCACCTGCCGGGAAGAACAGCGGGTGTATTCCCGCCTGAATTGGAAATCGACCGATTCCCTGAGCACGGCTCTATTGGAAGCGGTAGAGTCCTATGGGGAGCCTCTGTTGACCTACCGTTGGCTGGACCGGGATTTCAAGTATGCCAAAGTCCATAGAGATGAACTGGAAACCAGTCACCGTCCAGCCCTGCAGGACCGAATGATTCCTTTTATGCAGACCCGGGACGAGGATGATATCCCGGATGATTTCGAATGGGTCCTTTGGGATCGCCTGACTCGTCTTCGGAGCCTGGTCCCCGACTCCGAGGAATACCGTCTGCTCGACGAAAAGATCGGCGACCGCTATCCGGCCCGTCCGTACCTGCAGTACCTGGTGGCCCGGCAAGCAGATGACCGCGAGGCTGCCTTGAAGAAGCTTGCAAAGCAGTATGCCGGTGATCCGTTCCGCTTCATTTTGGAAAAAGCCCTCCTGGACGAGCGGCTATTCCAACTTCGGCGCAACGTAAATGTGACTGAGGCCGAAGCGAGAAAACTCTACGATGATGCCGAGGCTTTCATCAGGATGGAGAAAGCCAAGAAGGGTGTCCATCATCGGGTGGACCTGTCGGTGGACGAGATCCGTCGCACCCTCAAGGCCTCCTCGCTGAGTATCCGTTTCTTGCAGGATTCAATCGTCCTGACCGGTCGCAATTTCGGGCGGGGGACGCTGACTTTCGTCTCGGACGAAAACCGTAAGACGGTCTCCTTCCGGAACCGGGACGGGCGGTTCTATGCCCTGGACACGGTGAAGGCGCCGATTCCGGCTCTGCCAGACGGCGCATATGACGTCTATTCCGAAGGATATGGGGTGCGGTCCTCTTATGTGAAGCAGACCCTCTCGCTGGGCGCACGGCGGCAGGGTGAAGATTACGCCATCTATGTGGCCGATTATCTGACTGGCGAGCCGGTTCCTTCTGCAACGATCCGTCTTAAGTACGGGCGGCGTCAGAATAAGGTCTTGGAACGGGAGATTCCTATGAATACCCAAGGCTTTACGCCCCTGCCGGCCGACTTCCAGAAACAGATTGGCCGGAAAGCGGCCCTGTTGGAGGCCCGGGTCGGGGAGCGACGGAGCGCAGTCGTCGTCGTTTCCGAGCCTGAGGACACGTTTGAGCCTCCGACGGCGACAATCCATGCTCGCGTTTTCAAGGAGCGGGGCGCGTACCGTCCCGGTGACACGCTCAAAGCCAAAGCCGTCCTGTTCGAGGGCGACTTATACAATCAGGTGAAGACACTGTCGGCCGGGAAGGATGTCCAGGTTCTGATCAGCGATACAGAGCGGAAGCGGTTTGCCGCCATTGACCTGAAAACCAATGCATTCGGTTCCGTCGCATGGGAATGGTACATTCCCGAAGGAGAGCGGAACGGACTCTGGAACATTGTAATAGTTCACAAAAAACATATACTTGCCCGTTCATCTTTCCGGGTCGATGATTTCGTCCTACCGACATTCGAGATAACCTTCGACCCGCAGGAGGGACCATATCTACCGGATTCCGCCTTCGTTGTGAAAGGTAAAGTGGAGAGTTATTCCGGTCATCCGGTGGATGGAATCTCGCTAGAAGGATTGGTCACTCGATATGGCAGTGTGTCATGGCGCGGTTCTGTTACTATCGACAAGGACCATTCTTTCCGGATTCCGCTCAAGCTGTCGGATCACGGTGAGTATCGCCTGACTATCAGGGCCTTGGATGCGACAGGAGAGACCCGCGACTTTGAACACCGGTTCACGGTTTCTTCCGACCTTTCCCTGAAGGCTGAGCTGGAGAATGCAGCGTCGGGTGACTTCACTATCCGGAGCGCCACGCTGGAAAAGACCGTACTGACAGAATCTGTCGCGCACATTGCATGGAGCATCAAGAGTGGAGAGACACCCGTCCGGATACCTGTCACTTACTGGCTGATAGATTGTGTAGGGAATACGGTCCGGGAGGGCACATCGGAGGATGTGCTTGAACTGGACCTGTCCGATTGCCCGGACGGCCTGTATTACCTGCAAGCCAGCGTCAAGTCAGGAAAGGCGAATGCACGGGCCGATATACCCATCCTGAAAGCGACCGCCGGGCTGAACGCCCCGGTGAGAAGTGTTTTCTTTTCCGGTGAAACGGAGATTGAATATGGGCAGCGGATCCAGGCCCGGCTGGGCGCCGGTGCGGGCCCGTTGTGGGCTGTAGCCACGCTGTCCGCGCCTGACGGCTCGGTTCTGGAATCCCGCCTGGTGCACCTTGACGGCGTCAAGTCCCTGAAAGGCCTGGAGTTCATCTACAAGGGCTCTTATCCGGATGCCGTCCGGCTGGAAGTATTCTATTTCCGTGATGCGGAACAGGTTGTCCATGAGGCGGTTTACCATCGCGTACGGCATACCATGGACCTGCCGCTCGCTTTTTCCCGCTTCCAGGACCGCACGAGACCCGGTGCGCCCTATACGCTGTCGCTGCAGACGGAACCGGGCGTGGAAGCGGCCGTGGCTGTGTTTGACAAGAGCCTGGACGCCATGGCTCCGAGCGTCTGGAGTCGTGTGGATCTGCTTCCTCCGACTTTCCGTAAGGCGTGGTCCAGGACTGCGACCGGCAAGATTACCGGAGAGAGCATCATGATTGTACCGGGCGGCGCAGGCCCGGTCTGGGGCGTGGTGGTTGATGCGGACGGCGAGCCTATTATCGGGGCGGCAGTGGTCGCATCCGGAACTTCGCAGGGTGCCATTACGGATCTGGAAGGCCATTTTTCCCTGAACGTGCCGATAGGAATCATCCTTGAAATCGCGAGTATCGGTTATATTTCCGTTTCTGTTCCGGCCTCATCGGGGATGCGGGTGGTTTTGGAAGAGGATATCGAGATGCTTGATGAAGTCGTGGTTATCGGCTATGGTGTGCAGCGGAAGAGTGCCCTTACCGGCTCGGTCGCGAGGGCCCTCGGTGGCCGGGTTGCCGGCGTCCAGGTCCGAGGCGACTCCTCACCCAGGATACGAATTCGGGGTGTTTCTTCTGTCGCCGTCCCCGAGGATGCCTATGTGGAAGAGATGCCGGAGATCTCCGATGACGACTTCCGCGAGGTCTTCTCCGAGGCTTTGGCTTTCGAACCGTTCCTGTATCCGAACTCTGAAGGGAAGGTTGATGTTGTCTTCAATACCTCCGACAAATTATCCACCTACCATGTGAATGTCTTCGCACATGACCCGTCCATGCGGAACGCCGTACTGCGAAAGGATCTCGTCGTGACGATTCCGGTGCAGATTTCAGTGACGCCGCCCCGGTATCTGTACGAAGAAGATAAGTATATTCTTTCGGCCTCTGTTTCAAACATTTCAGATGAGACTTTGTCTGGCCGTCTGTATCTCAGGGTAGAGATGGACGATGCCGTGGAGGAGCGGCAGCCGACGTATGCTCAGGCCACGGAACTGACCGTCCCTGCCGGAGGCACGGCCGCCGCCTTGTTCACCATAACGGCGCCGCCCTCCTTCCAGCCTTCCTTCGTCGGTTGGTGGGATGACCCGAAGCTGGACCTTCGACTCGTGTTCGAGGGCAATGGTTTCACCGACGCTGTGCGCATTCCCGTCCCGGTGAACCGGGCCGAGCAGTCGCTTTCGGAGAGCCATTCGGCCCTCGTCGGGCCGGGGGCGGTCGATTCGCTCCGCCGTATGTTTGTCAACCTTCCCGGCGACCAGGCGGAAGTGACATTCCGTATGCTCCGTGAAGTGGCGGAAACCGGCCTTGAACAGTGGACTGCGCCCGAAGATCCGGACGCCCTCTCGCGCTCGGCCGACTTCTACGCCCGAGCGCTGCTGGGGCGGGATACGACCGGCACGCTGGCACCGCTTCTGGCGCTCCGTCAGGATGACGGCGGTTTCGCCTGGACGGAGGGCATGGACTCCTCCCCGGTTGTGACGGCCACCCTGCTGGAACGCTTCGCCGTGCTCCGCGATCGGGGCATTGCTATTCCAGACATGAAGGAAACCGTCCGATATTTGGACAACAGCCAGTTCGGCAACTGGTGGCCGATGTGGTGCGGAGGCCTTTCGGATGAACAGTACATGGATATTCGCGCCATGTGGTCCGATGTCCCCTTCGACCTGACCGACGTAGAGGAGAAGGCGGTCCGGCGTTTCCGACTGCAGGATTTCCGGCGATTCGCCAGAAAGTATCTGACTCCCGGCCGTTATGATTACGCCAATGGCTGGATTCTGGACAAGGCGCGCCGCGTGCGGACACTCAGGAACCTGACAGCCTCCGAGGCAGGCATCGCCCTCGCCAAGGCATGGGGTGAGACGCTTTTCACGGCCTCCCGCTTCGAGAAATCCATCTCGAACGACCTGATTTCTCTGCAGCAATACGCGGTTCGGCACCCGTCCGGCGGGGTTTATTACCCGAATGCCGTACTTCCGTTCAAGGGTCTGCTTTCTTCTGAAGTCTATGCCCATACGCTACTTGCCAGTCTTCTGGACGGCCCTGTCTGCGACGGTCTGAAGTTCTGGCTTATTCTCCAGAACGAAACGCAGTCTTGGACCGGAGATCCGGCCTATGTAGACGCTCTGCAAGCCGTCCTCACAGCGCCGGACAGCCTCCTGAACCGCCAGATTGTCACCTTGACGGCCTCCGGCTCCGTCCCGTTCGCAGATATCCAAGCCTCTGGTAACGGCATGCGTATCGAGCGGAAGTTCTATCTGGAGGAGGATGGCAAACGCACCGAACTGCAGACCGGCGACACTCTCTTCGTGGGCGACAAGCTCGTCGCCCGCTATGAGCTTTGGAGCGCAGAGAACCGCTCCTTCGTCCGAGTCGATGCCTTCCGAGAGGCCTGTTTCTTGCCGGTGGACCAGCTCTCCGGCCAGGCGATTGGCTACTTCGGTCCCATTCGGGTTGACGGTCTCTGGACTCGTCTCCCTCAGTGCTACAGGGACATCCGCGCGGACCGGACCTGCTGGTGGCTTGATGTCTGTCCGGAGGAGTCCTCTACCTGGGAAGAATCTTTCTTCATCACCCAGGCCGGCACCTTCACCGCCCCTGTGATTACCGTCGAGTCCCTCTACGCCTCCCAATACCGAGCCAATGCCGCCTACAGTGCGCCGCTCAGCATAGCCTATCCTTGATGGATTAGCAAAGAATGGCAGACATCCTGACAGAGACATACCAACGGATTCGACAACGCTTGAAGGTAGGGGCCGGAAATTTGCTCGCGGACGCTGAGGCGGCCGAGGATGCGCTGCAGGATGCTTTTGTCCGTCTATGGGGCCGATACCAGGTCCAGAACGGCCGAGAGGCGGAAGCGCTGCTGACACGCACGGTGAGGAACGTTTCCATCGACCAGATTCGAAAACGGAAGACGGTACCGTTGGCAGGTGACCTACCAGAGGAGGACGTCGGTGAAAACCGCGAGGCTCTATTCCGACAGGTCGAGGAAATGGTCGATAATGAATTGACCGACCTCCAGCGGCGTATTATTAGGTTCCACGAATACGAAGGTCTGACGCTGGAAAAGATCGCAGAAGAACTGGGCATGCAGCCCCCGGCAGTCAGGATGCAGCTCTCCCGGGCCCGGAAAACCATCCGAGAATTATACAAGAAACGATATCATGAAGAATAAGAACTACTATATGGATTTGGCCGACCGCTGGTTCGACGCTCTCCTCACCGGGGGCGAAGAGCGAGAACTGAAGTCGTTCCTCGCGACGACGGAGGATCCCGACTTCGACGAGATAAAAGCGGTGGCGGGCTTCTTCGCGGCGGGAAAGGTGATCGCGACGAGCCGAGCTACAGCCGGTGCCGATTCTCCCCGTCGGACACTCCACAGGACCGCGGCCCTCGTTGTCGCCGCGAGCCTTGCCCTCATCGCCGCCATCGGCCTGTACCATCGACAGAATGATTGCTACATCCTTGCTTACGGACAAAAATCGACGGACCCGAATCTTGTACTCGATGATATGACCGCCACCTTGGAAGGTATTTTCGGGGAAGGCGAAGATGTCGGTGATGAATTGTTTGACCTTTTCAACCCTGCCTTATGAAACGGATATTGATACTCATCGTATTGCTGCTTCCTGCTTGGACCGTTTCCGCGCAGGGGGACCTGCAGGTGGGCGCCGTCTTCGACGGGAAGGTGGTCCCTCAGAAAGCCATGAAGGAGACCTTTATCCGCAGCTCCCAACTGGACCCATACAACTTGGAGCAATATCACAGTGTCTCTTTTACCGGGGATGACCAGGTCCTCGCCGAAGTCTCCCGCCGTGTTCTCTCTGACGCAGGAAAGGCTACCGATCAAGAAATCCATATGGACAGTGGCAAACTGGTTTATGCTATCCTCACCTTCGAAAGCGCTAACCATGATAATCGGTTTGTCTGCTATCAATGTGTCTCCAAAGCCGGCAGTTACGCCATCACCCTCGTTTATATGCACGGCCCGGCTAAATTGGACGATTTAAAAAAGTTTTTCAGGACTAAAACGAAATAGGAAGAAAGAATAGAGCCTTCACTAGACTATGTATACATAGGCATCGTGTGTAAAACAATCATTTGTCACACTTTTTGTCACATTCTATACGAAAAATCCCTCTCAGACTACTCTGAGAGGGATTATAGTGGAGCATAGGGGATTCGAACCCCTGACCTACAGATTGCGAACCTGTCGCTCTACCAACTGAGCTAATACCCCGGAAAAGGACTGCAAAGTTAATTGCAAAAGAAGAAAAAAACAATAGGGTCGCTACAAATTGATGCTGTAATAAGTTGTGCCGTAACCGGCCCAGTATCCGAGCCCACCTGCAATATTGGAAGAGGGATTCTCGTAAGTGGGGAACAACACGGCCTTGCCAAGCGAACATATCCTGTCGAGGTCGGACCAGAAACGCCAGGCCGGCTCGTCCATGGTGCAGAACTTGATATATACGGTGTCTCCCTTCTTGAAGTGGGAGTTAAGGTGACGCCCGTCTATGCTGTATCCCTTTGTCAAGGTAATCTCCGCATTTTCCTTAAGGTTTGAACTGTCGAAAGCGCCCGGGAAGGTGGCATGGAAGTAATCATCTTCACCCTCGACCTTGGTGAAAAAGCGGTAGAAACGCCTTTCGGAGGGTTTGGGACCCATCTTGGCGACGATGGTATAGCAATCGTCGTATCCCTTTACCGGCTGCGCCTCCAGGCCAATGAGAGCTTCGCTCTGGGGCACGGTGGTGCTTGCCGTGACGGTTTCTCCGCCATATTCTACCTTCAGGTCGTATCGCTGCCCGGGAACGCCTTTGATGTAGGAAGTTGTGAATATGTAGGGCGGGAAATAGTTCTTGTTGATGCTTCCGACCAGTACCACGGTAGTGTCGGGCGAGGTCAGCGTTACCTTGGCCCATTTAAGAATGTGCGAGCGCAGTTCCTCTATGGTGCGGAACTCCGAGGAAGGATTGACGGTGGAAGTAACCATAACTACCGGGGTGGCTCCCGAATCGATCCAGCCATCTACCACGATCTGTTGGTCGGCATGCCCCCAATGCTCCCGGTGGCAGGAACAAAGGATAGATGATAAAGAAAACAGTATGATGGCAATCTTTCTCATGATCAGAATTTGTAGAACCACCCGAGACCGGGCATAAGTTTAAGATTGAAGCCGAAGGGGCGGTAGGCGAAGGAGTCATCTTCGTAAACAAAGCGGTACGACAGCTGATTGTCGCAGGCCAGGGCATTGTACAGCGACGCATTTATGCCGTGCGATACTTTGCCGTCGTTGCGGAAATACCAGTTGAAGTTAAGGTCCAGCCGTATGTAGGGCGCCAGCCTGGCCCCATTGCGCTTGCCGTAGCGGCAGATTATCTGGGATGCGGTCAGATACATGGATTCAGGGGCGGTGAAGGGTGTTCCCGAGGCTGCCACGAGGGTTCCTCCGGCGTCCCATCTGCGGGCAGTGTATGTGGCGGCAATGTTGAGTTCGTGGATGCGTTCGAAGTTGGAGGGGAAAATCTCCCCATCCTCAGAGCGGCGCAGCGACCTTCCCAGCGAATAGCCCGCCCAGCCGGTGAACTTGCCGGCCTGCTTGTGAACTATCAGGTTGAGCCCGTAGTTCCATCCGTCGGCGTTGAGAAGAAGGTTGCCCAGGTCATACTCCGAGCCTAGATAGTCGAAGATGCTGCCGCTGTATTCAATTTGGTTGTAAAGCCTCCGGAAGTATATGGATGCGGACATCGCATAGGCCTCCTGATCCCATTTCAGGTCATAGGAAAGTGAGGACCAGATAGATCTCTGAGGGTCGCTGAACCTGCCGGCCATGACATTGAACTCCACCGGGAATCCCAGGCTGGTCACGCCGGTCAGGAATATGTTCTGGGTGGAAGAACCTGCCCTGAGCTCCAGACGGCCGTTATGGAACATGTCGTATGCTAGTGAGATGGTAGGGGAGACGCTCCAGAAGGATTCCTTCTCCGGGGAATAATACCAGTTCCCACCCAGCCTGGCCGACATGGTCCAGTGCTGGAACAGGATATTGCTGGTCCAGGAGGCATAAACGGTGCCGTCGATTGCCTTCTGGCGCACTGCTTCGGCGGTTCCGGTCATATATCCGGACGTGTGCCGGGGATATTGGGGGAGCACGTCGAAGAATAGCAGTTCGGCTCCGCCCAGCCATCTTCCGGAAGAAACGGACCCTTTGTATCCGAAGTTCTTGGTGTTGGAGAAGATGTTTCCGGCTTCGCCGTTGTATTGTACGGCAATGTCCGTGTCGGTGGCGGAGGCGAATACCATCTGCTTTATGAGCACGTCGCCCTCATAATGGTCCCAATGCAATGCGGCCATCCCATTCCTCCAGCCGAAATCTATGCCCAGGGGATTGGTTTCGGAAGAATAGTAGGCCCTGTCGCTGCCGTAGAACGCGTCAGCATATATCTTGTCGGATTTGCCCGGATTCGCTACCCAGGCGATGTTAAGGTCTCCAAAGGAATACTCGAACGGATCCTGATACGGTGCCGTGCCGACCTTCAGGAAAGAACCGTACAGTTGGTTCAGGAATGTCCTGCGGGCGGAGATGCTGAGAGCCGATCTTTCCCCGGTTTTGACCCTGACCGTGCCCTGGGCTGCTATGAGGTTGAGATTCAGGTCGGCTGAGACCTTGTCGGGGATGGCCTGGGACGGGCGCATGTCCAAGGAACCGCCCAAACGCCCGTGGACCGCATTGGTGCTGTAGTCCATGGAACTGAAATGGGAGGGGTTGAACACCGAGAAGATGCCCAGCAGGTGGTTCGAACCATACACAGGAGCGTCGTTTATGCTTACCAGGTTGTGTCCGTGGTCGCAACCTTGGATGTGTATGCCTACATCCACCTCGCTGCCGGTTTGGACGCTGGGGAGGAGTTTTATGAAACGCAGAGGGTCGGCCGTGCCCATGATTGTAGGGAGTTTGGCTATAGCCTTCATATCTACTCTCGTGCCGGCAGCTTGGGCCGAAATGGGAGAAGTGCGTTTACGGGCAGCAACTACGGTGCTGTCCAGGGTGTGGTGCAATGAAGAATCAGTCTGCGCGACTGCTTCCGTAAAAGGGATGACAAGCAGAAGCGCAGACTGAAAGATTAAGCTTCTAAAACGATTATTTGGGCTGATTCTCACTAGAATTGATGGACTCCAAGTAATCATTTATCTTCTTGGTGAGGGCACTGAAAGCTTCAAATACATCCTCGAAGGAATCCTCGGTATAGTATTCTTTAGGAAGCTGATATGCGGAACCGTCGGTGAAACGGACGACGGTTTCGATACTATAGGTCTCAGCGCCTTCCTGCTCGGTATCTGCAATAGCTTCAAAGCCCAACCTGGCCTGGTCCCTGTTGCCGCAGTTCAAGACAATCTTGACAATGCTTTCCATGTCTTTGGCGATGGCCTGGGCCTCTTCGAGGGTTTTAGGGTCTTTTTGCTCTTTAGCAAAAGCGACATACTTGCCCCAATTGAGCGTACCGGTAAGCTTTACCTTGTTGAGGACGTTTCCGGAGACCTTGACGGTGCCGGTGGTCTTCTCCAGGTCCGGATCACCATCTTCTTCGAAAGAGAGCTTGCCCTTTGCAAGGAGGTCGAACTTGAAAATCTGTTTCTTGCCCTTGTTGAAGTTGAAGGTAGTGGCAATCTCGGTGGGGCTGTATTTGGCACGGGTCACGCTGACTTTATAATCGCCGGCCGAGAAACCTGCGGTAACCGAAATCTTGTCGGTAGCAGGGTCGGGGAAATCGCCTTTGATGCTGAAATCCGTGGCAAGGTCGAGGTTTCCCATGGTCTTGCCACCCTTCGTTGCCTTTACGGTAACCTTGGTGGGAATGACTACCCATTCTTCTTCGACATATTCAGTGCCGTTGTCGTCGTATCTCGTATTCTCTGCGACGAGGATTTCCTTCTTGCTGCTGGTGACGGCTCCGGTAAGCTTGCAAGCGCTTCCGTCCTCGAGCTTCCAGTCGGCAGAGAACTTGCTGGCTTTCTCGTACTTGATGGCATTGTTGTCGATGAAGAAATGCCCCTTCAGGGTGCTGAAATCATAGACGGTTTTATGGTCGCCCTTGTCGAATGCTTCGTAGAAGGCATCTGTGAAATCTTCGAAACTCTTATCGGTTTCGCAGTTAGCAGCGACCTTTTCGGTGCCTACGATGAAGTCTGCGGTGGGTTTCCAATAGTCGAAGTCGATGAGGTTGATAGCCTCTACGGCTACAGTTTCGATGTAATCTTTCTGTTCATCAGGAGAGAGGACCTTGCCCTCTTTTTCTTTTTTGCAGCCGATTGAGAGAATAGCGATGGCCGCAAAAATGACCAGTGTAGTTTTTTTCATAAGTGTTAATAATTAGTTAGTTTGTTAGGTAGATGCAAAAATAAACATATTTGTGAGGAAAATAAGAAAATATTTTTAACTTTGCAGTCCTTTCCGGTGCGATGGCCGAGCGGTTAGGCACAGGTCTGCAAAACCTGGTACAGCGGTTCGATTCCGCTTCGCACCTCAAAAACAAGAGAGCTGTCAAACGGCTCTCTTTTTTTGCCCCCGACAGCCTCCGTCACGCGTACGCGTACTTTTTTTAAATAGGCGAAAAGGATAGATTTTAAATTTTTTTCAAAATTTTTTAAAAAATATTTGCAAAATCAAATTTTTGTAGTACCTTTGCATTCGGGTTGAGTAAGTGGTCGTTCTGATCCTTCAGCCTATTGGTTATTAGTTTTAGTGTTATTAATTATGTGGTTAGATGAGTTGTTGCCCGGGAGGGTCACAGCTCATTTTTTTTATGTATCTTCGCATCATAAAAAGAATAAAGCTATGGACGACAACAAAGAGAATAAGATGAGCCTTAACCTGGACCCTCAGATTGCCGGTGGCTCCTATGCCAATCTGGCTATCATTTCCCACTCCAGAAGCGAATTCGTAATTGATTTTGCAAGTTCGCTTCCTGGACTTCCCGGGCCCAAGATCAACAATCGTATAGTAATGAGCCCCGAGCATACCAAGCGTCTGCTCAATGCCCTTGCCGAAAATGTGGGCAAATACGAAGCCCAGTTCGGTACTATCATGCTTGAAGGTGCGGCCAAGGGGAGTACTTTCAATCTCGCCGATATGGTCCCTAACGGAGGAGCCAAGTCATAATGGAAAACTGGAAGAAGATCAAAGCCATCACGATGGACGTGGATGGCGTTCTTACCGACGGCTCCCTTCTTGCCTTCGACAATCATGAAATGATACGCGTATTTAACGCGAAGGACAGTTTCAGCATTCGTGTAGCCCTGATGAAGGGCTTCGTTGTCGGTGTATTCACCGGTGGCAATACCGAGGGAGTTCGCAACCGATTCGAAACATGCGGGGTGCCTTCCGAGGATGTGTATCTGGGGTGCCGCGGCAAAATCGACAGCTTCGAGGATTTCTGCAAGAGGCATTCCCTGGACGCTTCGGAAGTGCTTTATATTGGCGATGACGTGCCCGATATCCCAGTGCTGAAGGCCGCCGGCATAGGCGTGGTTCCTGCAGATGCATCCGAAGATGCACTCAGGATTGCGGATTATGCCTGTGAACTGCCTGGAGGGAAGGGCTGCGTGCGGGAGGTCATCGAAAGGGTCCTCCGCGCCCAGCGGAAGTGGTTTTTCGAGGACGAAGATTATTCCAAGATATTCTAGTTCATGGATTTGAAGGGAAAGAAAGTTATCCTCGCCAGCAACTCTCCACGCAGAAGGGAATTGCTGGCGGGTCTTAATATCGAGTTTACGGTAGATACGGGCAATGACTTCGAGGAGCGCTTCGATCCCTCGACTCCTCATTCCGAGAGTCCGGCGCTGATGTCGGAAGGGAAGTCCAAAGGCTTCCACCGCCCTTTGGAGGAGGATGAGATTCTGATAACATCCGACACCATGGTGCTTGTGGACGGCCTTATTATGGGCAAACCGCATTCCAGGGAAGAGGCCGTGAGCATGCTGCGCACCCTTTCCGGACGCACCCACGAGGTTATCAGTGCAGTTACCGTGAGGGACTGCAGGCGCAGCGAAACCGTCACCGATTCCACCCTGGTGCATTTCAGGGAGTTGCTCGACAGCGAAATCGATTATTATGTCGATACCTTCCGCCCCTACGACAAGGCAGGTGCCTATGGCATACAGGAATGGATAGGCTACGCTGCCATTACCGGAATCGACGGTTCTTTTTATAATGTAATGGGATTCCCCGTACATAAAGTTTACGAGGAATTGATTAAATTTGCAGGCTAAATTAGTCAAACGATGGAACTTAATGCGAAATATAACCCCTCGGAAGTAGAAGACAAGTGGTATGAGTATTGGATAAAGAACCGTTGCTTCCACTCCGAACCCGATTCCCGTGAACCATATACCGTGGTGATACCCCCGCCGAATGTTACGGGTATCCTGCACATGGGGCATGTGCTCAACAACACTCTCAACGACGTGCTGGTCCGCAAGGCCCGCATGGACGGCAAGAATGCCTGCTGGGTGCCCGGCACCGACCATGCATCCATCGCAACGGAGAGCAAGGTCGTGGCCAAGCTTAAAGGCATGGGAATCTCCAAGGAGGACATCACCCGCGAGGAATTCCTCAAGTATGCCTGGGAGTGGAAGGAGGAGCACGGAGGAATCATACTCCAGCAGCTCCGCAAGCTGGGTGCCTCCTGCGACTGGGACCGCACCAAGT
>JAFZJI010000121.1 GCA_017552105.1 Bacteroidales bacterium | reverse complement strand
TATTTGTCGCACACGAAGGAACCCTTCTGCTCTACGTGCGTGCCTACGATCTCGCGCAGGGCCTGGTCGAGCAAGTGGGTGCAAGTGTGGTTGTTGGCAATCTTCTGCCTGCGGGCGGCGTCCACTTTAAGGGTGAAGGTACCGCTGCAGTTCTCGGGAATCCTGTCGGCGATGTGGATGGTGAGGTCGTTTTCCTTCACGGTATTGAGGATGCGGACCTCGGAACCGTCGGCCGCTATGGCAACGCCGGTATCCCCTACTTCGCCGCCCATCTCGCCATAGAACGGAGTAACGTCGAATACGAGCTGGAGCATCTCCTTGTTCTTCTGGACTACCTTGCGGCTCTTGAGGAGCTTGGCGCCGGCCTGTTCGACGGTGTCGTAGCCGGTGAATACCACATCCTCGCCTTCGTTGTAGATGGTCCAGTCGCCGAAGGAGTTGGCGGTGGCGCCGCGGGCACGCTCCTTCTGCTTGCCGAGTTCCACCTGGAAGCCTTCCAGATCAACCTTGTAACCCTTTTCTCCGGCAATAAGCTCGGTGAGGTCGATAGGGAATCCGAAGGTATCGTAGAGCACGAACGCATCTACTCCGGGAAGCACCTTGGTGGCAGCGTTCTTGGCCATGTAATCGTCCAGAAGCTTGATTCCGCGGTCGAGGGTGCGGAGGAATGCGAGTTCCTCTTCACGGATCACGGACTCCACGAGCTTCTGCTGGGCCTTGATCTCGGGATAGGCATCTCCCATATCTTCCACGAGCTGGGGGATGAGTTTGCAGAGGAAGGGTTCGCTGAAGCCGAGGAAGGTGTAGCCGTAGCGTACTGCACGGCGAAGGATGCGGCGGATAACGTAGCCGGCCTTCACGTTGGAAGGGAGCTGGCCATCGGCGATGCTGAATGCGATGGCGCGGATATGGTCGGCGCAGACGCGCATTGCCACGTCGGTATCGGCGCTCTCGCCGTATTTATGTCCGGAGAGTTCTCCGAGCTTGCCGAGCAGGCCGGAGAAAACGTCGGTGTCGTAGTTGCTGTTCTTGCCCTGGAGCACGGCGCAGAGGCGCTCGAAGCCCATGCCGGTGTCGATGTTCTTGGCAGGGAGGGGCTCCAGATGGCCGTCCGCCTTACGCTCGAACTGCATGAACACGAGGTTCCAGATTTCGATCACGTGAGGGTCGCTCTGGTTTACCAGGTCGCGGCCGGGGATGCCGCTGGCGGCCTTCTCTTCGGCGGTGCGGATGTCGATATGGATTTCGGAGCAAGGGCCGCAGGGGCCGGTCTCGCCCATCTCCCAGAAGTTATCGTGCTTGTTTCCGAGGAGGATGCGGTCGGCGGGAAGATATTTGAGCCAGGCCTGGCGGGCTTCCTCGTCGAGGGGCGTGCCATCTTCGGCGCTGCCTTCGAACACCGTAGCGTAGAGGAGCTCGGGGTTGATGCCGTAAACCTTGGTAAGCAGTTCCCATGCCCAGTCGATGGCTTCGGACTTGAAGTAGTCGCCGAAGCTCCAGTTACCGAGCATCTCGAACATGGTATGATGGTAAGTATCGTGTCCGACTTCTTCGAGGTCATTGTGTTTGCCGCTCACGCGGAGGCACTTCTGACTATCGGCGGCCCGGTGCATCTTAGGCACCGAATTCCCCAGGAAGATGTCCTTGAACTGGTTCATGCCAGCGTTGGTGAACATCAGGGTAGGGTCATTTTTCACCACCATCGGAGCGGAAGGGACGATGGTATGCCCTTTGGATTCGAAGTAGTCAAGAAATTTCTGACGTATTTCCTTGGATGTCATCATTATAAAAAGCAGTATCTAAAGTATAATCCTGCAAAGATACTGCTTTTTTTTCAGAATCTGATGCGCACTCCTCCCATGATGGTGGAATCGAGATACTCCGATGCCGTAAGGTATGTAACGTCCAAGGCCGCAGGCCCGAGGGTAAGTCCTACACCAAGAGAGAGATGCGACGGGATTACCGCATGTTCCGAAGAGAAACGATAACCGGCGCGCACCTGTACCAGGCTCATCACGGACGCCTCGGCTCCGGCAGCTGCGGACCAGTTGCCGGAGAAATAATAATCTGCATCAGCAACGAGGTTCAGCACCACAGGGCCGGCGGGGATGGAATAACCCCCGGAAACCAGCGCAGACGTGGGCAGGGAGCTGTTCCCTATCTTCCCGCCGAGGCTGCGGACTCCGCCGGCAACGCCGAAGGCATCGCGACGATAGCTCAGCATGAGGTCGAATGCGGTTCCCGAGATGCTGGTATCTTCGAACAGTTCCGACTTCGCGTAATTGACGGACGCACCCACGGAAAGGGACTTCCCGAGGGCAAAAGACACGGCCCCCGCGATTATCATATCCTTAGGAGTATAATCCTGGCCATTCACATTGATTGAAGACAAGGTCTGGCCGGCATATCCCACGCTGAGCGCGAGCTTCCTGTTGAGCCTGAAGCTGGCACCGGCAACCAGGTTGTTGCTGTTGCTGAGTCCAGGGGCCCATTTTGCATAGGATGCGGCCGCCTCTATCTTTTTGACGGTATCGACCGCAGAGCACGGCGACCCGAACGCAGCATAAGCGGAGCCTCCTATCATGGTTGCGGTTCCGGCTCCGGCGACTGCGGCGCGGGCAGGGTTACGTTCGTAACGGATTATCGGGAAAGCTTCGCTGCTGGCGGTCTCCTGCGCAACCGCAGGAGCCGCGAAAGCAGCCGAAATTGTCAGTGACAAGAATAAAGCTATTCTTTTCATCGCTTAACAATGGTGTATTTTGTTTCCTTGCCCGAAGCATCCGTCACGATGACGGTATAGATGCCGGGAGCCAGGGAACGGATATCGATTGACAAAGGATTGAAGGCGCTGTATTTACCTTCCGTGCGATAGACAACGGCTCCGGAAACGGATACGATGCAGATCTGCACCTTGCCGGGCTCTATGTCGGGGATGATGGTAAGATGGTCGCTCACCACCTGCCCTTCGAGCAGCGAGACGGTCTCGCCCTCCGGGCGCACCAGCACGGATATGTCCGCGCGGGCACTCGCGCCCATGTTGTCGAAGGCTGTGACGCGGATTTCGCTGATGGAGAGCTCGTCGCCTTTCGAGGTAACGGTAAGGATGTTGTCGGCTATCTCGGCATTCAGCACCTTCTTGTCGAAACTTACCACACGGTAAAAAAGCGATTCACCGTCTTCGTCGTCGAAGTAGGCATCGAGATCGATGGTCGTGCTCTGTCCGGCCTTGTCAAGCTTCAGTTTGGGGGCCTCTCCGACCAGGACAGGTGCCACGTTAGCAAGCACGTTGTAAGGGATCTTGAGGCTCACGCGGCCGCCGAAACCGTCGGTAACCACAAGGGAGGCCGAGAAGCTTGCCGGAGCCTTGACGCTCTGGCAGAGCAGCTTGAAGTGCCAGTTGCCATCCTCGCCCAGCGAGAAATTAGCGCGGCCGTCGGTCTGGAAATCGACGGTGAGTTCATCCCCGTCGGGATCGTTAATAGTGAATGGAATATCGATATCCTGATAATTCCTGAACTGGAAATCGCCTTCGTGGCCGACACTTACCGTAGGTTTCTCATTCGCATTGGTATGCACCTGCTTGATTTCGGAAAGCGGGGAATAACGGCGGTTGTAGCTATAGCTGGCAACTGCCACATAGTAGTCGGAGTCGGGAACAAGCCCGGAAAGGACATATTCCTGGGCTGCGGTACGCTCGCTTTCTTCGCTTATGATGATTCTCCCGGCAATGAGGCCGTTCCCTCCGGGATTGGCAAGATTGGCATTCTCGATGGCTTTGCGGGTAGGAGCCGCAAGCACGAGATGTCCGTACGCATTGTTGCCGGTGAAAGTTACTTTCACATTATGGCCCTGAGTCGTCAGGGAGAAGTTTTCCAAAGCAGGAGGTGCGACATTGTCGCCGACCATGAAAGAATTGAAGGCATCTACCAGGGGCCCGACAGGCTTGTTGCCCGTTGAAACGGAAATCTGGCGCGCGCCCTCCAGCAAACGCTTCTTAAGTTCGGCAGGGGTGAAACCTTGGCCGCCTAAATACGACACGATAAGAGCTGCCACGCCGCTCACGTGAGGGCAGGCCATGGAAGTACCCGAAAGATACTGATAGCCATTATCGACATCGGTGCTGTAAACCCTTGAACCGGGAGCACAAAGGTCGACCCAATCCCCGTAATTGGAGAAAGAGGCCCGCTGGCCGGACTGAGTGATAGCGCCGACCGCAAGAGCCTCCGAGTAGCAACCCGGAATGCCATACGGGATGTTGTCGTTACCTGCCGAGAACACCACCAGACCGCCCTTCATAGGGCTACCAGGGAGCTGGTTGCCATTGTTGTCGCAACCGGCATACTTGATGAAGTAATCCATGGCACGGGCGATGGACGAATACGACACGCTCTCAAACATCCTTCTGGCATAATCCAGCTCGGAGCTGCTGATGACTCCGTTGTCGTCGGTATCTATGATATAGCCCCAGCTGTTCTGGCAGATCACGGCCCCCTTGTCGGCAGCCTCCTTGATGGCGGCGTCGAAGTTGCCGGACCTAGAGCCGTTTGGGTACTCCTGGAAGACCTGCTGCGAAAGCAGCTTCACGCCCGGCCTGCCCTTGGCATAGTTGCCACCGGCGATACCGGTCACACCCTTGCCATTGTTGGAAGCGGCTGCAATGGTGCCGGCAACGTGGGTGCCATGGTAATGAGGCACAATCTCGGCATTGCCTTGCACATAATTGTAATGCCCGCTTTCGACACAGTTGGGAGCAAGATCGGGATGGTCCAGCTGGATACCGCCATCGATGACGGCAACTACCACGTTAGGATTGCCGGTAGTGAACTCTTCCCATACGGGCATGCAATCGATGTCGTAACCGGGGTAGCTCGTGTTGTTCAGGTTCCACATATTCGACCAATAAGTGTCATTGGTCGCAAGCTTCGCGGGGATGGGTTCCTCTACGTACTCGACTCCGGGAAGCCCCTGGAAAGATTTAACCGCCTTGGTAACGGAAGCGCTCGTGGGGAGCGTCACCTTGTACCAGCGGTGCAGACCTTCCCGACGTGTACGGGGTTCGAATTCTCCCGCGAAGGGGAAAAGACGGACCATGCTTTCCACGCCGAGCTCTTCGGTAACACTGTTCAGCGCATCGGACTTGGTGCGCAATATGCCTGAGGCGAGTTGATCCTCCACCAGGGAGGTCAACTCGTCGTCAAGCAAAATTTTTATGTAGGTCGGCGTTTCTTCGGCAATCAGCTTTGTTTCAGATTGTTCCGAGCCGGGTACGAACCTCTGGAGATTCTCCCTTGCGCAACTCGCTGCAAGCAGGAGAAACGCCGACGTAAGTAGAGTAGTCTTGTTCAC
>JAFZJI010000120.1 GCA_017552105.1 Bacteroidales bacterium | reverse complement strand
TGCTTTGCGACCTTATGATGGAAACCGGAGCGACAAAAGAGCAACTGAGAAAATACCTGCGGCTTTAGGTTTGCCCTGGAGGCTAACCCATTGTATTTCAATTACATTCATGAAATGCCTGCCGAAATCAATAGGCAGGCATTTGATATAAATGGCTGAGTGTCAGGCGGTTGGGCTCCAGCCAGCCGGCCAACAAGGGAGAGTTGCATCGGTGCTGGATGATTTCCACGATTGTCTGGATCGGGGTTAGTCGAACATCTCCCAGAAGGCGGGGAATGATTTGGCTACGCAGGCGGTGTCGTCGATGACCACCGGGGAGGAGGCTCCGAGGGATGCTATCTTGAGGGCCATGGCCATGCGATGGTCGGAGCGGGAAGTGAAGTCGCCGCCGCGGAGCATGCGGCCGTTGAGCATGCGCGAAGTCAGGGTCTCCCCCATCACATGAAGGTCGTCTCCCTGGATGGAAGCGCTGACCCCGAGCCCGGACAACATCTCCAGGATGGCCTCGGCACGGTTGCTCTCCTTGCCTACCAACCTTCCTGCACCGGAAATCACACTCTCACCCTCGCAGAACGCTGCAAGCACCGACACTATAGGGAAGATGTCGGGAGCGTTGTTCAGGTCGGCCGAGAATGCCTCCATCGGAGCGCGCGACACGCACACGGCTTCGTCGAGTTCCGACACTACCGCACCGGCTTCGACCAGGATATCTGCTATGGTAAGGTCGGCCTGCAGCGAAGATGTATCCAGCCCCTGAACCTCGGCCTTGCCGAACAAGGCACCGGCCACAAGGAAAGGCGCCGCGCTGCTCCAGTCTCCCTCGATATCGAAATCGGCGGCGTGGTACTTCTGCCCGCCCTTGATCTTGAAGGTCACACCCGTGCATCCGCTCCAATCCTGATCCTCTATCATCTTGGCATCTCCCTCCATTTCGGCGGATATCTTGATGCCGAAGTGCTTCAGCACGTCGCAGGTGATGAACATGTAGGGGATGCTCTTGGGGTCGGTGACTATGACGGTAGATGGCTTTTCGAAAAGGGGCAGGGCGGTCAGAAGGCCGGAAATCAGCTGCGAGCCATCCTTCCCGGAAATCTCGGCGACGCCGGGGATGATGCGGCCTTCGACCTTCATGGGGACGGTATTTTCGCGGACGATCACGCCGAACGAGGCCATGATGTCGCTCACTCCCTTCAGGGGGCGGCGGGCAAGGGTTTTCTCGCCGGTGATGGTCACGGGACAATCGTTGATGGTGGCCATCAGAGGGATCATCAGGCGCGTCAGCAGGCCGGATTCGCCGGTATGCAGGGTCTCCAGGTTAGTATGGGCTCCGCCTATGCCGTCGATGGAAAGGGTGCTGCCGTCCAGGCGGACCTTGGCTCCGAGGGCACGGGCTACCGCAAGGGCGGACTCGCTGTCTTCGCAGGGAGAATAGCCGCGGAGATGGCTGCGGCCGGCGGCGAGGGCGGCGGCGATGATGGCACGCTGCGCGAAGCTTTTGGATGCCGGCATCTGCAGGGTGTTGCGGAAGAATCCTTTCCAGGGGCCGTACACCTCGCGGTGCATGGTCACGAAGTCGATCTGCCCGGGGGCGGTGGCTTCGTTTTCGTCGAGTGCGGCGTAGCTGAAGGGGGCGCCGGCCTTGAGGCAGGCGATGCGGGAGGTGCGGCCAGCGGTGCCCATGGCGAAGGCCACAAGGCCTGACGGCCTTGGGCCTTGACGGCCATCCGGACCCCCTGCACCCCCTTCCAGGGGGACTTTTTCGCTGCGCGGCTGGCAGAAGCCAGCTTGATCGTAGAGGGCCAGGATCCGGGCGGCATCTTCAGGAGTATGGGCGGTGACGACGACCTTGGCGATATCGGCGCCATAGCGATAGCAGCGGTCGCGGACTTGCTTGAGATACTCCAGGTCCGGAGTCCCCTCGAAGTCATGGAAAGAACGGATGATTTCCGTACCGCACTCTTCGCATACCGCACGGAAACGCTTGCTGAAAGCAACGTCCGCCTCGATTTCCAGGTCCGCGAAACGAGCTCCGGCGCGGATGGCCACGCCCAAGCGCCTCTCTGCCTCCTTGGCACCCACTTCCGAAATGCGGCAGGTGGCAATCAAGGGGGTGTCGGTGTTCGCGAAAAGGTCTTCTATCTCGTCGTCGCCGAGCTTGCAGCGGTCCAGGCGGATCTCCGCCATTTCCACCCAAGGGTCATCCAGGATGGCCAGTATTTCTTCGTATGTCTTATGCTGTATGCTGGTGCAGATCATATCTTTACAATTAGTCTGCAAAGATAGCAATTATTATTAGTACCGGAACTGGCAGTCGAAGTCGGCACCGCCGGCCCCTACACGGAAGGTGTGCACCTCGCGCTTGGCAGGCTTCACGGCCACCACGTCGATGCAGAGGGATTCCTGGTACTTGAAGTTTGCGTGGGTCTGCCCGGGGAGCATCAACTCCGGAGTGCACCAGCCATATCCTTGGGAGATGAAGTAGTTCACTCCGTTGTAGCAGTCGTAGTAGTTGGTGTGGGAATCGCCGGTAATCATCGCCGCGACCGAGCCGCCGCGCTCCTTGAACGCCGTCAGCATCCCCATCAGCCTTTCGTTCAGGTCGTATCTGTGCATGGTGCTGTTGGTCGTGGTCCAGCGGCCGGAGACGTGCGGCATGTAATGGGCGGTGACTATCACGGTCATATCGTGCGGAGTTCCGTCCAGCAGGGCCTGCAGCCATTCGAGCTGGGCTTCGTCGAAGATGTAGTAGTATCCGTCCCGGGTGCCGGTGCCCTGGCTGTTAAGGAAGATGATGCGGAAGTCCTTCGCGGGGATGTCGTAGTATCCGTAGGTCTTTCCCGGGGTCAGGTGGAGATTCCCGCCTGCCCTCTCTTCCCAAGGTTTCTGGAAGAAATCCGTCAAGAACTCTTCGGAAAGATACTTCCCTTCGCCGGCATCCCAGTCGTGGTTGCCGGGGGCGTAGATCCATACTCCGTCGTACTTGTCCATCTGGGAGCGGACGTTTCGCAGTATCTGCTGGGCGTACTCGGAATCCACTGTAGCAGGATAGGCGTTCAGGCCTATATCTCCCAGATTGGCCATGAAATCGGCCTTGAAGGCCTTTGCCACGCGCACGCCGTAACCGATATGCTTGTAGCTGAAACGCCCGGCGGTGTGAACGTCGGTGAGTATGGGATAGACGACCGTCTCATCGTCGCCCTTCCAGGCTTTGTAGCGGGCAAGGGCCTCGCGTATCTGCGGACGGAGGTAGGGGTGACGGTCGGTGATCCTGTCCTGCTCTTCCGAAAGGTCCTTGCGGAGTTCGCGTTCCGCGATGGTAGGGGTAGAATAGCGGAACACCATGGTCTGCCCTTTGTCGAAGTCGAAGAACTCTATCTTAAGCTCGTGCCTGCCCTTGGTCAGGACCTTGGACACCTTCTTTTCGATGGGGCCGTGGGCTCCGTCGTTCACTATCAGCAGCTCCCCGTCAATGTAGAAGCGGCTGCCGTCGTCGGTGGTGAGGATAAAGGCGTACTCCTCTTCGTTCTTGACGTCAAGAGTGGTCTTGAAGAGGGCGCAGTAGTGGTTCCAGGTGTCATCCAGATCGTCCAGGTCCAGATTGTCGCCTATTCCGGCAACGTCCGGTTCGCCAAGAGTGGAGAAATCCGGGAGATAACGCTCCGGCCAGTCAAGCCAGACTTGGTATTCGACTCTGGGTACGCTCTTACAGGCCGCAAGAAGCAGCAACGCCGCGAAGGCAAAGGATAGTTTTCTCATCATATCTGTTGGTTTTTCCACTCCAGGGGGGTCAGGCCCGTGCGGGCCTTGAAGGTGCGGAAGAAGGTCTGTTCGTTGGAGAATCCGGCCTCGTCGCCAATGTCGGAGAGGCGTACCCCCTTGCGCTCGCGCATCAGCTTCTGGGCATAGCGCACGCGGTAGTCTGCCACGAATTCGGGGAAGGTGCAGCCATGCTGGGTGTTGATGGCGGCGGATACATAAGTCACGTTGGTGCCCAAGGCCAGGGCAACATCCGACTTGGTGAGGCCCTTCTTCTTGAAGATTTCATCTTCCTCCATCAGGGAGATGATGCGGGCCATGAGCGCCGGGTTGGTCGCGACTGCCGGTTCCGGTTCCGGCCTCTTGCGGAGGAGAAGATAGAGCAGCGCGGTCATGAGCGCTCCCGCAAGCAGTATGAAGATAATCTTGCCCATACCCTGCTGCCCATGCTCGCCGGTATGGAGTATCAGCGCAGCGGCCGAGGGTGCAAAATTGTTCCCTATGAAATAGTTGCCGGTAGCCGCGACCGTGCCGCCGGTAAGCGCAAGGCTCCCTCCGGGCATGAGCACGATGTTGGGATCGACAACGGTCTTGGCATCGGAGATGTCGGCATAGTAAACGGTCATGGTAGCCTTCCCACCCTCGAAGGTGGGGTCGTAGTTTACCTTGACCGCATAGAAGACTCCGGTGCTGTCCATGCCGGGAAGCCACACCATGCGGAACGGCCTGTCGACTATGACGCGTCCGGCATAGCGGATCTCGGCGCCATTGATCCCCTCGGTAGGAATGGGCATGGCGGTCTCGAGTTCGGAGAAGCTTTCCCCGGACACCTTTAGTATGCCGGGCTGATTGTCGGACCGGCGGGTTGCGAAAATAAGATAGGAATACTCCCCTATCGCGTCGTCGGCATAGGAGGAAGATGCAAACTGGGAATATGTCATCCAGCGGTCGAGCACGGTGTCGCGGTAGGGTTCACCGTTCATCCGGTCGATAATACCCTCGAGCGGATCGCCTCTGTTGCTGCTGCCGCCGAAGATGATGGCGTTGTCCGGAGCGCTTTTCAGGATATAAGGCCCCGAGCGCTTCTCGGAAACTTCTTTCAAATAAGAAAAACCCTTCTCGGGAGTCCAAAGTTCGATGGCATCGTCGGCATACCAGTTGCCGGAAACCAGGACTCCGTCGGAAATATTGGCGGCTGAAGCAAAGGTCCTCTTGCGGTCCATGATGCAAAGAGGCGTGAAGGAATGGCTTTCGGGATGGTATATCTCCACTCCCCAGCTCTGGCCGATTCCGAAAGATTCGGCGCAGCCGCCGCCCAGCATCACCGAGCCATCTTCCAGTATGGATGCAAAACATCCGTCGTGGATATAAGACATCTGCATGGTATGCCAGGATCCGTCTTTATAGTATTCCGCGGTGGCGGAGGGGATGAATCCGTCCGTGTGCCCACCGAATACGGTAAGTTCGTCGTTAAGTAGCATTGCGCGGTGGGTTGCACGCGGCACTTCCATGTCCGGAAGGCGTTCCACCGCCATCTTGTACGCAGGAATGCCACCAATGGTTGCGGTCACTTGCTCTCCCGTTTTTTCCGAGGAGCAGGCAACCGCAAGCACAATGGTGATCAATAGGTTAAACTTGCGCACTCACAAAGATAAAAAAAAGTATTTACTGCCGGGCATTGAAATCTGCCTCTGACTCGGCTAGGTAGTCCATGTAGAATTTCTGGCCATCCACCTCGACACAGTCCACGACAATGTGCAGACCTTTCTCGACCTTCTTGATGGTGATGTTGCCGCTCTTGATGACGGGGTCGATGGAAGGGCCGCTCATGGGGTTGAACGAAATGTCGAAGGCTGCATCGGCGGCGGGCGTGGTCTTGCCTATCATGGACGATGCGAACTGCCCATAGCCATGGAGATTGTCATCGCCCTGGGAGGTATCAACGTCGATATGGGTGAACTGCCCATCGTTGAAATAGATACCCATTGCGATTCCATACTTGACTCCACGCAGGGTCATGGTGTTTGCTATTTCGCCATCGTCGTCCTTGTTGCATCCGCTGAACACGAAAGAAGCGAGTGAAAGGCAAAGCAGCACGGAAAAGATTTTAGTTAGTTTTTTCATTTTATTGTTACTAAAAATATTATGAGCACATTTAACGGTTACAAATATATGCTCAGGTTGATTTTAGACTCCGTGCAATCAAATAAACTTGACTAACAATTTGATAAATCTTGCTGATTATGGGGTAGTTGCGGCCTGCCTGACAAGGCGGCCGGAAGCATCCTCAAGGCTCTCGGAGGGCTCAATTATGTTATAGTCCTTCCAAAAATCGGGGTCCAGAAACAGCGGCGCTTCGTTAACCAGCACATCCGAAGAACGGAATTGCCCGGTGCGCGGAATCTGCACCGCAGGCTCTATCTTTTCGGTTACTACCAATTCGCTGACCGCGGTGTAGCTGGTGGCGAATAGACGCCTCTTCCAGTCGCAATTGAATCCCATCTGGGAACGGAAATAGTTCAGGCGCATGCTGCCATCTTCCCCAGGGCGGTAGGATATTACCAAGGATAGTTCCTTGGGCGAGAAGCGAAGGCCTGACGGCTTACGCAGCAGCATCACCCTCGTGGCCTTAACCGCATCCGACATGTCCATGGACAACTCGATGCGGCTGAATGCGAGAGTCTCCCTGTCGATATACAGGCGCCCGTAATACAAGGGGTACTCTGCGATGTAGCCAGGCTCGATGCTAATCACGAAATTCAGCCGTTCGCCTATGTAGGCCGGGGACTCCATATGGTATATATAGAGGTCCAGGTCCTCGGGGTTCAGGAGGATGTCCGGGTTCTTGACCAGGTCGAGCTTGGATGCGCTGGTAGGGCCTCCGACCATCACGACACTGAGGGTGTCGCGGCGGCGCTGGCTCATTATGATGCGGCTCTTTTCCAAGGCGGTCCTGTCCGCGCTTACGGAACGCCAGCCGTAGGAACTCTTGTACATCTTCGCCACCGCCTCGCTCACGCCTATGTAACGCGAGCGTTTCTTTATGGTTTCGCGGTAGAAGCAGCGGAGGAGTTCTGCTTTGTCGGGATAATTGTCGATGATCTTGTCCACGGCCAGGCGGACTATCTGCTTTGGATCTCCCGAGATTATGGAAGCCCCTTGGAGGGCATAGGCCACGGGCGGCAGCAGAACTTTCATTCCATCTTTTCCCTTCAAGGTTACGCTCCGGTACCCGATGTGGGAAAAGACCAGGTCGACTATAGGGGTGTCGGATTTGATGACGAAACTGCCATCTTCGTTGGTGACGGTGGCAATTCCACGGTCCGGGATGGAGACATTGGCCGCAACTATGGGCCGGCGGCTGTGCTCATCCACGACGGACCCCCGCACTGAGTACTCCAACGATTGTGGGGACAGTATCAGTGCCGAAAGCAGTAAAGTAATGAATGTCAGCACGATTGGTTAAATTAGTCTGAACGTTTTTACTGCAAAAATTATGCTTGTGCGATTATTTGCTATTTTTGCATGCAAGATTGCCGCAAATCCTGCATTTAATCCACAAAGACATTTGGATATGAAAAAGTTTATTTATGCTATTGCCGTCATGGCCGGGCTCGTGGCCATGTCTTCCTGCAGCGGATTCCTCAACAACGGCAACCTGATCGTCGACTGGTCGCCGGTGGTCATCTATATCGACGCCAACGATGCCGAAGGCAACTCGATCATCACCGATGGGATGCCGGGGATGTCGCTGACATTCATGGGCGAAACTTATCAGGCCAAGACAGAAAAGCAAGCCTGGGAGGATGCCCACGCACAAACCAAAGCTTATCTGGCCAGGATGTACGGCCTGTTTACCCGGAAAATTGAAGACGAGGACGGCGACAGCCGCTACTACCTTGTTTTCGGCCAGATCGACGGCGCGGCTGATATGGACGAAGACATAGTGCTGCACTGGCCCAATGGCAGCGTGGACACGATCCACTACCACTGCTCCGACCATCAGGAGAGTCCTGTAATCAAATGCAAAAGATCTTGGAAACTGAACGGAGAAGAGCACGAAGGCCCCGTCTTCAAGTTCACCTTCACTGAATAGGCGGCTATTCTCCCTCCCCCTCCTTGAGGGGTTCCATGTGGACTATAATATGGGCATCTGAACCGAAGCGGGCGCGAAAGTTCCGTTCCACCTCCGTGGCAATGGCGTGCGCCTGCTTCAGTGTCATTTCCCCGTCCAGCCGGATGTGGACTTCGGCGGCGACGTGCTTGCCTATGCGGCGGGTGCGCAGTTGGTGAGGATCCTCCACGCCGGGCACGCGCCCTATGACATCCAGCATCTCGTTTTCGGTTTCTGCAGGAAGGGATTTGTCGGTTAGTTCTCCGAAACTCGGTCCCAGCAGGTCCCAGGCAACCTTCACCAGCATGGCGCCTACCACTATGGCGGCCAAGGGGTCGAGCACCGTCCATCTGTCTCCCAGAAGTATGGCCCCGCCTATACCTATGGCCGCGCCGATGGAAGACAGGGCGTCGGAGCGGTGGTGCCAGGCGTTGGCGGTCAGCGCCGTGGAGTCGAGATGCCGGCCTTTGATGCGGGTGTATTGATAGAGGGCTTCTTTGACGACTATGGAGATAAGGGCCGCCCATAGTGCGAGCATCCCGGGTTTTTCGAGCTCAGCGCCCTGCAGCCACAGGGCCAGTTTCTCTGCTCCGTTCACCACTATGCCTATAGCGGCTGCAGCCAGGGCGAGGCCGATCAGCAGGGTTGCGAGCGTCTCATATTTCCCATGACCATAGTCGTGGTCTTCGTCCTGGGGCTGGGCGCTGATCCGCACGAACACCATCACAACGACGTCCGTCACGAAATCGGATACCGAATGCACCGCATCGGAAACCATGGCGGCGCTATGTCCCACTACGCCCGCCACCAGCTTAAGCACCACCAGCAGCAGGTTCAGGATGCTTCCCACGAAGGTTACGCGCATTATTTGACGCTCGCGTTCCATTTATTGGCGTAAATATAGCTTTATTCCGTCAAGCTTGTCCCATTCACCGCGGGTGAAGTCGGGCATAACGACCGGCTTGGAGCCGTGGTTGATGGAAACTTCCGTGAGTTCCACTAGCGAACTCCACTCCGCCGCGTCATAGACATCTTCGTCGAGCGGCAGACCGTTGTGCAGGCAGTAGATCAGGCGGTAGTCCATTATGAAATCCATTCCGCCGTGACCGCCGACCTTACGGGCAAGGTCCTCTATCTCCCGGGCTATGGGGTGCTTGAATACGGCGAGCAGCGAATCCCTCTTTGCGTCGCTCATATACTTCTCGGCATCGAGGTCGTCCGAAGAGAGTATTTCCGCAGCATCGCTCCCGAGGGCGAGGCCCGGGGAGGGGTATTTGTTGGCATAGCCCTTCGTCCCGACAATCTGATACATCCTGTTGTAGGGGCGGGGGGTCACGACATCGTGCTCTACGAGGATAGTCTTGCCGTTATGGGTACGGATCATGGTCGAAGTCAGGTCACCGTTTTCATATTTCACGGCACCCTTACCGTAGCGTTCGTCTGCCTTGGCCTGGCCGGCGAAGGCCCCGGTATCCATCGATACCAGTTCCTCCATCCTGTCGCCCCTGTGGATGCCGAGCACCTGGCAGACGGGGCCGATACCGTGGGTGGGATACACGTCACCGTGGTGATCCTTGTTGTAGGTCATACGCCAGTCGCCTTGATAATTGTCCCACCAGGGGTCGAGGTTATGGTGATAGGAACCCTCTACGTGGACCACGTCTCCGAAGAGCCCCTGCTGTGCCATATTAAGGCAGGTTAGTTCGAAAAAGTCGTAGCAGCAGTTCTCCAGCATTATGCAATGCTTGCGGGTCCTCTCGGAAGTGTTCACCAGGGCCCAGCACTCTTCGATGCTGGTCGCCGCCGGCACCTCAACCGCAACGTGCTTGCCATGCTCCATGGCATAGACGGCCATAGTGGTGTGCATCTGCCAGGGAACGGACAGATAAACGAGATCGACATCGTCAAGCTCGCAAAGCTCCTTCCATCCCTCCTCTCCGGAGAACTCGTGGATGGCCCTGGGAGCGCCCCTTTTCACCAGGCTACCCTGGGCGCGCTCAATCCTTTCGGGCAGTAGGTCACACAGTGCCACTACGGATGCGTGCTCGATATAGGCCATCCTCTTGGGAACGTCCTTACCCCTGTCGCCGAGGCCGATGATGCCGATGCGGACCGTTTCGATAGGGTCGCAGGCGAAGCCCAGCATACTTTGCTGTCCGGCCGGTCTCGGCGGAGTATTGTAAACGATCTTGCCGTCCCGGATTTTGTAGCCGTAATCACTTGTGCAGGCACTGGCGACTAATACGAGTGCCACGAAAAGGAATAATTTCTTTATCATACTTTAAGGAAAATTTTATTCTTATACATCAGGGCCAGAATGCCGAGCAGGATGGACGCATTGGCGAAAGCGATGATTACCGGGTAGCAGGCAAGAGCGCTGAAACCGTGAAGCAAGGACTCCGATACGGAAGAGAAGTTCACGACCTCGCCTATGCAGTAAGCCGTGATGGCATTCATTCCGTATATCTTAAGCCAGTCGGCAGCTTTGTGCCACCCCCGCACATCTACCAGATAATAGCTGAGCGCCGCCAGGAGGAAACATATTCCGCCCGAATACAGGGTCATGCTGGAAGACCATATCTTCTTGACGATAGGGAATATGGGAGATATGGCCAGGCCTGCGGCGACAAGGGCCGCACCCGTCAGCGCAAGCAGCAAGGCGCGTTTCGGCCGGGAGTGCTTCCCGCTCCTTAGCATCTGCCCCGCGAAGCAGCCCAGCAGCACGGTGACCGCGAAGTTCAGGCTGGAGAGTATCCAGGTATATTGATATCCCGTACGGAAGCGCCAGCTGCCGTCTTCGAGGAACTTGACGCCGTCCCGGTGCACGCCGAGGACGGCCTTATCTACCGTCATAGCTATGTTGTCCTGAGGGTCGAGGTTCATCCCGGTACAGGCGAAGGCGGCCCAGTAGGCCGCGAAGAGGAGTACGGTGACGACGACCTGCCATCCGGGCTTGCAATGCACGAAGAGCAGCGCGGCCACCACATAGCCCACGGCGATGGACTGGAGGGTATTGGCATAGGGATGGAAGATCTTCCAGCTGAAGTCCAGCAGGTTCCCCTGTACTATCCATCCAAGGAGGAAGAGTAGGCAGAAGCGCTTCAATATTTTCCGGTAGAAACTCCCGTCCGGCCGGGCGAGGGTCTTGTACTTGGCCATCGAGAAGGGGATGGTGATGCCGGACATGAAAAGGAAGAGCGGCATAATGATATCCCACAGCACGAATCCCTCCCAAGCGCTATGCTGCAACTGAGTGGAGAGCCAGGCGGTGCCGTCAGGAAACACTTTGCAAAAAGCCCTGAGGACAGGCCCCAGGAACAAAAGCAGGAACATATCCGCCCCGCGGAGTATATCCAACGATGATAGTCTTTCTTTCATACAGAATCTGACATCGTAAAGATACGAAATTTTGCAGAAACCGCGGCAAACGCCTCCGAATCCGGTGGCCCGTGGTGAAATCCACCACACGTAATTCTTTGTGAATGACTATGTTTGCGCAGACAACTTATTCTGTATACGTATGAAAAAGCTACTTATCGTACTCTTTGCAGTATCAGTCTTTTCTGCTCCGGAACTGGTCGCCCAGATGGGCTTCGACTTCGGTATGAACTTCGAATTCATGAACCGCGAGGCGCCTGACGGCTACAAGGCGAGAGGCTTCGGCATGGGCCCATACGCCGGCATCATCTACGGCATCCCCGTGAGCATGTCGGGCACGGTCAACGTCGGCCTCAACTATAAATTCGACATCCTCTGGGGTGCACCGGGTGCCACATGGGACGACAAGCTGCTGGATCCCATCCTGCTGACTAACTGCGATACGGACATGCGGGAGCATCACCTGCAGGTTCCGGTCTTGTACAACCGTTCCATCGGGAATTTCTTCTGCCTCAGCGTCGGACCGGTGTTCGACTACTGCCTTTCATCGAAAATCACTTGCGGTCATGTGAACTGGCCCGTCAAGAACGAGGATGGCACGAACGGAGATATGGATTGCCTGAAAGATTTCGGCATGAAGCCGTTCAATGCCTACCTCAAAGCCGGTGCCGGAATAGGAGTGAAAGGTTTCTCCTTCAAACTAACGGCCTCATACGGCATCCTGGATCTGTCGCCGGATGGCTCCGGGCTGCGCCGTTGGGCCGTCGGCATGGACTTCCATCTTAATCTCTAGTTCCCATGCGTAATATTATCCTAGCCTCGGTGCTAATCCTTCTCGGCAGCCTACAGATGGCCGGGCAGGACGTGATAGTGAGCGGCAGTGCCGATTTCAAGCGGCTCTGCGAGGGCAACACCCTCCCCAAGAAGGAGGGCTGGACGGTCGTCACCAAGAATGTGGCAATTCCTGGTGTCTCCCCGGAAATCTGGTGCGGGATAGCCCATATCAGGAAGACGGACAGGAACTATATCGCCACCCTTGCCTACGGACCGGTAAGATGCGACAGGATGTACCAACTTTCCGACGGGCTGGTCATCCACAACAAAGGATCGAAGTATTCTGCCATCTGCCTGGTGGACGGGAAATGGAAGCAGACCCTGAAAGGTTTCACTTGCGAAGCCATACCTTTCGGGCATGCGGACGGAGCCAAGGCCAGGATGCTCGCCCGGGACAAAGAAGGCTTCTACAGCTGGATAGACGAGGGTGGGAAGCATCTGGCCGGGACCCCCGACCACTATGACAACACCATATTGTACAGCAACAACGACGATGTGGCCGCCGTCAAGACCGGTGGCAAGTGGGGAGTCATGTCCCCGGATGCGAAGATCGTCGTCCCCATACAATACGACACCCTCTTCCTTACCGCTCCGCTACGCAACTGGGGAGGGAAATGGGCCGGCGAGAACTGGTTCTACGTGAACGACCGTGGCCGCTGGGGCGTCCGTGGCGACAAGGGCACCGAAGCCCTCTCCCCGGTATATGGAGGAATCTCCTATTGGCCCACAGCTCCGGACAGCTGGTGCTACCGCATGCCCGGGGGCAAATGGGGGATGAAGGAAAGCAGCGGACGGCAGATTCTCCCGGAAGAATATGACGGCCTTTCGCCCTACAACTTCAGCGCTTCCGTGAGCGGGGGCAAGCGCCTGCCCTTCGGCATCATCGCCGGACGCGGGAAGGGAAGGGCCCTCCTCAACCACAAGGGGAACGAGCTCCTCCCCTATATGGAAGATGCCGACAAGTTCGACATGCTGGTGATGTTCTATCCCCGGGAGTCCTTTTCCGTATTCACCTGGAACCGCTATAAGCTCTGGACCAAGGGAGAATTCGAATCCACCGCAGAGTTCGAGGCCAGGAAGAGAGATGCATCCAGGACAGCCGGATACGTGGCATCGCTGCTTCCCGCCGCCGAGAAAGCTTTCACGGCGGCCATCATAGGCAACAATGCCAAGCTTATCCTGAGCCGCTACGACGCCGACAGCGAGTGTTTCCTGTTCTCGGTGGACAAGATACTGCAGGACACTTACAGCATCAAGGTCCCCCGCGCCGACGCGCCTTTGTTCAAGGAGGAGTTCGACAGCTTCGCGGCCGATGCCCTAGGCACGGCCAAGTACTTCATACACAACGACATGCTAGCACTCCGCAGCATTGTTTTCACTACTCCGGAGGGGAAATCCTTCAGCTTCGATAATCCCGAGGCCGAAGGGTACTCCACGCCTGTGCTCAAAGATCTTGATCTGATACAGAAATGAAAAAGATAACAGCAATCCTGTTCCTTGCCTGCCTGAGTCTGGCGGCGGGAGCGCAGAATTCAAAATTCGATACCGGCACGCACTCGAGCTCCGCGCTGGGGCAGTTGGAAGAGATCAGCGGCCAGAAGATATCCCGGCCCAACAACGACCACCGCATCGTGATTCCGGCTGCACGCGCAGTCAGCGCCGCAAGTTCCGCGCGCCCCTCTTCGGGCGGCAACAGCACTCTGAGCCTTGCCATCGGAATCATCACCCCCATGCTGTTCAGCGCCCTGGATGCATTGGAAGAAAGCAGGTCCAGCGCGCCTTCTACGGTCGGGACCTATACCCAACCGGCAGATCCTGTGGCCCCGGACATCATCGATGAGTGCGATGCGGATATAGTGAACAAATTCCCTCCCGGATGCAAGTTCGAGCGTCACTACCCCGGGCCCGGCGACAAGGGCTGGTACCTGGAACTCGACATGACCAACGAGAGCATGGTGGACCACGATGTTACCGTGATCTTTTGGGAGAAGGAAGGCAGGGACGGCACGCCTAGGCTCAATGTCATACGTACCGGCCTCCCCCAGAACC
>JAFZJI010000119.1 GCA_017552105.1 Bacteroidales bacterium | reverse complement strand
TCTGCAGCTTGCCCTGGACCTGCTGCCCAAATCCTATGTAGAAAGCAAGGTATCCATAATCGTAAAAGAACGTGAAAGGGTGCGCGCGGCCTTGGCGGAGATTCCCACCATACGCGAGGTGCTGCCCTCCGACGCCAACTTCTTCCTGATACGCACGGACTGCCCGCGTTGCCTCTACAATTTCCTGCTCAGCCGCGGAATCATAGTCCGCGACCGCAGCAATACTCCGCTCTGCGGCCCTGCCCTGCGCCTCACCATAGGCAATCCCGGCGAAAACGACAAGCTAATACAAGCGATAACCGAATATGACAGCATTCAAAGCACTATTCATTGACCGGGACGGCACCATACTCCGCGAACCGGACGACGAGCAGGTGGACAGCCTTGCCAAGTTCCATTTCGTGCCCGGTGCCATAGGCGCGCTAAAGAGCCTGCGGGCCCTGCCCTTCCGCTTCGTGCTGGCCTCCAACCAGGACGGGATGGGCACCCCGGCATTCCCGGAAGAAGATTTCCTCCCTCCGCACAACCTTATGAAGGAGATACTCGCGGGCGAAGGAGTGGTCTTCGACGACGAACTGATCGACCCTACGGTCGCGGAAGATAACGCCCCGACCCGCAAGCCGGGTACCGGAATGTTCGGCGCCTATATGGACGGCTCTTGCGACCTTGCGGGCAGCTATGTCATTGGTGATCGCGTGACCGACGTGCAGTTGGCTGCCAATCTTGGCGCTAAGGCCATACTTCTGGCCGCTCCTGCCGAGGCGGAGAAGATGCTCGCGGGCACCGGGCTGAAAGTGGTCCTGGCCAGCGGCTCATGGGAAGAAATCGCCGACTTCATCCGCCGCGGGGAAAGGGTGTCCGAAATCGTACGCAACACCCGCGAAACCAAGGTCCGCGTTCTCGTCGACCTGGACGGACGCCAGCCCTCCGGCATCTCCACCGGCCTTAAATTCTTCGACCATATGCTCGACCAGATCCCCCACCACGGCGGCATCTCCCTGCAGATAGAGGCCGAGGGCGACCTGGAGGTGGACGAACACCACACCATGGAAGATGTGGGCATAGCCCTCGGAGAGGCCCTGCTGGCGGCCCTGGGTGAGCGCAGGGGCATACGGCGCTACGGTTTCGCCCTGCCTATGGACGATTGCGATGCGATGGTGCTGCTCGACCTCGGCGGCCGCGCGGATTTCTCGTGGGAGGTACCCTTCACCCGCGAATATGTTGGGGATACCCCCACCGAGATGTATTCCCACTTCTTCGGCAGCCTTTGCTCCGCCCTCAAGGCCAACCTGCATGTCAAGGCCCGCGGCGGGAACAACCACCACCTGGCGGAATCCGTGTTCAAGGCCTTCGCCCGTGCACTCGGTGAAGCGGTGGAAGGCCGCCCCTTCAACTACGACATCCCCAGCAGCAAAGGAGTATTATGACAGCAGTAATAGAATACGACGCCGGTAATATCCGTTCGGTAATCCACGCGCTGGAGCGTCTGGATGCGGGAGAGGTGGTGCTGACCTCCGACCCTGCGGCCATCCGCGCAGCCGAACGCGTGATACTTCCCGGCGTGGGAGATGCTTCCGTGGTGCTGGCCAGCCTCCGCAAGGCGGGTATGGCGGAACTCGTGTGCAGCCTGACGCAGCCCGTGCTGGGCATTTGCGCGGGGATGCAGATACTTTGCTCGCACAGCGAGGAGGGCGATGTGGACGGGCTCGGCATCTTCCGGACCCAAGTGAAGCGTTTCCGCCCGGACGACCCTTCGCTTAAAGTTCCGCACATGGGCTGGAACAATCTCCAGGCAATGTCCGGACCTTTGTTCGAAGGCCTGCCGGAGCCGACATACACTTATTTCGTACATTCATTCTATGCCGAGCCTTGCGAGGACACCATAGCCCTCTGCACTCACGGCGTGCCGTTCAGCGCGGCCCTGCGGCGGAGGAATTTCTTCGGAACCCAGTTTCACCCCGAGAAGAGCGGCCCTGCCGGCGCTGCCATCCTCGCCAATTTCCTGAAGATATGATAGAGATAGTACCTGCGATAGACCTGATGGACGGGCGCTGCGTGCGTCTGTCCCAGGGCGATTTCGCCCAGAAGAAAGAGTATTCCGCGGCGCCGGCCGAGATAGCTGCCATCTTTGCCGGGGCAGGAGTCCGGCGCATCCACGTAGTGGACCTGGACGGTGCCAAGGCCGGCAAGCCCTGTAACCTCGGCGTGCTGGAGAAGATAGCATCTTCCGCCAAAGTCGATATTGAATGGGGCGGAGGAATCAAGACGGAAAGCGATGTCCGCGCGGCTTTTTCGGCCGGCGCAAGCGATGTGGTCTGCGGTACTGTTGCGGTGCGCGAACCCGATACTTTCCGCAGATGGCTGGAGGTTTTCCCGAAGATGGTGCTGGGAGCTGACGTGCGTGGCTCGTCCCTCGCAGTGGATGGCTGGATTAAGGATTCCGGGAAGGATATCTCCGAGCTGGTCCGCAGCTTCCCCGCCCTGAAGGAACTGGTAGTTACCCAGATTTCCAGGGACGGCATGCTCGCCGGACCGGACGTGGAGCTCTACCGCCGCCTGAAGGAGGAATTCCCTTCGATTGTGCTGACAGCAAGTGGCGGGGTTGGGTGCATGGCAGATATCGCCGCCCTGCAGGAATCCGGTGCCGACCGGGCCATAGTCGGCAAGGCCATCTATGAAAACCGTATAACAATGGAGGAAATTGCCCTATGGTGTGCAAAAGGATAATACCCTGCCTGGATGTCAAGGACGGCCGTACCGTCAAGGGCGTGCATTTTGTGAACTTGCGGGATGTTGGGGATGCGGTCGAACTGGGCGCCCGCTATGCCCGGGAAGGGGCCGATGAACTGGTGTATCTGGATATCAGCGCCACCCAGGAAGGCCGACGGACCTTCACCGACCTGGTGCGG
>JAFZJI010000118.1 GCA_017552105.1 Bacteroidales bacterium | reverse complement strand
CTCACCATATCGCCGTTGAACACTACGAAATCCACCTCATCCTTCTTGGCGCCCTTCATCAGCAGGTTCAGAATGGAATCCTTCTGGTGGATATCGTTGTACATATCGAAACGGAGCTTGTCGTAGTCCTTCCTGAGGGTGAAGGCCTCGTAGGGGACGCCCTTATAGACATCGCTCCCCCAGGGGCGGGTGTATTCCACCTTGCCGGGGCCTTCGAAACTCAGCACGCCTTTCATCATTATGCGATAGCGGTACTTGGTGCCGGGCTGCAGACCGTCGATACGTATCTTGTGGATATTGCTGATGACCTGGTTGCCGTAGCCGCGGAGGTCGTAGTACTTGGGGCGCTCGCAGTTGTAGAAATGCGTGCCGTCATCCGGGGCGACTTCGACCCAGGCCACGGCGTCCATATTGGTTTCCCAGACTACGGTGAAGCCGGTGGTAGTGGGATTCTGGATATAAGGCCCGCAAATGGGCTTAACCTGAGCATATGCGGAACTCAGGGCAAAGATGGCTGTCAGCAGACAGAAGAGTTTTCTCATGGATTGGTAATAGTTATGTCTTAACAAAGATAGTCATTATTTTTATTAACTTTGTATGTTATGACTAAGAGAAACTACAAAGGCGGGAAAGGTTCCCGCAGTGCCCGGAAAGGTTCCGGGAAACCCAAGAAAAATGTCCCGGTGTTCGAAGGCCGGGTGCAGATGACACGCGAAGGATTCATTTTCGTGATAGTCGATGGTCAGGATGACGACATCTTCGTCAAAGCTTCCAAAACCCGCAATGCCCTCGATGGCGACATAGTGAAAGTGGCCGTTACGCGCCAGGCCGATACCAAGGCGGCGTCGAAAGCCGGCGGACGGGCTGTCCGCAAGCGTGAGGGAGAGGTCGTGGAGATAGTAAAGCGCAGCGGCAAGCAGTTCGTAGGAATCCTCCACACGGTCGGAGCCCAGGCATGGGTGATGATGCAGAGCAAGAACATGCCCTACGATATTGAAGTAGATGCCGAAGAGGCGGCCAAGCTCGGCGCCAAGCGCGGGATGAAGGTCGCCGCCATCGTAGATAGATGGAACCGTGGGGATTCCGCCCCGGTGGGCCACATCGCCGACGTGCTGGGCATGCCCGGCGAGAACAATACCGAGATGCACGCCATTCTGGCGGAGTTCAATCTCCCTTACAAGTTCGAGAAAGAAGTGGAGGATGCTGCCGACAGCATCTCCGAAGAGATAACTACCAAGGACCTCAAGGGCCGCAAGGATTTCCGCGACACCTTCACCTTCACCATCGACCCTGCCGACGCCAAGGACTTCGACGATGCCCTATCGTTCCGCAAGCTGAAGAACGGCAACTACGAGGTGGGCATACACATCGCGGATGTTTCCTACTATGTAACTCCCGGCACGGCAGTGGACAAGGAGGCCCGCGAGCGCGGCACCAGCGTCTATCTGGTGGACCGTACCGTCCCCATGCTCCCCGAGAAGCTCTGCAACAAGCTTTGTTCGCTGCGGCCTCACGAGGATAAGTTGACTTATTCGGTGGTTTGCGAGATTACGCCTAAGGCGGAGATCAAGAAGAGGTGGATAGGCCGTACGGCTATCAATTCGGATTTCCGCCTGGATTATGATCAGGCGCAGGCTATCATAGAAACCGTCTCGCAGCCGCTCGACCCTACCCTCTGCGAGGCAATCATAACGCTGAATGGACTGGCAGCGAAGCTGAAGGCAAAGCGGTTCAAGGCCGGGGCGGTGGATTTCGACCGGCCCGAAATGAAGGTCGAAGTCGATGAGAACGGACGCCCAATAAACGTTTACGAAAAGGTCAGCAAAGAAGCCAACTGGCTCATAGAAGAATTCATGCTTCTCGCTAACCGCACCGTCGCCGAATTCATCGCCACCGACGGACAGATGAACGGCGTGGCATCCAAGAAGGCCAAGACCTTCGTCTACCGAATCCACGACGTCCCCAACACCGAGAAACTGGAAGGCCTCAAGCGCTTCGCCAAAGGCTTCGGATATAAGATGGGCGACTCCCTTGAAGGCCGGGCAGCCGCCAAGAGCATCAACGCCCTCATGAAAGCCGCAGCCGGCAAACCCGAACTCCAAGCCTTCGAGGACATCGCCCTCCGCTCCATGGCAAAAGCCTGCTATAGCACCGACAACATCGGCCACTACGGCCTCGCCTTCGACTTCTACACCCACTTCACATCCCCCATCCGCCGCTACCCCGACACGATGGTACACCGCCTGCTCAGCCAGTATCTGGCCGGCAAGGAAAGCGCCAACAAATCGTACTACGAGGGCGAATGCCAGCACGCCTCCGAACGCGAAGTCATCGCGGCCGAGGCCGAACGCACGAGCATCAAGTACAAACTCGTCGAATACATGCAGGACAAGATCGGCATGGAGTTCGACGGACGCGTGTCCGGTGTTACCGAATGGGGCATGTACGTTGAAATCGAGCCCAGCAAGGTGGAAGGGATGGTCTCCTTGCGGGAGATACGTTCCGACTTCTTCGAATTTGACGAAGAGCGTTACCGCCTGGTGGGCAAACGCACGCACAAGGTGTTCCGCCTGGGAGACCCGGTGCGCATCCGCGTCAAGAACGCGAACCTGGAGCAGCGCCTCCTCGACTACGAACTAATCGAAAACCTCAAATAGTATGGCAAACAATTCATTCTTCGGATTCCTGGCAGGAGCCGCCATCGGCGCCCTCGCTGCCGCGTACCTTCTCTCCGACAAAGGTAAAGAAGATGCTGAACGCCTTAAGCAGGCCGCCGGCGACCTGGCCGAAAAGGCAAAGAACAAGGCCGGTGAGGTAGCAGACAGCGCTATGGATGCCGTTTCCAAGGGCCTTGATGCCCTGGAAAAGGCCATAGACAAGAAAAAACCTGCAGAAGAAGCCTAGTTATGGATACCAAGGATTACATAGACCTGCGCCTGGAGCAGCTTAAGCTCAAGAGCGCCGACACCGCCTCGCAGGCCCTGGGAGGAACCCTCGCCTGGTTCCTCATACTGGGAGTCGCCATACTGGCGCTTGCGGCCCTGGCCTTCGGCGGCGTGCTGCTGATAGGCGAGGCTCTTGGCAACTATGCCCTGGGAGCCCTGATAGTCGCGGGAGGCCTTCTGCTGATTGCAGTAATCCTCTTCGCACTAAGGAAGGTGCTGTTCCGCGGAACCTTCATCAAGATGCTCAGCGGCAAGGGCGGGCATCGCGAGCTGGAGCGCGCCGAGGAGATGAATGCCGTCCGTCTGGAAGCCGCCGAAAGTGGCTTGTCCGCCGGACTCGGCAGCCTGGGGCTCCGCTTCCTCCGCATACTGATTCGCTTTGCAGCACGTAGATAGACTATGATTTACAAATTCCAACCGATATTGAAGACGCTGGTGTGGGGCACCGAGAATTGGGTGCTGTCCGGCGTAAAGGGAAACGAGACAAAGGTCGTGGGCGGGCCGGAAGACGGCAAGACGCTCAACGAACTCTACGGGGAGGAATTCCCCCTGCTCATCAAATTCATCGATGCAAAACAGGACCTGAGCATCCAGGTACATCCCAATGATGAAATAGCCGCCCAGCGCCACGGGTGCCGCGGCAAGACCGAGATGTGGTATATGATAGGCACTACCCCGGGCGCACACCTGCTCGCAGGCCTCTCCAAGGAAATCACCAAGGAGGATTATGTCCGCCTGGTCGCCGAGGGCCGCATCACAGAGGTTCTGGCCGACCATAAGGTTGCTCCGGGAGATGTTTACTTCCTACCTGCCGGCCGCATCCACGCCATATGCGGCGGATGCTATCTGGCAGAGATCCAGGAGACCTCCGACATCACCTACCGCATCTTCGACTACAACCGTCCCGGGCTGGACGGCAAACCCCGCCAGCTCCATACCGAGCAGGCGAAGGATGTCATCGACTACAAGGTCTATCCTTCGTACAAGACGGACTACGAGCGCAAGGAGAATGCCGGCGTACAGGTTGCCAAGTGCCAGTACTTCACCACGGATGTATACGAACTCAGCAAGGGTGTTTCGGTAGATCTCTCCGGCCTTGCGGCGGTGAAGAAGAACTTCTATGTGGTGATGTGCCTGGAAGGCTCCGGCTCAGTGCTGGGCACCGACGGCACCAGCACTCCCGTCAAAGCCGGCGAAGCCATACTGGCTATGGGCGAAAAGCAAATCAGCTTCGAGCCCGAAAGCCCGAAGCTGAAATTGCTGACTACGCATCTGTAGTTTATTTCGCTTTACCCTGGTTGGCGACGGCGGCCTGCTTGGCGGCCAGCTCCTCGGGATCGGCAAGATAGTAATCCTTTACAAGATTGAGGTCGTCGTCGAACTCGAACACGTACGGAGTAGCCGTAGGGATGTTGAGCTTCACGATGTCGGCGTCGGAGATACCTTTGAGGTGCTTTACCACACCGCGGAGGCTGTTACCGTGTGCTACCACAACGATATTATCGACCTTCTTGAGCATGGGGAAGATTTCGCACTCCCAGAAAGGCATTACGCGCTCGATGCACTGCTTGAGGGCCTCGGTGCGGGGAACATACTGATCGGGAACCGCAGCATAGCGGGGATCCTGAGTTGCGGAGTTGGGATCGGACTCGGGAAGAGGGAGGGGCTCCACGTCGTAGCTGCGGCGCCAGATGAGCACCTGCTCGTCGCCGTACTTGGCAGCGGTCTCGGCCTTGTTCAGTCCCTGGAGCATACCATAATGCTTCTCATTGAGACGCCAGCTCTTCTGGACAGGAATCCAGTCGAGGTCCATAGCGTCGAGGACGTTATTGAGGGTCTTGACAGCCCTCTTGAGGTATGAGGTATAAGCAATGTCGAACTTGAATCCGGCTTCTTTCAGGGCTTTGCCTGCATCGAGAGCCTCCTGAAGGCCCTTCTCACTTAAATCTACGTTGGTCCAACCTGTGAACCTGTTCTCTTTGTTCCACTGGCTCTCGCCGTGGCGTACTAATACGATGTTTTTCATTTATTATAATAGTTATTAAAGTAATCCTCGTCCTACCAGGAAAGCTTTGGAATCGGGCTCGCGGCCGGCGAATTCCTTGTACAAGGTCATAGGCTCCTCGCTTCCGCCACGCTCGAGGAAGGTCTCCTTGAACTTCTTGGCAAGAGTGAGGTCGAAAGGCCCGTCGGGGGAAGCCTCGAAGATGCTGAAAGCATCCCTGTCGAGCACCTCGCTCCAGAGGTAGCCATAGTAACCGGTATTGTATCCGCTGCAGAAGATATGGTTGAAATAGGTAGTCCTGTAGCGGTAGGTGATCTCGGGATTGAGAGCTATGGACTTGGCAAGATCGGCCTCGAGCTTGTCGATGAACTCGGTAGCCTGCTCGCGGGTGGCGATATCCTCCGGAATCATAGTCTCGTGCCACACGAGGTCGAGCATCGAAGCTGCGGCCAGCTCGGTGGTCATGAATCCCTGGTTGAACTTGAGCGAATTGTTGATCTTCTCCACAAGCGAAGCGGGGATGACCTCGCCCTTGTCGTTGCGGGCATACTTGGCGAGCAGCTCGGGCTGGAATGCCCAGTTCTCGTTGAACTGGCTGAAGGTCTCCACGAAATCGCGGGTGACGCTGGTGCCGCTCACCGAAGGATAGTGGCACTTGGTCAGCAGCCCGTGCAGGGCGTGGCCGAACTCGTGGAATACCGTCTGCACGTCATCCACGTTCATATACTCGGAAAGGTTGCCGACGTTCACGATTATGGGGCGCACGTCGTTGCCCTCGGCATCCACATACTGGTCCCGGATATTATTCATCCAGGCACCTCCACGCTTGCTGTCGCGAGGCAGATAGTCGGTGGTGAAGATACCGATGAGCGAACCGTCGTCGGCAGTCACCTTCCAAGTGGTGACACAATCCTTGTTATAGGCGGGCACGCCCTCCAGCTTCTCCATGTTCACGCCATAGAGCTGCTTGGCGCAGACGAAGATACCGTTGCGGACGGAATCCATATGGAAGTAGGGACGCACCTCTTCGTCATCGAGGTCATACTTGACCTTGCGGACTTTTTCGGCATAGTACCACCAGTCCCAAGGCTCGATCTTCGAACCTGCAGGGAGTACGCCTGCGGCCACGTCTTCATCCATGATCTTCTGCATGTCGGCAATCTCCTCGCAGGCCTTGGCGGTAGATGCCTTCAGGATTCCGCGGAGGAAAGAATCGACGGTGGCAGGATCTGCCGCCATCTTGTTGGAAAGGGTGTAGCTGGCGGAATTCTCGAATCCCAGCAGCCTGGCCTTCTCCTGGCGGAGACGGATGACCTCGACCATAAGCAGGGCGTTGTCGTTCTCGTTCCCGTGATGTCCGCGGGTGGTGTAGGCCTCATAGTACTCCTTGCGGAGGGCACGGTCGGCGGTAGATGTCATCTTCTCGGGATAGGCGCTCACGCTGAAGCCGAACTTATCCTTGAAGGCGTTGCTCTCGGCGAGGATGTTGTTGCCGATCTTCTGGGTCTTGGAGGCGATGGCCTCGTTGATCTCGCGAAGACGGGCCTGCTTCTCCTCGGGAAGGCCGATTCCCTCGCGCTCGAAAGCCTCGAAGTGCTTCTTCAGCACCATCTGCTGCTCGCGGGTGAGATTGGACTGGTCGCCATTATAGACGGCCGCGATCCTCTCGTAGAGGGCCTTGTTGAAGGACATATTGTTCTCGTGCGCGCTGGTAAGGGGGATGGACTCCTCTACCACTGCGTCGAGCGCGTCGCTGCGGTCGGTCTCGGAAACATTGTACATCACTCCTATCACCTTGGCAAGGGTGCGGCCGGAGAGTTCGAGAGGAACGATGGTGTTCTCGAAGGTCGGAGCCTCTTCATTTGCCACGATGGCATCTATCTCCGCCTGCTGCTCGGCTATGCCGGCCTTGATGGCAGGGATATAATGGGAAACCTTGATTTTGTCGAAGGGAGGTATTCCGTAAGGAGTGTCCCATTCCTGGAGGAAGGGGTTGGTGTTACAAGCTGAAACCGCCATTGCTGCAATTGCGATGTAAAGTAATTTTTTCATTTTAGAAAGTCATTGTTTCTTTGGGCAGAGGGGTACCGTCGGCATAGGTGAAATCCTCATAGGAATTCACGGTGATCTGGATATCTCCCTGATAAAGGGTGAGGATGCCGGTCACGCTGAGGGTCTTGCTTCCGTCCAGGATATCGTCGGGAATTTTGTAATCGCCGAAACGGCCATAGCCGCTGGTACGGATGGCGACCTCGGTATTACCCATCTTGAAGGTCTGGCTCACGGTGCCTGCCTGGCGCTCGATGTCGCCATAGTGCTTGCCGTTCACGAGGTTTCCGAGAAGGTCTTTCTTGTCCTTGTGGTCACCCACGGTACCGTAGTTCTGGTCGTTAGCATTACCTATCTTAATGGCATCCCAGAGGCCGGATTCGAGATACTTGCCCATAAGGTTCTTGCTCATTGCCCAGGTCTTGACTCCCCAGGTCTGGTCGGCCACGAAGATACGGTTGGAAGATTCCTTCTTGTTGTCGTTGCTGTTCAGATAGAGCAGGGTGAACACATTGTTGGCATACTGCAGGCCGTCGAGATGGACGAGCTCGCCAAGATACTTGCAGCTGGCGACGGTGCCGTTCTTCGAAGGCAGCTGGGATTCGCTGAGGGTAGTCGGAGCGACGGGAGCGCCAAGTTCACCTTTGTAGATGTACTTGTCGATGAAGAAAGGGAGTTCGATATAGGAAGTCTCATATTCTCCGGTGGGATCTTCCAGGCCGACCTGCACCATTCCGTTTCCGCCGTAGTTGCCGGACTTGTATCCGTACATGCCCACGGTCATGCCGTTCAGGTACACATATATGGTCTGACCTTCGTGATAGTCGCTGTAGAGGCTGGAGCGGCCGGCCTTGATTTCCATTCCGCCAGTCTCGTCCTGGATATAGAAACTCTTGTAGATATTGCCTGCCTTGTCGGAAGAGCAGACCTTTCCGGAAATGAAGAGATCTTCGGTAATGGCTATGGGGCCGTTTCCGGGAGTATATCTGGCAGCCAGCTGGGCGATAGTTATATGACGCCCCATCTGGTTCATCTGTTCGAGGGTAACGGGCTCGAACGCCTTGGGCTCGTCGTAGTCGAGGGTGTAAACCGGTTCCCACTCTTCGCAGGAAACGAGGGCCGCAAGAGCGGTAGCTAAGATGATCAACGATTTCTTCATGGCCCTAGAATTTGAAATAGACGTTCAACATATAGTTAAATCCGCTCATATAGAAATACTTGGAGTCGAAACGGTAGAACCGGGTCTTGCTGGTAGTATTGTCGATGAGACGGGTCTGCTCATAACCACCGGTCTTGACCGTGGTATTGTTGAGAAGGTTCTTCGCATTGAAGTTCACGCCAAGCTGATACTTGTAGTGGATGTACCAGCTCTTGCCTACGCTGAGGTTGAGCAGCCAGCAGGGGTCGAACTTCTCCTGACGGGTAAGTCCCATAATTTCGTTGGGAGTAACCTTGTTGTCGGGACCGGCGGTCGCGACGTCGGTGCGGTAGAAGGGGTTCATATCCAGATATGCATTGCGGAAGTGCTGCACGTCGAGGTCGATGAACCAGTAGTTCTTGTTCCAGGAAAGCCCGAGGCTGGCAGCAGTCTGGGGAGTGCTGGGCACATAGTGCTTCTCGGTTCCGGTGATTTCCTCGACATATCCGCCTGCACCGTCGCTGGAGTAAAGAGGATTGTTCTTCCAGTAAGATACGGGCTGGTTCTCCATGACCATCTCGGAGCTGTTGTCCACGGTCTGGGTCATGTAGGGATTGGAGGTGTAGATGTATTCACCCATGCTGAGTGCACCCTGGACGGAGAGACCGGGCACGGGAACGGGGACCTTGAATCCGAGTTCGACACCGGCGTGGCGCTCGTCGATGCCCACCATCGAGAAGTTGGTGAAGGCATTCTGGAGGTCGTCGTAGAAACTCATCAGGTCGGTCTGGTCGTTGATGGTGGTATAGAAGAGCGTTCCCCTCACGTTGTAGCCGTTAGCCGAGTACGAAGCGTTCAGGTCGGCCGAGAAGGTCTTGACGGTGGTGAGGTTGGGAGCGATGCTGTTGCGGGTACGGGGCGACAGGAAGGCCTGGTTGAACTTGGGCGCGTCGTTGTAGTAGCCCACGTTGGCGTAGAGCCTGGTGTTGCCGCCTATCACGTAGTTGACACCGGCCTTGGCACCGTAGGTAAGGAAGCTCTTATGCTCGCTTTCACCCTGGGAATCATCGGGGAAGAGGCCGTTCTTCCATACGCCCTCGCGCCAGAAGGTGTTGTAGCCGACCTTGCCGGCCACGTTGGCGCTGAGGTTGCCGAGGGCATACTTGGCATTCACCCATCCCTCGTAATTCTGCACGTTGGCGAAATAATCGTATCCGTACTTGTCACCCTTCTTCACCTTCTGGGCGGTGTTGCCGTGGGCATAGTAGTAATCCAGGTCGTTCTGGACCGCTATGGGATCGGCACCGAAGTCGCGCTCGGCGAAGTTGTTGATATTGATGAAATACTCGCCGCCCAGCAGGTCGTCGATGCGGGTGTAGTACTCGGTACGGTTGACCTTTGCGCTGAGGCCTCCGTTCAAGGACAGGAAGTGGTTGATCTTGTACCTGGCGGTGGCTGCGAGGTTGAAGTCGTTCTGGTCCACGCGGCGCTCCTGGATTACATACTTGGAACGCATGTTTCCATCCTCGTCGAGGCTGAGGCGGTTCACGTCATAGAGCCTGTCCCAGTTGACCTGGGTATATTGAGGATAATCGTCGGGGTGGGTCCAGATTTCGGTGGCCCAGGCATACTTGCCGGTATTCTGACGGTTGAAGTCAGGATCGGCGTTGTAGAAGTAGCTGGGGAGATTGCGGTAGTAGTCCGGGCGGGGGTCGGCGGCATCGTACCAGTCGAGGGCGGTATTGCCGTTGCGGCCGAAACGATAGAGGGCGGTGACGCTGGCCTGGAACTCGTCGGAAGGAGTGTAATCGTACTTCACAATGGCCACAGGCTCGTGGGTCTTGGCCACGCGGGAGTTACGGACCACACCGTTCTGATAGCCCCAGTTAGGGTTGTACATATTGTCCCCTACCAGGTCGTAAGCCTCCTGGGTGGCGCCCATCTGCTTACCTCTCTCGCCGGGCGTTCCGAAGAAGACGAATCCGAGTTTGTGGGTATCGTCGAACACCTTCTCGGCAGCTGCATAGTATGCGAAAGAACGGTAATATACGCCGCGGATCCAGTCGTTACCGCCGAAGCGGCCGCTCACGTTGAACGCGTAGGCCCAGCCGTTGTCCTGCATTCCGGATGCGTAGGAAAGCATCAGACGCAGGCGGTAGAACTGGCTGTTGGTAAGGGCGCTGGCCCTGAATCCCTTGCGGACGTTGGTAGCGTTGGCGAAGATGTTGCTCGATCCGTTGTAGCCGCTGAAGCCGTACTCGGAAATCTCGTTGCCTATGGTTGCCTCCTTGATGCGGGTGGCCTCGTTCAGGCCGCTCCACAGGGAATAAGGAGAGTAACCGGTAATGGCATCGTTCATCTTCACGCCGGCAAGATACACGTCCTGGCTTTCGCTCAGGTAGCCGCGTGTCTTGAAACGGACGGCGCTGAAGCCGAAGCTGGCGATATTGTTGAAGATATCGTTGGATCCGCCGATGATGGCCGGGCTGTCGTTGTAGCCGGAGTCATCGAGGTCGAACTCCATCAGGGAGGCATCTTCCATATTCTCCATGCTCTGGGTAGGAGTCAGGGAGACGTTGAACATATTCTTCACATATCCGTCGTTGACCGTTACGTTGACGGTATTCTGCAGGTACTCGCTGGCTTCGATGACAACGACATACATTCCGTTCTTAAGGTTGTCCACCTTGAACTGGCCAACTTCGTCGGACTTGACGGAAGCCACGAGCTCGGCTCCCGAATATACATTGAGCACGGCACCCTGAACCGGTTCCTTGGTGCCGCGGATGATCACGGTACCCTTGACTCCTCCGCTGTAGCTGTCCGGGGCCTGAGGGGCACCCATAGCCACGAAGCCGAGGCCGGTCGCGAATGCCAATGCTGCTGCCAATATGGTTTTTCTCATAATAGCGTTATTTGGTTACAACAATATAAGTCGGATAGTGGTCGGAATACCCACCCACGAATGCTCCGCCGGAGAAGGTGCGGAAGGGCGTTCCCTTGTAGGGACCGGTCTGCTGGGTCATGAAGTCCTTCTTGAACACGCGGCCGTAGAATCCCTTCTTGTTGACCTTTGCAATCTTGAATCCGTTGTCCGGGGCTTTGGCAAGCTGGCCGTTCACCAGGATGATGTCGTAGATATTCCACTGTCCCTGGTATGCAAGCGAGCCGTAACCGGCCTTCAGCATGCTGAGGAAGGGGGAGAAGAAGTCGCCGTCTGCCATCTCGTCGATGGTCTCCTTGCCGCGCATGAACTTGGTCATGCTCACGTCGGAAGGATTGTCATTCATATCGCCCATTACCACGATGCGTATGCCGGGGAACTCCTTCTCGAGCTGCGCAGCCCTCTGGTAGATGATCTCTGCTCCGCGGGGACGGAGGTCGGCACCCTTTCCTCCGATACGGGAAGGAAGGTGGGCCACGAAGAATGCGAACATCTCTCCGTCGATTGTACCGCGGACCATAAGCACGTCGCGGGTGCGGAAGTTATCCTTCTCTTCCTGGGTCCAGGCGCTGAAATCGATTTCGCTGGGCTCGAAGGTGAAGGGGATGCTTTCGGTGGCGATGGGAGTGAAAAACTCGGGTTTATAGAAGAGGGCGCAGTCGACACCGCGGCGGTCGGGACCGTCGAAATGGACTATCTGATAGTTGGCGTCGACGATTTCGGGCTGGGAAACCAGGTCCTCGAGCACGTGGCGGTTTTCGATTTCGCTGACACCCAGGATGGTATGCCAGCAGCCGTTATCCTTGGCCATGGCCTTGATTACGGTTGCCATGTTGTGGAGTTTCTTCTCGTACTTGGCCTCGGTCCACTGGTTCTGGCCGTCCGGGAGGAACTGGTAGTCGTTCTTTCCGTCGTCGTGATAAGTGTCGAAAAGGTTCTCGAGGTTGTAGAAGCCGATCACATGGCTCTTAGGCTTACGCTCTGCATTCGCGAAAGGGGCGACGAGCGCAAGGGCAAGGATGATTGCTAAAACTCTTTTCATAATCTGTTAATACCAGGATGAAGGCAGCCAGTCGGGTGCCTGGGCCTTCAGTTTGTTTGTTGTTTCGTCGCCCACCTTCTTAGGGAGGTTGACGAAGAATTGTATTCCGGTCTTCCGCTCCAGTTCGTCTATGCTCATGGCAAAGTCGCCCGGAGACCCGGAAAGGGTGGATTCGTGAGGCATGTAGATGCCTGCAGCGCTGTATTTGTTGATCCTGCCATATCCGGAGCCATAGAAAAGCAGCGCCTTGAAATATGCATCGGGCACGGTTATGCTATGTCCGTCGCGGTCCCGTGTCTTGCGGGAACCCAGCACGGCTCCGGTAACGACATACAAAGTGTCGGAAAGTTTGGCCAGGGTGCGCACGGAACCTTCCAGGGCTGCCCAGATGCCACTGTTGAAGTCATAATCCTGAGGGGTCATGTTGGTGGCATAGAAGGTGGCAGCGTTCCGGGAAGTGGTACCCTGCCTGTCGGCGGAAGGGATCTGATGGCCGCGGGTGTAACCGGTACCATAGGTGCTGATTACATTCTGCTGGCAGCTCTGGGGCAGAAGAGGATCGTATGCCCAGTCATCCGTTCTGCCAAGATATGAGCCGATGAGGCTGGTATTGAGAGGATAGGCTACCCATACGGCATCGAAGTCGGAAAAACTGTAGTAGTATGAGTAGTTTCTCATCTCCCTGGATCCCACGGTCATATAGTGGGTGAAGAATTCCTTCCCGTCATCGGCAGAGGTGGCGGGGAGTTCCAGCCAACCTTGGGTGGCTATCTTCGCTCCATAGCCGCCTACGTTCGCCCATCCTTTGTTGTATTGGGTGAAGCTGGCTTCGGCCTTGCCGGCGGCAGATTTGAGTATGATCTTGAGGCTGCGGGGATTGGCGGTGTCGTCATTCTGAGCATAGCGGAACTTGACATTGGAAACGGGCCCGTTTCCGGATGTCGGATTCAGCTCGGCCCATCCGCTTTGTTCGCCCTCATAAACGATTTCCAGCGTCCATGCTTTGCCGGCCGTGACTCCGATGAACTGGCTTCCGGCCTTTGATTCAACGGAACTCTTGGGAAGGGAGATTTCAGGGGTGACGGTATCGACCGTCTTCTCCTCCCGGGTGCAAGAAAATAGTGTCAGTGACAACGCTGCGAGCGCTGCCACTGGCACTAAGGATATGAGGTTGGAAAACGGCCTCATTATTTTGGCTGATTATTTAGTCGGTGATGATGGTGACTGTCATCTTCTTGATTCTGTTCTGCTTCTCGGTTGCCTGGGCAACGATGTAAGAAGCAGGAGCCTCGGGCGTCCAGGTAAGGGTTGTAGAAGATGCTTTGCAGGTTCCGCCACCCACCAAGGTCGTCATGTTTGCGCAGTAGCTGGTGGAAGAGCACTCCATGACAACACTTTTGATCTTGGCACCGGAAGCGGTCAGGCAAAGGACTGCATTCTTATAAACTTTCAGAAGATCTGTGCAAGCAACCATATCGGATGAGCTCTGATGCAGATAGTATCCAATCTTGATTCCCTGTACGGTTGCGGAGAACCCGGCCTTATATGTGGGATCGGTTTCTGCAGAGAAATTGCCCTTGATGTCATCGATGACGAAAGTCAGAGTCTTCTCCTCGCCGGAAGAAGCAACCTTCTGCTGGGTGACGGTCACGGTGAAGGATTTCACCTCGACCTCGGCAGTAGTGCTGACGGTGATGTGTGCGACCTTGTCTTCGGTAGTGCTGGTATTGGCAGCGAAGCTCACGGTAATGGTACCATTACCATTGCCAGAGGCAGGGGCCACGGTGAAATCGGCATTGTCGCTAACCACGGTCCAGTCTACATTGCTCTCGACACCGAAGCTGGCGGAAGTATCGGTAGCGATTACGGTGATAGCATCCTTGGTAACACTGAACACGGGCTTTTCGCTCTCTTTGATCTCGGTAGGGAGGATGTTGAAGTAGTAGGTGCTGGTTCCGCTGACGCCGCCGAAGTAACCGGTGAAATCATAGATGGCACCGTCGGTAAGGGCATCGGTGAGGGTGGTAGCCACCACGGATCCAACGCGGGAGCCGCCGATTTCGATATTGAAGTAGTTGCCGGACTTCTTGAGCTTGCCGGTAACGGTTACGAGCTCGCTCCAGTTTCCGTTGTAGGCATCGACTGCTGCAGCATCGAGGGCCTTGGGGGTCTGTGCGGCAGGGGTGATGGTCTTGGTGCTTTCGGCGAAGGTGGCGTCGGTAAGCTGGATAAGCTCGGTGGCGCCATACTTGGCAACGGTGCCGGTTACGGTAACCACCTTGCCCACTGCGGGCAGGGCAGCTTCCTTGTCGGTAACATAGACATAGAGGTTCTTCTCGCCGCCATCGTTGATGACGTAGGAGGTCTTGCCTGCGGCAACGACTGCACCGTCTACGATAGCTCCGCCTGTAACGCTACCTGCGAGGACTGCGGCGATGGTGGTCTCGGTGAAGGCGGGCTCGATGCGCTCGCCGGTGAGGCCGGCATAGTCGGCAGTCTCGGTAAAGAGGAGCTGGAGGGTTCCGTTGTAGAAGGAGGAGATACCCTTGATGGTACCGCTTCCGGAAGGAACGGTCTCGTCTTTATAGCTGGAGTACTGGCTGGAACGCACCACGAAGGTGTTGCCTTCGGCATCTTCGAAGTTGACGCTGGTAGCCTTTCCGCCCTGGACCCAGGTCTTGCCAATGTCGGCCTTTGCGACCTGAACGCCTTCGAGAGCCACATACTGGGCTTCATACTTGTTGGCGAGGAAGTCTGCCATGGTAACTGTCTTGGCAGCGAGGGTGGCATCACCGGTCTTGCTGGCGTTCTGGAGTTTCGCGCCTTCGATCTCGAGCTGTCCGCTGTAAAGTTTCATGGAAGCGCCGGTAAGGTCGATGGAGATTTCATCCCCGCGGTTGAAAGTGGAGTTGGCATCCAGGAATATCTGCACACCTGCAGTTGCATCCTGCAGATAGACAATCTTCTTGGAGGTAAGGTTATTGAGGCTTACATTCGAAAGGACGACACCCTTTACCATGGTTCCATCAGCGATGCTTACTGCATCTTCGCCGGTGGGAGCCTGCTCGCGGAGAGCTGCGATGGTGACGTAGGAAGAGCCCTGCTCACCTTCCTGGTTGACGGTGATGGTCTTGGAACCAAGCACGGTGGAACCCTGGAGGATGGAGATGGTAACGGTTCCCATGCGGTCTTTGCCGGCATTGGCAAGCACGTCGATGGTAACAGTCTGCTCTTTGGCGGAAGCCTTTCCGCTGGCAGGAGTAACGGCAATCCAATCGGCTGCGTTCTCGGAGACGGTAGTGGTCCAGGCGCGGGTTGCAACGAACTTGACGGCCTGGGAAGACTCGGCAGGAGTCAGATTGATGGAGGCGTCTCCCTTGATGGAGATTTCAGCAGCGCCGAGATCCGGCTCTTTGGGGTCGCACCCTGCGAACAGTACGGTTGCAGCGGTGGCCACGATTGCGAGTATCGATTTAATTCTCATAATTGATAGTTTTAGTTTATATCTTTCTGTTGAAGTTATTTTGCTTATAGCTTTCAAATATAGTTATTCCTACGGAATAAATCAAAAAAAAAGCGCAGCCCGGAGGCTGCGCCCTAGGAAATGTATACAAGTTTAGTTCTTAGGAACGTAAACTGCGAAGGCAGCAATTACGGCATCCCTTTCGGATGCTTCCGTCATGCTAGGGTTGCCGAACTTGGCAAGGTTGAACGCCCTGTAGTTGTAGTTGCCCCACCAGGCATCATCCACGACTACCACGTTTTTGCCGACGTTAGCGGGACGGGTGGCGGAATTCTTGGTACCAAGAGTCTGCCATCCCTCGGGACGGTACTGATAGCCATAGTTGACCACGATGACCGAGCCGTTGGGGATCTGGGCTTTCTCGACTATGCTGGTGGCCACGAACTGTACCACATTGGCGCCTGTAGTAACCAGATTGGAGTTGGTGTCAGAAGTGGAGTTGTAGAAAGCGTCCTTGGTGTAGGTGAATTCCAGCTTGGTGAAGTTGGCAGGGTCGTAACCACCCTTGCGGAGCATTTCGTCGGTCGAAGCAAGTGGCTTGGGAATAAAGACTCCGAAAATGTGCTCCAGTTCTTCCTGCTGGGCTTCGGTAAGGTTGGGATTGCCTACGCGGGCCACATTGAAGGCCCTGTAGTAGAATGAGGTCCCCCACCAAGCATCGTCCACGACGACTACGGGGCTAGCCTTGCCGGTAACGTTATCGGGGCGCTTGCCGTTATTCTTGGAGCCCTTGCTCTGCCATCCCTCTGGACGGTACATCCAACCGTTGGAGACCTCGGCCGTTGCACCCTGGACGACCAGGACGCTTCCCACTGGCAGTGCGCTCCTGTGGTACTGAGGAGTAGCAGCGAACTGGCTGGAGTTGCTCTGGCCGGTGATGATCTTGGAGTGGTTGGTGCCGTCGGTGGAGTTCCAGTATCCGTTATGTGTCCAGTCGATTGCCAGACGGGTGTAATCCTCCATCTTATATCCTGCATCCTCGAAAATCTTCACGCAGGGTTCCCTGGTATCGATCTCGGAGATGACGGCAGGAAGGACGTTGAAGTACTTGGTAGAGCTTCCGCTCACGCCGGCGAAGAATCCGATGATACCATAGGTTTTGCCATCTACCAGGGCATCCGTGCCAGGGCACGCCACGATGGATCCCACCCTGTCGCCACCGATTTCGATGTTAAGATAGTTGCCCGATTTCTTCAGTACACCCTGGATGGCGACGAGCTCGGACCAATTCTCCGCATAGGCATCCACGCCGGCTGCGTCGAGCTTCTTGGGAGTAGGAGTGGTGATATTGAAGTCCTTGGTAGATTCGGAGACTTCGATTTCGGTAAGCTGGATGAGGTTGGTAGCGCCGTAAGTTGCGACCGTACCCTGCACTTTCACCTTGGTGCGAGCAGCGGGAGCCGCGACGTTCTTTCCGAACACATAGAGGCTCTTCTCTCCGCCGTCATTGATGACAAAAGCATTATTGCCAGCCGCCATCACGAAACCCTCGACGATTACACCGCCGGTGGCAGTTCCTGCCAGCACTTCTTCGACAGTTGCCTCGGTGTAGGGAGGGATGCCGTTTTCCTGGGTTACAGTGACGGACTTTGAGCCGGCGATCTTGCCACCATCCATGATGGAGATGGTCACGCTGCCGGAACGTTCGGCCTCAGTATTTGCGAGAGCCTTGACCGAGACGACCTGCTCTTTGTCGGAGGCTTTTCCGCTGGTGGGAGTTACGGAAAGCCAGCTCTGGGCTGCTTCCGACACGGTCGCGGTCCAATCGCGGTTGGCGACGAATGTAATGCTCTTGGTGGTTTCGGCAGAAGAAACGCCGATGGCAGCCTCGCTTTTTAGAGTGATTTCGGCGGGACTGGGCTTTTCATTGGTCTTTTCGCATCCGCTCAGGATGAACACAGCAGTAGTTGCAAAGACCAGAAGGGATCTGATTCTCATGATTAAGTGTTTTAGTTGTATTAATTCGTTGTTAAACAATCCTTTGTGGACTGCGAATATAATTAATCCCTCCGAATAAAGCAAAAAAAGGAATCGGCTGATGGTTTGCACCGGTCAGCCGATTCCTTAAAAGTATGTCGCTGAATTACTTCGCGGTGAAGTGTGCAGCATCCCAGATACCTACCTGCAGATTTGCATTGTAGCGGGTAGGCCAGCAGATGAGATCGCCTGCGGTATTGGCAGCGATTTCGATCTTGTTCTTGACCTGGGAATAACCTGCGATGGTGCTCTCGCCCTGCTTTACGGTAGTATTGCGGTTCGAGGTGGTAAGAGCGGGATCGATGGTTATGCCTTCGAGTTTGACCTTGCGGTTCTGCTGGCGCAGATAGCTGGCAAGGAGCTTGTCGATGGTGAGCACGGTGGCTGCGGGAGCCTCGCCTGCGGTAACGGTAGCAGCGCTGACATTGATGTCGGTAAGCTCTGCGAAGCCGTTGTAGATCTTGATCTTACCTGTAACGGTTCCGCTGATGACGTCACCTTCCTTGAGGCCGTGGCCGCTCTTGTAGAGCTGTACGCCGCCGGTAGCATCCTGGATGAATGCATTGTTGCCATTGACATAGCTGACGACTGCGTCGGTAAGCTCGGCCTTGAAGCTGGCCTCGGTGGCAGCGGCTGCGTTGTCGAGCTCGGCGATGTTCTTGTAGCTAGCATCGGCCACATCCTCGACCTTCACGTCCTTGAACTCCCAGGTGCCATATGCATCTGCGGTGCTCTTGTAGGTGAATTTGATCTTAACGAGGCCGCCGGTGAACCTTGCGAGGCTGATCTGTCCGGAAGCGACATAGCTCCAGTTCTTACCGTCGGAATAGACGGGAACGAGGACCTGGGTCCAGCTGGCGCCGTTGTCGGTGGTGACATATACGGTGTACTCGTTATCTACATTGCCTGCAAACCTCTGGGCGTGCTGGAAAGTAAGGACAGGGTTCTTGGCACCGGTGAGGTCGATGTTAGGGCTGATGACGCTAGCTTCGGAAACACCCTTGCCGGTCACCTTTCCAACCATACCATAGGAGCTGCTGTTGGTCCAGATGTTCTCGACACCTTCGAAAGGAGTCACTACCTCGACCTCCCATGCACCGAATCCATTGGTAAGAGGATCGTTGTAAGGCAGAGGATATGCGGAGAGACCGGAAGCCTGGGTCACGTCGATGTTGACCTCGGTAACAGCCTCGCCCTTGGTGGACTTGAGGGTGATGACGCCCTTGCGGGTATCCTCGGTGTTGGCGCTAGCGTGAATGTTCACGAAGGTAGTATCGGCAACGCGGGAGATGCTGCTTACGCTGAGCCAGCCTGCGTTGGAAGAGAAGTCGAGATTATCTCCGCTGTACTGCACCTTGGCGGTAACGGTGGTCTCTTCCTTAGGAAGGGAGAACTCGAGATTGTCGACGGTGATAAGCGAAGGGATGATGCTGATGATGGTAACGTTCACGAGCTCCACGGTGCCGCTGTAAACGGTCTTGGGGCCTTCGATGGTAACCACGTCACCCACTGCGAGATCCCAGGCGTTGGGGTTGGCAGGGCAGTTGAGGACCTCCATCTTGGGGTTGTTCTTGTCGAAGGTAGCACCCTTCTTGTCGCAAGTTCCATAGATGTAGAGATCGGTCTCGGAAGTGCCATCGTTGATGTACCAGTTGCCATAGTTGGTGCCGGTGATCTTGGTGACCTTACCGGTGACCTTGTAGGTCTTGTCGGGGCCGTCGAAGACGTCCTTGACGGTAGACGCAGGAACCTCGACACCGGCAGGAGCGGCCTGGTTGACGTTGATTATCTTGGTCTTCTTGCCCATCACGATGTTGACCTCGGTCTTACGGGCAGCAGTGGATTCGGTAGCGGAGAAGCTGACGGTCACTTCCTCTCCGGCGGCGCCGGCAGCAGGAGCGATGGTAAGCCAATCGACTTTAGTGTCAGGAATGGAAGCGGTCCAGTCCTCATCTCCCTTGATGGTGACGGTGACTGCAGTACCCTCGGTAGGAATGGTGATGTAGTCGTTGGAGACTTCCAGGCCTTTCATTTTAGCCACAGGCTCTAACTCAGGGTTGCAGCTTGCGAAAAGGGCGACCGCTGCAGCGAGAGAGGCGATAATATATTTGAATTTCATAACTAGCCTGATTAATTAGTTGAACATGTACTTAAGGCCGATCTGCATATACCAGCAGTTGCCGAGAGTGTGCTGGAAATCCCAAGTGCTGACACCCTTGTTGACGGTGGTGGAGAACACGGGAACTCCGTCGGGATCTGTACGCTCATACTTCAGGATCTTTGCATTTACGTCTTTATTGACTGGTACGTCGGTATTCCAGGTCTTGGTGACACCCCACTGGGAGTTGAAGAGGTTGCCCACGTTCTGGACGTCGAGGCTGACCTGAAGAGTGTTCTTGACGCTGCCGACCTTGATGATGAAGTCGTGAGCGTAGCGGAAGTCGAAGACGTGGCGGAGAGGCTGGTTCACAGCGTAAGCCTCGGCATACTGGCCCTTGTGGGAGCTGAGGTACTCATCCTGCTTTGCGAATTCGACATACTTGTCCATATCTTCCTGAGTAGCGAAGCGGAATGCAGCGTCAGCGCCGACACCCATCTCTTCGTCCTTAGGTATGTAGATAAGGTCGTAGCTGTTACCGTCACCGTTGATGTCGTTGGCGTAGATGTAGCTGTTGCCGGAGTAACGGAGGCCTTCGTAGAGGAGGCTCCAGTGGTTGTGCGCCTTGTCGGTGTAGCTGATGGAAGCCATCAGACGGTCAGGAAGGCGGTTGTAGCTGGAGTTGTGCAGTATGTTGAAGTTCGGGCCGTCGACGGAAGGAATGTACTGCCAGGCGGCAGAGGCGTTGGAACCGGGCATACCGGTGATTTCCTTGCTGACGGTGTGGGTATAGGATGCGATGAAATCAAGTCCCTTGACAGGCTCGGCCTTGAGTTCGATGGTTGCGATGGAACCGTAACCCTTGTTGGAGTTGGTAAGGATGAAAGCGTCGGTCCTGTTGTACTTGTAGTTCGAAGGATAGATATGACGCTGGTCGGCACCGTTGAAGGTAGCCCAGCCGGAGTTGTCGTCGGTGATGTTGTAGTTGGTCAGCATCACGGCGTTGAGGGTCTTGCTGTAGATGTACTCACCGGTGATGGTGACAGGGAAGCTAAGAGGAAGAGTCCAGTCGAAAGCGATGGAGGACTTCCACACCTGAGGCATCTTGAAGTTGTTGTCCACACCTGCGACCTCGCTGGGAGCGGGAGCGGTTTCAGGAGTGATGGTGGTAGGATACTTGTCGGCGTCGATTCCGTTGAGGATCTCGAGGATCTTCCAGCGGTCGGTAACGATCTTGCCACCCTGGACGAACTGGGAAAGTACGGCAGCATCCTTCATCTGGGTCAGACGGCCCTTCACGATACCTGCATTGGTAGGCATGTTGGTGAAGAACACGAGAGGGATACGGCCGGCGAAAAGACCGGAACCACCGCGGATCTTGAGGCTGCGGTCGCCGAAGACATCGTAGCTGAAGCCGATACGGGGGCTGATCTGGATATTGCTCTTAGGCCAGAGACCAGTATCAACGTGACGCCCGCCGTAGTCGATAGCCTTGGTGGCGTTGTTGGTCATGATATCGTCGTTGTTGAAGGAGATGTTGTCGAAGCGGATACCTGCGGTAAGCTTGAGTTTGTCGTTCACGCTCCACTCGTCCTGGGCATAGATGCCGAACATTGCGAAACGCACCTTTGCGGAAGGATACTCGTCACCGTCGAAGCCCCAGTCGAATGCCATTGCAACGGGGGCGTTGCCGGCGTAGAAGTCGGAGAGGCTGCTGAACTGGTACATACCGGTACCGTTACGCATATAGGTGTTGATAGCCCTCTGGGCCTCGTAGCTCAGGCCAGCGGTGATCTTGTGGTCGCCCATATAGTAGGTGATATCGTCCTTGATGTTGAGAACGGTATTCTGGACATTGTTACGATAGGTGAAGAGCTCGGTACCGAAGTCCATATAAGGCATAGAGTCGTCGCCGAGGTCTCCGGAGGCAATCTCCACGAAGGGGAAGAATCCACCGTCGTTTCCACGCACATCCTGAGTATCGGAATAGGTAAAGAGTAGCTGGTTGGAGAGGTTGTCGGAAAGACGGCTGTTGAGGTCGAAGCCGTAGGTGGCGATGTTGTTCATCTGGTTGTACAGCGAGTTGCTGAACACGAGACCATCCTTGCTGACCATGTTGTTGCCGAGGGTAGGAACGTCACGGGAAGTGGAAGGAACTTTCCACTCGTTGGCGGTGGTGTAAGTGTAACGCAGAGCCAGTTTGTGATTCTGGTTGATGTTCCAGTCAATACGGCCGAGGAACTTGGTAGTTCCGTTATCCTTGTTGTAGTTGCTGTAGGAACCGGGATCGTAGTCGTAGTTGTCCTTGAGGAACTGGCGCATGGTCGCGGCCTCGGAAGTCTTGACGCGGGTGATCATGCGGTCTTCGTCTGCCACGCCGTCCTCGGAAGTACGCCATTTGATGACCTCGGAAGGATTAGGGGTACGCTCGGCATTCACGAAGAAGAAGAGCTTGTTCTTTACGATGGGTCCGCCGAGGGTGAAACCGTAAGTGGTCTCCCTTTCGGTAGTCCTCTCGAGATCGACACCGTCGATGCGGCTACCGTGGAGGTTCTCGTTCTGATGATATACGTAGGCGGTACCCTTGAGGGTGTTGGTTCCCGACTTGGTAATGGCGTTCATACCACCTCCGATGAAGTTGGACTGGCGGACGTCATAAGGGGAAACGATAACCTGGATTTCCTCGATGGCATCGATGGAGATGGGGTTGCCACCACCGGGAAGGGATGCGGAAAGACCGAAGTTATTGTTGAAGTTTGCACCGTCGACGGTAAAGTTCGCGGAACGGCCTGAGCTACCGGAGAAGTTCATTCCGTTTCCTCCGAAAGGAGAAAGCTTTGCGATGTCGGTCATACTCCTGCTCACGGTAGGGAGCTCGTTCATCTGCCTGGAGGAGATGTTGGTGGATGCACCGGTCTTCTCGACGGCAGCGAACTTGGAAGTAGGAGCTGCGGTCACGACAACTTCCTGGAGCATCTGGGTGTCATCCTTCATCGTGGCGTTCAGAGCATAGAGCTCACCAAGCTGGAGGGTAACGTCAGAATACTTGACAGTTGCAAAGCCAAGGCAACTGACCTCGACAGTGTAAGGGCCACCGGTACGCATACCCTGGATGGTATAGCGACCTTCGCCGTTGGATACCCCGCCGTAGGTGGTTCCGGAAGGAACGTGAGTGGCTACGATGGCCACGCCAGGGAGAGGTTCACCGGACGCATCTACGATGCGGCCGCCAAGGGAAGATGTCGTCACCTGCGCGAAGGCAGACACGACAAAAAGCATCGCTAAGAAGCTCAGCGACAGTATCTTGAAAACTTTTTTCATAAACTTTTTATTGTAGATAAGTTTGATTTCAGGCTGCGAAGTTAATACATTTTTCGTATCTTTGCGCCCGAAAGGGGAAAGATTTGACTGCTTGCAACCCCGGTAACTTAAAAAAATGCTAAAATGAATTATCTCTTCACATCCGAGAGTGTCTCGGAAGGGCATCCTGACAAGGTTGCCGACCAGATTTCAGATTCTATTCTAGACGAATTCCTCCGCCAGGATCCGGAGGCAAAGGTAGCTTGCGAGACCTTCTGCACGGCAGGTCTCGTGGTTGTCGGAGGCGAGGTCGCCTCCGAGAATGCGTACGTCGACATTCAGAAGGTCGTGCGCGACACCATCTCCCGTATAGGTTACACCAAGGCCGAGTACGGTTTCGACGCCGCTTCCTGCGGAATCATCTCCACCATCCACGAGCAGAGCGCGGATATCCACCGGGGCGTGGTGCGCGAGGACGAGATGGCCCAAGGCGCCGGTGACCAGGGTATGATGTTCGGTTACGCCTGCAAGAATACACCGGACTACATGCCTCTGGCCCTCTATCTTTCGCACAAGCTCCTGCGCGTGCTCGCAGACATGAGGCACAACGGCGAGATCTCCTATCTCCGCCCCGATGCGAAAGCGCAGTTCAGCGTGGAATTCGACGGGCAGACCAACAAGCCCGTGCGCGTACATACTATAGTATTAAGTACCCAGCACGACGAGTTCGATACCGACGAGGCCATGCACGAGCGCATCGAGAAGGATGTCCGGGAGATAGTACTCCCCCGCCTCATCGCTTCCCTGCCCGCGCACATCGCCGCCCTCTTCGACGATAAATTCATCCTCCACGTCAATCCCACCGGCAAGTTCGTCATCGGCGGGCCCGCCGGAGACACCGGACTTACCGGCCGCAAGATCATAGTTGATACCTATGGAGGGCGTGGTGCCCACGGCGGCGGTGCCTTCTCCGGAAAGGATCCTTCGAAAGTGGATCGCAGCGCAGCCTATGCCGCCCGCTACCTTGCCAAGAACCTGGTAGCCGCCGGCGTTGCCGACGAATGCCTCGTGGAGCTCGCCTATGCCATCGGCGTAGCAGAGCCCGTCAGCGTCTACGTAAACTCCTACGGTACCGGTGTCCGGCCGGATGCAGAGATTGCCGTCAAGATCCGCGAGCTCTTCGACCTCCGCCCCGCCGCCATCGTCCGCCGCTTCGGCTTGAAGAATCCCATCTACGCCCCCACCGCCGCCTACGGCCACTTCGGCCGCGAACCCTACGTCGAAGGCGGCATCCAGTTCTTCGGCTGGGAAAAACTCGACAGCGTCGATCTCCTCAAGAGCGCCTTCGAGCTGTAGG
>JAFZJI010000117.1 GCA_017552105.1 Bacteroidales bacterium | reverse complement strand
TCAGTGAATTGACTAAAGTTGATTCAGATATTTGCTTCTAGATAGCAGGCAGTCGCCTATGGCGCCGGCGCTGCGGCCCAGGTTGGAGAAGCGGATCTTGGTGTCCGTGCTGACTTTGCTTAGGGAGAACTTGTTGACGGCGGTACGGATAGGGAGCATAAGATAGTCTTTTCCAACTATCAGGCGCCCGCCAATTACCACCAGACCGGGATTGAAGATATTGATAAGGCCTGCAATACCGCGGCCGAGGGTCTCTCCGATGGCGCCGATACCTTCGATGGCGAGCACATCCTCGTCTTCGATGGCATCCAGTACGTTCTGGAGGGTGATATCTCCCTTTTCATTATAGATATTGAACAGGGAAGACCGGCGACCTTCCTTGAGCCTGCTGACTATCCACTTGGTAAGGGCCGAGCCGGATGCGCCGGTTTCCAGGCATCCGATCTTGCCGCAACGGCAGATGATGTTGTTGTCCAGGAGAGGGAAGTGCCCGAACTCTCCGGAGAAACCGGATTTGCCGTAGTAGAGGTGCCCGTCCAGTATCATGCCCATTCCGAGGCCCCAGCTCAGGTTGATGAACAGCATGTCGGAGTCGGCATCGCGGCCGCCCGTGACGAATTCGCCGTAGGTCATCGCGCGGGAGTCGTTCTCGATGCTCACGGGAGCTCCGAGTTCACGCTGGAATATGTCTTTGAGAGGGATGTCGTCGCTTACGAAATACGAAAGGCTGAAGCCCATTTCGGGATTCACCCTTCCGGAAAGGCTGATGCCTATTCCAAGGACTTTTTCCCAAGGAATGTCGGAACTGGCCACGACTTCCTTGATCTTCTTGCACATGGTGCGGAAAGAATCGGCATTGGCCTCCAGGACGAAGGAAATGTCCTGGATGAAGAACTTGAGCGTGCCGGTGAAATCGGCAATGGCGATGTGGAAGTGCTGCCTTGCGACATCGACGCCCACGAAATAGCCTGCATCGGGATTGAGGCCGAAGGTATTGGGCCTGCGTCCGCCGCTGGTGCCAACCTTTCCTTTTTCGATCAGAAAGCCTTCGGAGATGAGTTCGGATACGAGTTTAGTGGCCGTAGGAACACTTACGGACAACTCCCGGCTCAGGTCTGCGATACTGCAATCGCCATTCTTTATGCAAAGATCGATAATTCCTTTCTGAGGTACAGTCATAAGTCTTAGCATTCTAATGTGGCAAAATTAACAAATTATTAGTATTTTTGTAAAGTTTTTTAAAATTTTTTAAAAAATGAGAGAGATGCGTTTGTCCCTGAGGGCCAAGTTGTTCCTAAGCCTGATTTCCATTGCCTTGGTGCTGCTGATTTCCAGCATCATTTCAGTTTTGGAATATGGCAGGATGAGTAGTTACATCTCGGACATGATTGCAGACAATATCGAGAGCATCAATGCAGCCCAGAAGCTCTATGACGATGCCAACTCATATAATCTGGCGGTACTATCTGTGGTAGGTGACGAGTCTTCCAACAAACGCCCCGGCTTCGACGAGGTCGCTTTCAAGTCGCGCTGCGACAGCCTGCGTTCTTCCGCTCCTAACAGCAAAGTTGCTCATCTTGCGGATTCCGTGCAGTATTCCTATGCTGCCTACATGCTCACTTCCTTCGAACTTGAAGATGTGCTCGCATCCGATTTCATCGATACCAGGTCGTGGTATTTCGAGCGTCTCCAGCCGAGGTATAACCGCCTGCGCCACGATATCGACGCCCTGTCCAACGCCATCTACGAGGAGCTCGCTGATAATTCCGAGACCTTCCAGGGTGCCTTCTACCGCAGCATCATCCCCGGCATCATCGCTGTCGGAGTAGGTCTGCTGCTGGTGCTGATGCTGCTCTTCTTCCTGGAATCCAACTACTCCAAACCTATATACAGGATGCTGTCTTCGCTGAAGAACTATCGTAACTACCAACGGGATTACACTTACGACTTCAACGGTGAAGACCAGCTGCACGACCTGAATACCGAGATCAAGCAGCTTGCGGAAGAGAACAAGCTCCTCAAGAAGCGTATCTCCGCAATGAAGAAATCCGAGACTGCCAAATGAACTGGAAGACTATAAGCAGGAACGTGGGTATCGCACTCCTCGTGAGTGCGCTCTTCATGTTCATCTCGCTGCTCCTCGCCATCTTCGGCCGTGAGGACACCGCGATCGCCCCTCTGTCCATCAGTTTCCTGCTGACTTTCATATTCGGTATCTTTCCCTTCATCTTCGTACGCAAGGCATCTGCCATCACAATGAGAGAAGGGTATGTCATCATCGTACTCTCATGGATTCTGTCCTTCATCTTCGGCATGCTTCCGTATGTGATGTGGGGAGGCCCTTTCTCGGTGGTCAATGCATGGTTCGAGAGCGTTTCGGGCTTCACCACTACCGGCGCCAGCATATTGGAAGAGGTGGAGGCTTTGCCCAAGTCCTTGCTGTTCTGGAGGAGCTCGACCCATTTCATCGGAGGTTTGGGAGTCGTGGTGTTCCTGCTGCTGATAATCCCTTCTTCGAGCCCCATGCGCCTGAGGCTTACCAACATGGAGCTCTCTTCGCTTTCGAAGGATTCCTATAACGTGAGGGCCAACCAGACGGTTATCATCTTCAGTTCCGTCTATCTGGGGATGAACATAGCGGCCTTCATTTCCTATATGCTCGCCGGTATGCCGGCCTTCGATGCCATCTGCCATACCTTCAGCGTCTGCGCCACGGGCGGATTCAGCACCCGCACAATGTCGATAGCAGCCTTCAACTCGCTGCCTATTTCGTTGGTGACGATGTTCTTCATGTATGCCTCCACCCTGCATTTCGGAATGCTTTTCGTGGCGATAATGACCCGCTCGCTGAAGCCTTTCAATAATGTGGTGTTCAAGTACTACACCATCTCCCTGGTGGTGGCTTCGCTGCTGGTCACGCTGTCGCTCTGGACCAATCACGTGGCAGATTCCTTCGGTCAGGCCCTTCTCTGGGGCAGTTTCCAGGTGTTCAGCTACACATCTACCTCGGGCCTTGCCATCTGCGACAACAGCGTCTGGCCCCTTTTCCCGGCCGTGCTTACGATAATAATGGGAATCCAGTGCGGTATGGCCGGATCCACCACCGGCGGCCTTAAATCCGACCGCGTGCTGCTTGTAATGAAGTCGCTGGCCATACATATCAAGCGTACCGTCTATCCTTCCACCATTCTTGAGGTCAGGATGAACGGAAAGCCGCTGCAGGATAAGGAAGTCGAGCCGCACGTTATGTACGTCGCTGCCTTCTTCATCATCTTCCTGATATCCGCCCTGCTTTGCCTAGCGGTCGGTTCCGACAGCAGCAATGCGATAATGGGGACCATCTCCTGCCTCGACAATGTGGGTCCTGCCGCGGGTTCGATAGGCTCGCTGGGTAATTACAATGCGGAACCGTCCGCTGCGAAGTTCCTCTACACCATCGACATGTTCATGGGGCGCGTGGAAATCTACCCCGTTCTAGCGGTTGCGTCCCTTCTCTTCTCACGCAAGAAAAGATAGATGGATCGCAGCGATTTCCTTTACAAAGAATTCCTGGGCCGTTTTTCCTACGAGCTCACCCCCTGCCAGGATTCCCTTTTGCATAGAATAGCCACCTTCCTCACGGGAGATGATGCCGACATACTCGTGGTCAACGGTTACGCCGGCACTGGCAAGACTACCGCAATCTCCGCGGTGGTGGATGCTTTGGAGTCTTGTAAACTGCATACCGTGCTGCTGGCTCCTACCGGCAGGGCCGCCAAGGTCCTTTCCGGGATGTGCCGGCGGCCTGCATTCACGATACACAAGCATATCTACCGCCAGAAATCGGTCGGCGACGATGGTTTCGGGCAGTTCAGCCTGTCGCCCAACAAGGCCCGCAATACCTTGTTCGTGGTAGATGAAGTTTCGCTTATCGGCATAGAAGAATCCTCGCATCAATCTTCTTCCGCCTTCGGCACCGGGAACCTCCTCGAGGATCTTGTGAACTATGTGCGTTCCGGGGTGGATTGCAGGCTGATAATGATAGGCGATGCCGCCCAGCTTCCTCCGGTAGGTCTGGACGAGAGCCCTGCCCTCAGCAGGGACTATATGGATGGATTCGGAGGCGTGCTCTATGCCGAGCTTACCTCCGTCGTCCGACAGGCCAGGGAGTCGGGGATACTCCGCAATGCGACCATCATCCGCGAGATGATACGCAATGCCTACGACGAACCCGGACCCATCAAACTGGACATCAAAGGATGCCCCGACATCGAAAGGATAACGGGGGAGGGGCTGATAGATGCCATCACTGCCGCCTATGCCGATTATGGCGAAGACGAAACCATAATACTCTGCCGTTCCAACAAGCGTGCGATACGCTATAACCTGGGAATACGTTCGCAGGTCCAGTACAAGGAAGATCGTCTCGTGCGTGGCGACAAGCTGATGATAGTCAAGAACTGTTACCAGTTCGTGGACGATGTGGAAGGGATGGATTACATAGCCAACGGCGACATGGCTACGCTCATGCGCATACGTAACTACGAGGACCGTTATGGTCTGCATTTTGCGGATGCCGTGCTGAACTTCCCGGACTACGGGAGCGTGGACATCAAGGCAAAGGTCTGCCTGGATACCCTCGAAAGCGAATCCGCCTCCCTTACCTACGAACAGCAGAACATGCTGTACCAGGGGGTGGATGCCGATTATGCGGGTTTCAAGACCAAGAAAGCCCGTTACGACGCGGTACGCGAGGACCCTTACTACAATGCCTTGCAACTGAAATATGCCGAGGCCGTGACCTGTCATAAGTCCCAGGGCGGACAATGGGCCTGCGTGTTCATCGATTGCCCCTTCTGGCAGGAAGAACAGACCCTCGACGACCTTAAATGGCTGTACACTGCGCTTACCCGCGCGGTAGAAAAAGTATATTTGATTAATTTTAGCGACCGTTTCTTTAAATGAACTATCTGATCTGTCTGCTCGTTTCCGTGCTGAACCTTACTTATTCGCCGGACTCCACCCGTTATGCCTATACCACCGACGGCAATCTTTATGTCCATGAAGTTGCATCCGGAGTCGATTCCCAGCTCACCTTCGACGGATCCGACGCAATCCTTAACGGACGTGCGTCCTGGGTGTATTACGAGGAAATATTCGGCAGGCCCAGCCAGTACCGTGCTTTCTGGTGGAGCCCCGATTCCAAGAAGCTTGCCTTCTACCGTTTCGACCAGACCGAAGTGCCGGTTTTCCCCATCTACAGCGCAGTGGGCCAGGACGGCAGGCTGAACCAGACAAGATACCCCAAAGTAGGGGAGGCGAATCCCTCCGTACGCATAGGAATCATCGACTTCGAGAAGTCCGGCGATGTTGTCTGGGCTGATTTCGAAGACAGCCCCGACCAGTATTTCGGCACTCCTTTCTGGGGAGCCGACAGCAAGGAACTTTTTGTTCAGCGGGAACCAAGGATACAGAATTATCTGCAGCTCTTCCGCGTGAGCGCCGAGGATGGCAGCAAGAAGCTGGTTTACGACGAGAATTCCACCACCTGGCTGGAGTGGATAGAAGGGATGCTCTTCGCCAAGGACGGCCTGTTCATGGCCCGTTCTTTCGAAGGCGGATGGGAGCAGATCTATTACCTTTCCTACGACGGCAAGGTGCTCAAGAGACTTACCGACGGATGCAACTGGAACATAGTCCTCCGCAAGTACGACGAAGCCCGGGGAGATGTCTATTTCCTGGCCCAGAGGGATTCCAGGGTGCAGTCCGGCTTCTACAAGCTTAGCAAGAAAGGCAAGATTACCCGTATAACTCCGCTCGGTTACCACGTGGAGAGGGCCTGGTTCTCCAGGGATATGAAGAGCTACTATGCCAAGTTGTCCAACGCCCGCACCAGGACCTTCGAATGGTCTACCAGGGCTCCCGGCAGCATTGCCGCCGAGGAAGATTCTGCCCGCGTGGCCCTTCCGAGGACCGTATGCATCAAGGCTGCCGACGGCCAGGATATGTTTGCACAGGTCACCCTGCCGCTCGGCTTCGACCCTTCCAGGAAGTATCCTGTCTGTTTCGAGATTTACGGCGGGCCCGGTACCCAGTATGTAAAAGACCTCTGGCGCCCGCGCGACCAGTGGTTCAGCCGGAACGGTATCATACGCATAATCGCTGACTGTCGCGCCGCCGGGCATAATGGCCGCAACGGGACCGATCTCGTGTTCAAGGACCTCACCACTGTTCCCGTGCAGGACTTCGTGACTTGGGCGCAGTGGGCCAGATCCCTTCCCTATGTGGACGGGGACCATATCGGCGTGGAGGGCTTCTCTTTCGGCGGCACTATGACCGCGATGCTGCTCCTGCAGCACCCGGAGCTTTTCTGCTGCGGAATCGCAGGCGGGGGAGTATATGACTGGACGCTCTATGATTCGCATTATACCGAACGTTTCATGCTGACTCCTGCCTACAACAAGGAGGGCTTCGTGCGCTCCAGGGTGCTGTCCTATGCGGACCAGCTTTCCGACAAGGTGCATCTCAAACTTACCCACGGCACCGGCGACGACAACGTCCACTTCCAGAATACCTTGCAGCTGGTAGATGCCCTCCAGAAAGCCGGCAAGCAGTTCGAGCTTATGATTTATCCTGACGGCATGCACGGATATCGCGGCAAGCAGGGAGAGCATTCTGCAGAGGCCGACAGGGAATTCTGGCTGAAATATCTGAAAAACCAATAATCTTAATTATATTTGAAACTGACGAAAACTATTTGAATATGTCCGATTATATTTCAAGGGCCAATGCCTGGCTCACCGGCGATTTCGATCCCGAAACCAAAGGTAAAATCATAGAATTGCGCAATTCCGATCCCGCCGCATTCGAGGATGCGTTCTACAAGAATCTGGAGTTCGGCACCGGAGGCCTCCGCGGTATCATGGGCGTAGGTACGAACCGTATGAACAAATACACGGTCGGAATGGCCACCCAGGGCCTCGCGAACTATATTCTGAGCCATTGCAAGGGGGATGACCTGCGCTTCTGCATCTCCTACGACAGCCGCAACAACAGCAAGGAGTTCGCCCGCATCACGGCGGATGTCATGTCGGCCAACGGCATACATGTGTTCATCTTCGACAATATCCGTCCTACCCCCGAACTGAGCTATGCCATACGCCTAAAGGAGGCCGTGGCCGGGGTCATGATCACTGCGTCGCACAATCCCAAGGAATATAACGGATACAAGGTTTTCTGGAGTGACGGAGGGCAGATTACATCTCCCGTCGATAAAGAGATAGTGGACGAGGTGAACAAGATTACCGAGCCTTCGATGGTGAAGTTCTCTTCGGGCGAACGCTGCGGCAGCATCGACCTGATGGGTGCGGACGTGGATGCGCTGTATCTGAGGGATATCCTGTCGCTTGCGCTATCTCCCGAATCCTGCGCCCGCCATTCCGACATTAAGTTCGTCTATACCCCCCTTCACGGCTGCGGAGTGCGTCTGGTGCCCGAATGCCTGCACCGCCTCGGTTTCAAGAACGTGATACATGTTCCCGACCAGGATGTAAGCGACGGCAACTTCCCGACCGTGGTATCTCCCAATCCCGAGGAACCCGCGGCCATGAAGATGGCCCTGGAGGCCGCCGACCGCGAAGGAGCCGACATAGTGATGGCTACCGACCCTGATGCCGACCGGCTGGGTATCGCCGTGCGCGACAATGACGGCAAGATGGTCCAGTTCAACGGCAACATGACCGCTACGCTGCTTACCTACTACATCCTGAGCCGCCGCAAGGAGCTAGGCACGCTTGGCAAGGGGCAGTATCTGGTCAAGACCATAGTCACTACCGAATCCCTGCGCGAACTGGCCGACAAGTTCGGTATCCCTTGCTATGACGTACTTACCGGTTTCAAGTATATCGCCGAGGTCGTCAAGAGGCACGAGGCCGACGGTGAGTTCGTCTGCGGAGGCGAGGAGAGCTACGGTTTCAACGTGGGCCAGTTTGTCCGCGACAAGGATGCCCAGATGGCCTGCATAATGGTCGCAGAATGCGCCGCATGGGCCGCAGACCAGGGGCTTACCATGTATCAGCTGCTGCAGAAGGTTTACGCTGAGATAGGATACCGCAAAGAGCATATGGTTTACATTGTGCGCAAGGGTGTCAGCGGAGCGAAGGAGATTTCCGACATGATGACCGCATTCCGCAACGATCCTCCCAAGGAGATCTGCGGATCGCCTGTCTGCAAGGTGATAGATTATCTCGAACCCGAGAAGACGGGCCAGCCCAAGAGCAATGTGCTGCAGTTCTTCGACGAGGCGGGAGATGTGGTGTCGGTGCGCCCTTCCGGTACCGAGCCCAAGATAAAGTTCTATTTTGGTGCAAAAGGCGCAGACGCCGATGCCAAGATCGAGGCTTTGACTAAGCAGTTCGTGAAATGAGAAGACTTCTTATTGGCTTGATCCTTTTATTAATTGTGCCGTACGGCTTAAATGCCAGGCGTTTTACGAAACCGGTTGTCATCAACAGGTTCAACAACATTCTTGTAGTCTGTCTTGTAGTAGAAGACGATGGTAGTTGCAACAAGATGATGGTGCGTTATGATTCCTACTTTTCCGGCCCGATGAATTCTGCTCCTTCATTTTCATTAAAAATCGAATTGAAAAATGGCGATTGTTTTGATCTTGAAGGAACTGTATTGAAAGAAAAAATCCTGCCACCCAGAATAGAGGAAGAAGTAATAAACAGTGATGAAACCACGACCATGTTCGATGAAATGAGTCATGCTATTTCATATGCTTTCTTTGATATTGATGAGACGTTGTTAAGGGAGTTGAGCATGGTGAAAACAATTCGAGTTACTTGCAGTGGTGGTGTATTCAAATTAAGATGTCTTAATAGAAAGAATCTTAAGTCACTTCTTACCACTTATTTGGAACTCAAAAATGCGGCGTAGTAGTAATTCCGCGTTTCAAACAAAGGTGTGAGAGAGGGCAGATTTCGCATTTCGGGCGCTGTGCCGTACAGGTATAGCGCCCGTGCAGTAACAGCCAGTGATGCGCTATGGGCCTGATGTCGATTGGAATGTGCTTTTCGAGGTCCAGTTCCACGGCCCTGGGTGTAGTGCCGCGGCTAAGGCCGAGGCGCCTTGCTACGCGGAAAACATGGGTGTCGACCGCTATTACCGGTTCGTTGTAAAGGATGGAAGCGACCACGTTCGCGGTCTTGCGCCCCGCTCCGGGGAGCTTCATGATACTATCTACGTCCGAGGGTATCCTCCCACCGAAATCTTCCATGACCTTGCGGGCCATCCCCGCTAGGTTCCTGGCCTTATTGTTGGGGTAGGAGACCGATTTGATGTAGGGGTAGATATCCTCTTCCGTGGCTTTGGAGAGTGCCTCCACCGTGGGATAGGCGGCAAACAGGGCGGGGGTCACGAGATTGACCCTTTTATCCGTGCATTGGGCGGAGAGAATCACCGAAACGAGAAGTTCGTAGTCGCTGTTGAAATGCAACTCCGATTCAGCTACGGGCACATTGTCGACGAAATAGCTGATAATGGATCCGTATCTCTGTTTGAGCGTCATTGCTCGGTGCAGGTTTCGTCGGCGCAGATGAATACCCTGCCGGGGTAGCGTTCTACTATGGATTTGTCGTGGGTCACCATTATCAGGGTGGTGCCGTTCTGCTTGTTGAGGTCGTTGATCAAGCGGAGAATCTCTTCGGCTGTTTCGTCGTCGAGGTTTCCGGTGGGCTCGTCGGCCAGTATAACCTCCGGCTCGTTGAGCAGGGCGCGTGCGATGGCTATACGTTGCTGCTCGCCTCCGGAGAGCTGGTGAGGCATTTTATGGGCCTTTGTGGTCATCCCTACGGCCTCCAACACCTCGTCGATACGTGCATCTGCCTTGCGCCTGTCTTTCCAGCCCGTGGCTTTGAGAATGAAGTCGAGATTGTCCCAGACGCTGCGGTCCATCAGCAGGCGGAAATCCTGGAACACCACGCCGAGGCGGCGGCGGAGCTTGGGGATGTCTCTTTGGCGTATGCCTTTCAAGTTGAAACCACAAGCTTCGGCCTCTCCGTTTCCTATGCCGTGCTCGGCGGTTATACTGCGTATTATGGATGTTTTGCCGCTGCCGACTTTGCCCAGTATATATACCAGGTCGCCTGCATTGATTTCCATGTCGAGCCCGTGTACAACTACATTGTCGCCGGCCATGATGTCCGCGTTGCGGAAGGAGATAAGAGAGTTCATAAAATTCGCTTCGGTCAGCTGCAAATATACATTTTATTTGAGTAAAAATCCCGGAAAAATGATTATATTTGAAGATTAGAAATATATCTGGTATGAAACACAATACTTTGCTGATTTTTACGGCGGTGGCGGTCCTTGTCTTTTCGCCTGTGCGCGCGGGCGCGCAGGTGCTCAAGGATGCGTATCACGATGCCGTAGAACTCTATCAGAACGGCTCCTACGGCAAGGCTCGCAGCATTTTCGAATCGCTCGGCGATCCCATGTCCCGTGCTTATGTGGTGCTTTGCGCCATCAAGGCCAACGACGACGACCATACAAGGCTTTTCCTGGAGTACAATGAAGAATATCCCGAATCGGTTCTCGGTAACCGTATCCGTTACGAATATGCAACCAGCCTCTTCGTCAAAGAGGATTACCAATCTGCGTACAACTGTTTCAAGCAGGTTGCCGAAACCAGGCTCCCTGCAGCGGACCAGCTGAACTATAACTTCCGCTGCGGCTATTGCTGCTTCTCCATGGGCATGTACGACGAGGCGGTCCCTTATCTCCTTAAAGTAGAGGCGGCTCCCAAGAGCAGCCTGACTTCTCCTGCCCGCTACCAGCTTGGTTACATAGCATATTATGGCGGCCAGTTCGGCGTGGCCGAGAAATGGTTCCGGCTCATTGTGCAGGACGAACGCTTCCAGGCCATCGCACAGTACTATATACTGGAGTGCCGTTTCATGATGAAGGATTACGATTACATAGTGGACAACGGTCCTGCCATGATGGAGCAGGCTCCCGAGGAGCGCAAGATGCGCCTTGCCCGCATAATTTCGGAATCCTATCTTGTGAAGGGCGACAAGAACAAGGCCCTTGCTTACTACATGATGGAAGGGGAGAAGGGCCAGCAGTCCCGTTCCGACCTTTTCCACGCCGGTTCCGTGATGTATGCCGTGCAGGATTACAAGGGCGCCATCGAGAAGTTCTCCAAGATGTCCAGCCGCATCGACTCCCTCGGCCAGATTGCAAACTATCAGCTTGGTTATTCTTATATCCGCACCGGCAACAAGGTCGCTGCATCCGATGCTTTCCGCGATGCTTCTCAGGCCGGTTTCGATGCCAAGATACAGGAGGATGCATGGTTCAATTATGCCAAGCTTGCCTTCGACCTCAATTCGGATATGACCATCTTCGGCGGTTATCTGGAGCAGTATCCTAATACTTCCCGCAAGGAGCAGATATACAACTATCTTGCTATCGCCGCCCTCAATTCCAAGGATTATGCAGCGGCGATCGAGGCGTATTCCAATATCGAAGAGCTTGATGAGGAGCAGCTTGGGAATTATCTGAAGGCCAACTATCTGCGTGCCAGCCAGCTTGCTGCCGGCGGTGCCTGGACCGATGCCGCCCCTTATTTCCGTTCTGCTGCCTTCAACCTTCCGAAGAACGACCGTTATGCCCAGCTGGCCCGTTTCTGGCTTGCGGAGTCGCTGTTCAACAGCGGCAAGTATGCCGAGGCCGCTGAAATCTACGAAGACCTCTACAACATCTCTGCCCTCTACGACCGTGCCGAGGGCAAGATGCTGAGCTATAATGTCGGCTATTCCAATTTCAACCAGGGTAAGTACGAGGCTGCGGCCCGCTGGCTCGACCAGTACATCAACTCCGCCGAGCCTGAATGCAGGAAGGATGCTCTCGTGCGCCGCGCCGACTGCGACTTCGCGCGCCATAACTACAAGGCTGCGGTAAATTCCTACCAGAGGGTGCTGGATTCCTATTCCGACGTAAACGACATTTATCCTTACTACCAGCAGGCCCTTGCCTATGGGCTTTCCGGCAAGAAGAAAGAGAAGGTCGGTGTTCTCGCCCAGGTCCTGAAGGCGTCTTCCGACGCTCCCATGTACTCCGAGGCCATGTACGAACTCGGCCGTGCATATATGGAGGTCGACGACAACCAGTCTGCGGTCAAGACCTTCGGAGCGCTTCAGTCCGCAACTTCCGACAATACCTACGCGGCCAAGGCCCTGATCGGCAGAGGCATGGCCTACAGGAACATGAAGAGTTACGACAAGTCCCTCGCGGATTACAAGCAGGTCGTGGAGATACTTCCTGACAGCGAATATGCCGAAGAGGCCCTGATGGCCATCAATTCAATCTATCAGACAACCAACGAGCCCGAGAAGTTCCTCGAGTATATGCAGTCGCGCAATCTCTCCGTGGGCAAGACTCCGGCCGAGCGCGAGAATATCTACTTCAACACCGCCGAGCAGATTTATCTTTCCGGCGGGTATGACAGGGCTGTCACGTCCTTCCTGAAGTATCTGCAGGATTATCCCGACGGAGCCAAGCGTGGGGATGCCTGGTTCTACCTGGCTGACTCCTACCGCGCCATTTCCGACAAGGAAAAGGCTTGCAGCGCTTTCAAGCAGGCTGCTACGGAGCTGAAGGAAGGCTCTTTCGCCGAGACGGCTGCTTACAACTATGCCAAACTCTCCTACGAACTTCAGCACTTCAATGATGCCTACGAAGGTTTCTGCATGCTGCAGGACGTAGCCAAGATGGACGAGAACAAGGCTGCCGCCCGCTTGGGCAAGATGCGCGCCGCATATCAGGCCCACAACTTCGAGGATGCCATAGCTGCATCCCGCGACCTGATTGCCAGCAGCCCCTCTGCCGCCGAACAGCGCGAGGGTTGGTTCGTGGAAGCCAAATCGCTGCTTGCCACCAGCCATCGCGACGAGGCATTCCTCTTCTTCCGCAAACTCGCAGAAAGCCCTTCGACTCCTGAAGGTGCCGAATCCTACTATATGCTGGTCCGCGACCTCTTCGATTCCGGCGAATTCGCCCAGCTTGAAGGAAAGGTCTATGATTTTGCATCCAAGTGCGGCGACCAGACCTACTGGCTGGCCAAGTGCTACATCGTGCTTGGCGACGGCTTCCGCGAGCAGGGCAAGGTTAGTCAGGCCCGTGCCACCTGGGAGAGCATCCGCGACGGATACACTGCATCCGGTGAAGGCGACGATATCCTTGAATCCGTTAACCAGAGAATCGCATCCTTATGAAACACAAGATATCAGCATTGATAGCAGCGGCACTGATTTCGGTTGTGCCCTCATTTGCCCAGGACCTGAATCCGCAGGTCCAGGTGACCAACGATTACAAAGCTGAATTCGGAAAGGCTGCAAAGCAGTCCGTTCCGCTGGAGATTCCGGATTCCTTGAACAGTTTCCGCACCACGGTGAGCTACAACGTGTTTGCTACACCCTACAAGGGAGCCTACGAATTCGTGCCGTACGAAATCAGCGTCACGCCTCAGAAGCCTGTATCCGACTATAGCATTCTCAGCGTCAAGGCCGGTGCCGGATATCCTCTGCGCCCTATGCTCAAAGCGGCCTGGACTCCCGTGCATAACGGCAATACGGTTACGGTCTTCAACGATTTCAACGGCTATATGGGTTATTACGACCGCCTGGACGGCGGCGCTTCATATGGCGGACACGACTTCAGCGAGAAGTTCGGCGTAGAAGGACGTTGGGTCGCCCGCAATTTCGTACTTTCCTTAGGAGCCGATTATCAGGGTATCTTCACAAGGGATTATGCATTGAATACCAGTTTCAACGACTTTACCCTCCGTGGCAACATCCGTTCCGACGTGGATACCAGGATTATCTACAACATGGCCTTCGAGGTGAACCAGGCCTATGATCCCATGGTTTCCCAGACAGGCGTTGCGGTAAGGGGCGGTTTCTTCCCCAACTGGGCGCTTCCTTTTACCCTGCGCATGGATTTCGACGTCGAATCCGACTTCTACGAGAACGGGGGATACGACAATGTGTTCGTCGGCCAGGTTTCCGCTAAGGCCCTGTTCGACTGGGATCCCGTAAGGCTTTCCGCCGGCGTCAACCTAAGCCCTGCCAGCGATATCCAGTGGCTGTATCCCGACGTGACCATAACCGCCGACCTTTTCGACAAGACCACGCAGGTATATGCGTCCGTCAAGGGCGGGCAGTTCGCAAAGAGCTATACCGACTTCAAGCTCGGGGAGCATTGGTTCAACCCTTCGTATATCGCCAAGTTCCGTCCTACCCTCGAGAGGCTCAATGCCTCCCTTGGCTTCAGGGGCAGCGCTTTCAAGTTCCTGCAGTACGACATCCGCGGCGGATGGGTTTCCTATTCCGATGCTCCCATGTATTACTGGAAGGCCAATCCCGCCGACGCTTCGCTGATGGACTACGGCGTGGTGTATAGGGATTACAACTCCTGGTATGTGGACGAACAGATACATTGGAAGAGTTCCAGGCTGGATATCGAACTTTGCGGCGGTTATCGCAAGACTAATGTCACTCTTAACGACAGTTTCCTGGACCTTCCCATGTTCAAGGGCTCTCTCAACGTGGTATATAACTGGAATTCCCGCATCTTTGCCGGTATCCGTGCGAGTGGCATGACCGCCCGTGCCGGACGCAGCAATTCGCTCCCCGGATTCGTGGACCTCGGCCTGCAGGGCAAGTACAGAATCAACAATAATTTCGGTGTCTGGCTCAATGCCGGCAACCTCCTGAACGGCAGGATCACGGTTTCGCCGCTGCACATGGAAAAAGGCATTTATTTCCAGGGCGGCATCACACTGAATTTGAGATAATTTGAGTAAATTCGCATCCTTTTTTGAAAATAAGATAAAATACAAGATAATATGATTGAACAAGAAGAGATGAAGGTTGCCGAAGAGCAGTATTCGGCTGGTAGTATCCAAGTCCTCGAAGGGCTTGAGGCGGTACGCAAGCGTCCGTCGATGTATATCGGTGATATTTCCGAGCGTGGTCTCCACCATCTCGTGTACGAGGTCGTGGACAACAGTATCGACGAAGCAATGGGCGGGTTCTGCGACACTATCGACGTGCAGATACTCGAAGACAATTCCATCCGCGTACAGGATAACGGACGTGGTATTCCTACCGGAATGCACCCGAAGGAGCACCGTTCCGCACTCGAGGTCGTGCTTACCGTGCTGCATGCCGGCGGTAAGTTCAGCAAGAGCAACTACAAGGTTTCCGGCGGTCTGCACGGCGTGGGTGTTTCCTGCGTGAACGCCCTGTCCGACCTGCTTATCGCAGAGGTCCACCGCGAGGGCAAGATTTTCATGCAGAAGTACTCCAAGGGTAAACCTATCACCCAGGTAGAGGTAATAGGGGAGTGCCCTGCCGACGATCACGGAACCATCATCACCTTCCATCCTGATGCAGAGATCTTCGTACAGACCACCGTCTATAAGTACGACACTCTTGCTGCACGCCTCCGCGAGCTGGCCTTCCTGAACAAGGGAATCCGCATCACCCTTACCGACAAGCGCACCCTCGTGGACGAGTTCGTGCAGGATGAGGCCGGAGAAAGCAAGGCCACCGGCAAGCAGGTCTACAAGTCCGAGCTCTTCTATTCGGAGGAAGGCCTCAAGGAGTTCATCGACTACCTCGATGCCGGTGCATCCAAGCTCATCCCCGAGCCCGTGTGCGTGTCTTCCGACAAGATTATCCCTATCGACATCGCCCTCCAGTACAATACCGGCTACTCGGAGAAGATATATTCCTATGTGAACAATATCAACACCATCGAAGGTGGTACCCACCTGCAGGGTTTCAAGATGGGCCTCAGCCGCTCGCTTAAGAACTATGCCGACAAGAACAAGCTTCTTGAGAAGGCGAAGGTGGAACTCGCTCCGGAGGATTTCCGCGAGGGCCTTACCGCCGTCATCTCCGTCAAGGTCGCCGAGCCTCAGTTCGAAGGCCAGACCAAGACGAAGCTCGGCAACACCGAGGTTACCTCGGCCGTTTCCCAGGCTACCGCTGCCGCGATGGACATCTTCCTCGAAGAGAATCCCAAACTTGCAAAGACCGTCATCGACAAGATCGTGCTCGCCGCTACCGCACGTGCAGCAGCCCGCAAGGCCCGCGAGATGGTGCAGCGCAAGACCGTCATGACCGGTGCAGGCCTCCCCGGCAAACTCGCCGACTGCTCCGAGAACGATCCCGAGAAGTGCGAACTCTTCCTCGTCGAGGGTGATTCCGCAGGCGGTACCGCAAAGCAGGGCCGCGACCGTCGTTACCAGGCCATCCTTCCTCTGCGAGGAAAGATCCTGAACGTGGAGAAAGCCGCCGAAGGCCGTGCTTTCGACAGCCAGGAAATCCAGAACATCTATACCGCCCTCGGCGTCCGTGTGGCCCAGGAAGATGAAACCGGCGAGAAGCACATGGATCTCAGCCGTCTGCGTTATCACAAGGTTGTGATCATGACCGATGCCGATGTCGACGGCAGCCACATCGCCTGCCTTATCCTGACCTTCTTCTTCCGTTACATGTTCGACCTCATCAAGAACGGTTACGTATATCTGGCAACTCCTCCGCTTTATCTCGTGAAGAAGGGCAAGGAAGAGATCTATTGCTGGACCGAGGAGCAGCGCGAGGATGCCGCCCTCAAGCTCGGCAAGGGCTCCGATAAGGGTTATACCATCCAGCGCTACAAAGGTCTTGGTGAAATGAGCGACCAGCAGCTTTGGGAGACCACCATGGATCCTAAGAACCGCAGGCTCCGCCAGATTACCATCGAGAATGCCGCCCAGGCCGAGAGGACCTTCTCAATGCTCATGGGCGACGATGTACCGCCCCGCAGGCAGTTCATCGAAGAGAATGCACACTACGCAAATATTGATGCTTAAACCTATACACTTATGCTAGACATTTTCGATCGCATCGAACGCGATTCCGGCGGCCCTATCGGCCAGTATTTCGAACAAGGATTCGGATATTACATGTATCCCCGCCTCGAAGGAGAGCTTGGGCCCCATATGACTTTCAACGGCATTCCCGTGCTTAACTGGAGCCTTAACAACTACCTCGGGTTGGCCAACCATCCCGAAGTACGCAAGGCTGATGCTCAGGCTGCCGCCGACTGGGGTCTTGCCTATCCTATGGGCGCCCGTATGATGTCGGGCCATACCCGTTATCACGAGGCCCTCGAGAAGAAGTTCGCCGAGTTCGAGAAGAAGGAGGATGCTTTCCTCTTCAACTTCGGTTATCAGGGAATCGTTTCTACCATCGATGCCCTTCTTGCCCGCCACGACGTGGTGGTTTACGATGCCGAGTGCCACGCTTGCCTGCTGGACGGTATCCGTCTCCACATCGGCAGCAAGTACAAATATCGCCATAACAACATGGCCGACTGCGACAAGGTGCTTACCCGCGCCTGCGCAGAGGCCGAAGAGAACGGCGGCGGCGTGCTGCTCATCACCGAAGGCGTTTACGGCATGACCGGCGCCCTTGGCAAACTGGACGAAATCGTAGCCCTGAAGAAGAAGCATAAGTTCCGCATCCTCATCGACGATGCCCACGGCTTCGGCCTCCTCGGCGAGCACGGACGCGGTACTTCCGAGCACTTCGGCGTGATGGACGGCATCGACCTCTACATCGGTGCATTTGCCAAGAGCATGGCTTCCATCGGCGGATTCGTGGCCGGTCCTCACAGCATCATCAACTACCTGCGCGCCAACATGCGCAGCCAGATGTATGCCAAGAGCCTTCCCATGCCTCTGGTGATCGGTAACATGAAACGTATGGAGATCATCGATTCTCCCGAGGGAGATGAACTCCGCAAGAAGTGCTGGGCCATCACCCACGCTATCCAGGACGGATTCAAGAAGGAAGGGTTCGATATCGGCGAGGCCGAGGCCTGCGTTACTCCCGTACATATCAAGGGCGGTATCGCACAGGCCACCAAGATGGCGAAGGACCTCCGCGAGAACTACAAGATCTTCTGCTCCATGGTTATCTATCCTGTAATCCCTAAGGGAATGATCATCTTCCGCATCGTCTGCACCGCAGCCCATACCATGGAGGATGTCGAATATACCCTCAAGGCTTTCAAGGAGATCAAGGCCAAACTCGATGCCGGTGCCTACGACGGCGACGACATCGCAGCAATGACCGTCAAATAATGGTCATTCCGAACGAAGTGAAAGAATCTGTATACTTCAAAGACAAGGTGATTATCGTCACCGGAGCCAGCTCGGGTATCGGGCTGGCTTC
>JAFZJI010000116.1 GCA_017552105.1 Bacteroidales bacterium | reverse complement strand
TGCCGGGAATGCTCGGAGCTTGACAAGGGTCCAGGCGAGCTTACCGTCTTTGGACACCAGCTTCCCGGCCATCTGCGGCTTGCTGTAGGCTCGTGAGCGAAGGCTCGCCATCTCTTCGCTGCCGTCCTCGGGAATCTCTTCCGGAACAATCTGGGTGATCGTCATGCCATCTTCGTCGCCCACCATGAACTCGACATCCACCAGGGACGTGATCTTGTCGGCATACGAAAGAGAATCCTGCAATTCTGCCGCAAGTTCACGGAGCAGCGTCAGATTCTCTTTGGTGAAGTGGTCGTCGCATTCGGTAAGCACACCCACGAAGTAGTCGTTACCGAAGGTCGCTTTGAAATCGTTGGTCTTTACCAACATGGGGTCGCCCTCTATGAAATAGTCGTCAAACGATGTCTGAGTAACCATTTTGGACATCCCGATGAACGAGATGACCATTATTACGGCAAACAGGCCGAGGGCCGCCCAACGCCATTTAAGCAGGAAGGCAGCATATTTGCCGAAGAACTGATTGATTTTTGTGGAGTTCATAATTCTATAACAAACAATAAAACATTACTAACTTAAGCAGGGCACAAAAGTATTACAGAAAGACAAAGCTCACAATCCCAATCAGTTGTGATTTTCCGACATGTGCAGAATGCCAACAAATGATGATTATTTAAGAATTATCACTATGTTTGCGGAAGTAAGAAGTATTACCTATGATAATCATGAAGTTCGGCGGCACCTCGGTAGGGTCTGCTGCCAGGATCAAGGAAGTAGCCAAGCTTGTAATCGCACAGAAAGGTAGTTTCGTAGTGCTTTCGGCAATGTCCGGCGTAACCAACACGCTGGCCGAAGTGGTCGGCTATATGTTCAACCGTAATCAGGATGGAGCCAAGGAAACCCTGAAGCGCCTGGAGGCGAAGCATATAGCCGTTGCCAAGGAGCTTCTGGGCGACGGATCCCTAGACGACTATATCCACGAAGCATTCGAAGCCATGACGGCCCTTACCCGGGACTTCTTCGGATCCGTCCAGGAAAGGATAATCATGGCACAAGGTGAGCTTCTATCCACCAAACTGATGGAGAAATACCTCCAGAAGCAGGGCGTGGATGCCATGCTCCTTCCTGCATTGGATTTCATGAGGCTGGACAACCAGGGCGAACCCGACCTGCCCTACATCCAGGAGCATCTGCTTCCGATGGTCGAAAAACCCGCGGATGTCTATCTCACCCAAGGATATATCTGCCGCAACGCCCACGGAGAGGTGGACAACCTCCAGCGCGGAGGCAGCGACTACACGGCTTCGCTGGTCGGAGCCGCCTTGGATGCGGAAGAGATACAGATATGGACCGACATCGACGGCATGCACGACAACGATCCCCGCGTGGTGGAAAAGACCAAGGCCGTGCGGCATCTCAACTTCGACGAAGCTGCCGAGCTGGCCTATTTCGGTGCCAAGATACTCCACCCCACCTGCATACAGCCGGCCAAGTTCGCAGGCATACCCGTGCGCCTGCTGAATACCATGGAGCCCGAGGCTCCCGGCACCCTCATCGACAATTCCCCCGAAACAGGAAAGATCAAGGCAGTAGCTGCCAAAGACAATATCACCGCCATACGTATAAAGAGCTCCAGGATGCTCCTTGCGCACGGTTTCCTGCGCAAGGTCTTCGAGATATTCGAGAGCTACCGAACTTCTATTGACATGATATGCACCTCCGAGGTGGGCGTGTCGGTCACCATCGACAACACCCGCTTCCTCAGCGAGATAGTGCACGACCTCAAGAAGTACGGCACCGTCAGCGTGGACCTCGACATGTGCATAGTCTGCGTCGTGGGAGACATGGACTGGGAGAACCTGGGATTCGAATCCCGCGTGCTCGCAGCCATGAAGGACATCCCCGTTCGCATGGTCGGCTACGGCGGGAGCAACTACAACATCTCCCTGCTGGTCAAGGAAGAAGACAAGGCCCGTACGCTCCAGGCGTTGAGCCGCCAACTTTTCGGCTGATGATCAAAGGCACCTACCCTCTGGAGCGCTTCGAAAAGCTCCGCACTCCCTTCTACTACTACGACATCCCGCTGCTGCAAAAGACCTTGGAAACCGTCCGGGCAGCACTGCAGGACCGTCCGTCGTGGCAGATGCACTATGCGGTAAAGGCTAACGCCAATCCCGAGATACTGCGCCTGATAGCTGCTGCGGGGATGGGTGCCGACTGCGTTAGCGGCGGAGAGATACTCTCTGCGCTAGATGCAGGATTCCCTGCTTCTACGATAGTTTATGCCGGAGTCGGAAAGGCCGATTGGGAGATAGCCCTGGGCCTTGAACGAGGCATACAAAGATTCAACGTAGAATCCGAGGCCGAACTGGAGGTGATAGCCGCCAAGGCCAAGGAAATGGGCAAGACAGCCCCGGTAAGCCTGAGGGTGAATCCGGATATAGGGGCACATACCCACGCCGGCATCACGACCGGCCTCGCCGAAAACAAGTTCGGCATCTTCCATGGCCAGCTCGAACCCGTGATACGTAAGGCCCTCCAGCTTGAATCCATCCAATTCTGCGGCCTTCATTTCCACATAGGATCCCAGATACTGGACATGTCGGATTTCGCCGCCCTGTGCAACCGCATCAACGACCTCTGCGTCGATCTGCACAGGAAAGGCCTTCCCGTAGGCGACATCAATGTCGGAGGTGGCCTGGGGATAGAATACGGGCATCCCAACCATCTGCCCATCGCGGACTTCGATGCCTATTTCGGCACATTCAAACGTATGCTTCCGGCCGGCATGACCGTACATTTCGAACTGGGGCGCAGCATTGTGGCCCCCTGCGGCACGCTGATTTCACGTGTTCTCTATGTGAAGGACGGCCTTTCCCGAAAGTTCGCCATACTGGATGCCGGAATGAACGACCTGGTGCGCCCGGCGATGTACCACGCCCTGCACCGCATTGAGAACCTGTCATCCGACGGCGAAGAACTCCCCTACGATGTAGTAGGCCCCATCTGCGAGAGTTCGGACGTATTCGGCAAGGATATCGTGCTGAACGAATGCCACCGCGGAGACTACATCGCCATACGCTCGGCAGGAGCATATGGCGAATCGATGGCATCTACCTACAACGGGCGGCAACTGCCTTCCAGTATTTTCAGCGACTTATAAACTATTCGTAACTGAAGCGGATATCCACGGGGATACCCGATTTTTCAAGGAGCCGCTTGTCGGACAGGCTCTCGGGGCCGGCTATGCCGTATTTGGCAATCCAGTTGCGGGCCGAGTCGATGTCGCCGTAGGCCTGGATGCGGAGGATTTCCGCACCAAGGGTTTCCAGGGCTTTCCAGGTCCTGTCGTAGTCGATGCTGTAGCGACCGGAAGGATTCCAGTCGATGGCATTGCTTTCCAGAAGATAATTATAGATTACTATATTGGCTATTCCGGTAGGATCAGCCGCGCCGAAACGGGTAGAGCGGATAATGTTGGTGACGAAGGTGGTGAGCACGTCCTCCTTCTGGAAAAGGGTGGATATATTGTACGCAGCCGCTTCCTGAGCGCATAACCAGGCACCCAGCACGTTGGACTTGGCTTTCTCCACCACCAGAGCCTCGCTCGACAGGGCTTCGGCCACGGTCCCCTTCCCATTCACGGTTTCCTTCACGCCTAGCCCCTTTGCTATCTCACGGAACACTATCAGCCAGTAGAATGCGCTGGCATCGACGTGGGGCTGATATACATCCTCAAGCAAGGCGCTGCCCACGGGATGTACGGTACGGTTGAACTTCTCGCGTATTATATTGTCGAAGATGATGGTCCTCGTGCCATATTCCTGCTGGGCCTTTGCGTCATAGGGGAAGTTGATGCCTATTACTTTGAAGCCGGCGTTGGTATATCCGCTGCAATAGAGAACGTTGCAGGAGAAGATATCCGACTCGGCTCCGGGCACGAAACCATGGTTGGCAGCATCGCCGGGGAGCATTGCCTGGAACTCCTTCATACGGCCGGAGAGGGCGTTGAGTTCCTCGGTGCGGCGCAGGTTTTTCAGAAGCACATATGCACCATACGAAGCCTTGGTGCCGTATAGGGCGTCGTCGACCGCCTCGATAGGGCCGATGACCAGGTCCATCTTGCTGTCGTTCATCTCCAGCCAGGCCTTGTCGCTCTCGTAATAATCGTCGGTCTTGAGACCTTCGATCATCTTGAGGAGATACTTGCGCACGCTCTCCTTGATGGTGACGTCGGCGGCGCGGTGCAGGTATCCTTCTATCCTGCCTATGTATTCTTTATATGCATCGTGGTACCACAGGGTTTCCAGGCTGCCGTCGGCACTGCGGCGGACCAGAGTATAGGGGCTGCATTTGTAAGGGTCGTCCCAGGCGGCGAATTCTTCGGCCGACATGTCCTCGGGATAGAAACGGGCGCCGGCAGGCTTGTCGCCGAATCCGGCCAGGAAGGGCTTACCCGTGATACGGTCCCAAGGGCCGTAGTTTATCCCTGCATAGAGCTTCTCGGACGGATTCGAAAGGGAATCCAGGAAGGCTTCTCCGTCGCCGAAATACTGCTGCCAGTATATCTTGTCCACCTCGTCGGCGGCCAGGCGGTAAAGCCTGAGGACTTCTTTACCGTTGTCGGTGATTCCTGTAAGGTCCGGTGCGGGAATCGTCACCAGGGCATAATTATCCACAAGTTTGCCAACATCGGCCTTCTCTTCCGTGCAGGAAACGGCGGCCAGGGCCAGGACCGAACAAACAGCTATGAACTTCTTCATGATTGGTTACAGTTTTTACAAATGTAGCAAAAGTTTTCCCTGCTTATTCGAATTCGAAGCGGATATCGGCGGGTATGCCTTCCAGGCCGAGATTCAGCCTGTCGGCAGCATAGTCCTCGCTGCGTTTCGAATATGTCTTTTCGAACTCGCTGGCGAACTGGTAGTCACCGGTGGCCTGGGTCTTGAGGATGAGGGCGGTAAGATCCGACAGCGCAGATTCCATCTTATTGTAATCCAGGGAATACTTTCCGGAAGGTTTGCGGCTGAAGGCCCCGGAGTGCTGCAGATAATTATAGATGGCTATGTTTGCCCGGCCAAGTGCGGAGCCCTCTCCGAAGCGCTCCGAACGCACCAGGGAAACGAAGAATGTTGCCAGGGCATCTTCCTTGGTGAAGATATGATGGATGTCGTAGTGGTCCTGCAGTTTGCATACCAGCAGTACGCCGGCCACGTTGGCCTTCATCTCTTCGAAAGTCTGGGCCATGTTGCCGAGAGCGCTCTCCACGCTCCCCTTTCCGTTCACGGTCTCCTTGACACCAAGGCCATGGGCAACTTCGCGGAAGGCTATGTTCCAGAAGAAGGCATCGGAAGACGGGTGTACTTCTTCATCCGGTTCCAGAAGGACTTCTCCCGCAAGCGAAACTATGGAGTTGTACTTAGCCCTGATGATATTCTCCAGAAGGATGGTACGGGTTCCCCTCTCCTCCTGCACCCTGGGATCGAACGGAAGGTTAAGGGCAATCACCTTGACACCAGCATTGGCCTTTCCTGCATAGTAAAGGGCGTCGCAGGAGAAGATGTTCGAGCCTGCACCGGGCTGGAACTGCTTGTAGGCAGGGTCGCCGGGGAGATCCTGCTGGAACTCGCCTATCCTCGATACGAAGCGGGTGAGCTCTTCGGTACGGGCAGCGTTCTTGAGCAGCACGAAAGCCTCGTAGGAGCGCTTGATGCCCAGGAGCTGGTCGTCGGCGGCCTCGTCGGGGCCTATCACGAGATCCATCTTGCTGTCGTCCATATCCAGCCAGGCTATCTCGCTGGCATAATAATCATCGGTCCTGAGGGCCTCGATCTTCTTGAGAAGATAATCCTTCACGCTGGGTTTTATGGTGATGTCGGCAGCGGCGGTCAGGTAGCTTGCGATCTTGTCGATATGCTCTTTGTATGCATCGTGGTACCAGACAGCCTCCAGACTGCCGTCAGCGGCACGGCGGACAAGAGTATAGGGGCTGTTCTTGTCGGGATCGGTCCAGGCGTTGAACTGCTCGACGCTCATGTCGGCAGGATAGAAGCCTGCGCCGGGGAGGCAGTCGTCATAGCCGGCCACGAAAGACTTTCCGGTGAAACGGTCCCAAGGGCCGTAGTTGATCTGCGCAAAAGTCTTCTGGTAAGGGTCGGATATGGTATCCAGGAGGGTCTTGTCGCCGAAATACTGTTCCCAGTAAAGAGCGTCGATCTCCTTGGCGGCGAAACGGTAAAGATTGAGGACCTCCTTTCCGTTTTCGGTGATACCGCTCAGGTCGGGTGCAGGGATGGTTACCACAGCATACTCTTCCACGCTCCTGGCGTAGGGAGACTTCTTGTCTTCGCAAGATACAGCCAGGCAGAGCACCAGGGCTGCAAGAACGATTGATTTTTTCATATTCGGATTCTTTTAATTATCAGATTAGATTATGTGCAGCGAACCGGCTGCGAAAAGAACGGCATATCCCAGCACCACGCTGATTATACCCACGATTATACCCATCTTGATCATGTCTTTCTGCTGTACCAGGTTGGTAGCATAGGCAAGGGCGTTCGGAGGTGTGGAAATAGGCAGGATCATAGCGCTGCTGGATGCGATTGCAACACCTATCAGCAGGGTGGAAGTCCCGCCTATGTCGCCTAGCTTGTCGCCCATGGCAGTGCAGACCACCACAAGTATAGGCATGAGAAGGGCAGCTGTCGCCGAGTGCGAAATAAGGTTGGAAAGCCCGTAGCACAGCAAGCCGGAAAGGATTACTATGAGCAGCGGCGAGAAGTCGCCGAAGGGAATTGCGCGGACCACGAGGGATGCCAGGCCGGAACCGTTCATGGCGTAGCCAAGTGCGAAACCGCCGGCGACCATCCAGATTACCGACCAGTTGATTTCTTCCAGGTCGTACTTGGTGATGATTCCGGCCATGGCAAAGACCGCAAAGGGAATCAGCGCAACAGTATTAGGATTTATACCAGTGAGGTTATCCATCATCCAGAGGAGTATGGTCACTATCAAGGTTACGATGACGAGGGTCGTGGAACGGCCGCGCTTCATCTCGCCTTCGATCTTGAGCTCTATGGTCTTCTGGGAGAAGGGGAACAACTTGGTAAGTATAATCCATGCTATGAGGATGAGCACGATTACCAGCGGAACCATGAAAAGCATCCACTGGCCGAAGCCCAGGCCCATGTTAAGGCCTTCGGGATCGTTCAGGTATTTCATGGCAATGGTGTTTGGAGGCGTGCCTATGGGGGTTCCCATGCCGCCTAGGTTGGCTGCTATGGGAACGCTCAGTGCCATGGCTATACGGCCCTTTCCCGCTTCGGGGAGCTGTTTGAACACCGGTGCAAGGAAGGTCAGCATCATTGCAGTGGTAGCAGTGTTGCTGATGAACATCGAGAACAATGCCGTAACCAGCATGAATCCCAGGAGTATGTTTTCGCTTTTCTTGCCGAAGGGAGTGAGCAGGACGCGGGCCAGATGTACGTCAAGGCCTGTCTTGGTGGTGGCGATAGCTAGCACGAAACCGCCTATGAAAAGCATGATTACCGGGTCGGCGAAACTTGCCATTACCTGCTTGTGGCTGAGGAGCTGCCCCACGATCTCGGGATTGCATATCCAGCGGATGCCCGAATCGGAAGCAAATAGCAGCAGCAGGACCATTATTGAAACCGATGTAGCCCAGGCCGGGACCAGCTCCATCACCCACATGAGGGTGGCATAGACGAATATGGCGATGATCCTCTGCTGGATACGGGTGAGGCCTTCCATCCCGAAGGATTCGGTCGGCAGGAACCAGAGGACGAGGACTATAGCGGCTATGAAGATGAGCCCGATGCTCTTTTTCTTCAACAATCCGGGGTTGAGCCTGTTCTTCTGACCCAACTTGTGCATCTGCTCGACGAGGTGGAATCCTGTAAAAATCTTGAACATTGTGTCGTGTCTGTTATAGAAAGTACTTATCTAGTTTTGACCGCGAATATAGAGACGGATTTTCAATTATTTTATCGTTGGATAAGGTTATTTCCGATAGGATTATTAGGCAATATCGATAAATATGTCTATTTTTGCGGCATTAAGCTGTCTGATATGGAATTACGTCAACTGAAATATTTTGTGGAAGTGGGCAGGCTCCAGAGCTATTCCCTGGCTTCGAAGACCTTGTTCATCACCCAGAGTACCATCTCCCAGCAGATACGCAAGCTGGAGGAGGAACTTGGCGTGGAACTGCTCACCCGCGATACCCGGCACGTGGCCCTCAGCGACTACGGCAAGCAGTTCTATCCCAGCGCCGTACGCGTACTGGAAGAGGCTAAAGCGGGAGCCGAAAGAATAATGGACGTGAAGAACTTGCAGGTCGGAGAATTGAGCGTCGGCTGCACCTATTCCTTCTCTCCGCTAATGATGCAGACCGTACTCCCCTTCTACAGGCAGTATCCGCATATCAAGCTCAATCTTACCATCACCACCAAAGAAGTACTCAGGCAGAAGCTCCTGAACCGGGAACTGGACCTGGCCCTCACCTACAAATCTCCCATCGGCGACGAGCACATAGATTCCAGCCTGCTGTTCCACAGCCGCCTGTGCCTGGTAGGCCGCAAAGGAGAACTGGCAGGATGCGGGCCCAGCGTATCCGTGAAGGAACTCGCCTCCTTTCCCCTCGCCCTTCCGGCAAAAGGGCTGCAGGCCCGCGATACGCTGGAATCCATCTTGTATGCAGAGCACGTGAATCTGGATATACGATTGGAGATCAACAGCGTCAGGGTGCTATTGGACATAGTGGAGAACAGCCCCTTGGTCACGACCGTCTCGGAAGAAGCCATTCATCATGTCAAGGGTTTCGAGGCGGTGCCCATCGACCATCCGGACGCAAGGATGGACGGGTGCTATCACTATCTGAAAGGCGGCTACAGAAAAAAGAGCGCGGAAGAATTCCTGCGCATCCTGACCGAAAACAATGCCTTCGAAAAAGCGATGGATCGGTTCTGAATCAAGGGACTATGCGCTGATAAGCTTCTTTATGTCGAAGTAAACTTTTTCAGCAGCGGCCAAGGTTTCGTTCAATACCGTATCGCTGCTTTCTTCCGGAACCATACTCCACTCGCCTATCTGTTCGTAAAGCTGTGGATTGTGCTCCCGGAACACTTTTACTATGCGATCGGCCCACACCTCGCGTATTGTAGGTGGAACCAAACCCAGGACGCCCTGGGGTATCATGCTCTTGATGATATTGTTCTGATTCACGATACCAGTCCGTAAAACTTGTCTACCGCAAAATTGGGAATTTTCGGCAAAAGAACGATGTCCGATTTTTTTCAAAAAATGTACTGTTCAATCAAATCTGTGCATTTTGGTACTTTGCACGATACTCCATCGGTGTCATACCAAAGCGTTCTTTTACGTAACGCCCGAAGAAAGAGGCGTTTGCGAAGTGCAGGTCGTCGGCGATCTGCTGCATGGTCATATCGGTGAAACGCAGGCGGTACTCGATGGCTTTAGCCGTGAAAAGGGCGATTATGCAGCTGGGTGTACGGCCTATCGTCTCTTTAAGCTGCCGGATCAGATATCCGGGAGTGACATTGAGCATACGGGCGAACTCATCCACCCGGCGCACACGGCCGTCGCACTCCTCCACGAGTTTGACGTAACGGTCGGCCAGCTGTTTGCCACGCAGTGAATTCACGCTTCCGGTGCCGCTCCCTTCTCTCTTTTCCCGGACCTTTCTATCGTGTCCGCGACGTATCATGCCCAGCATATCGAGGAACATTGCACCCAAGATAGTGTGTACCACATCTTCCTGCAGTTCATACGTCTCCGCACGCATACGGTTTACAATAATGCGGAAATAATCGTCCAGAAGGGAGAGTTCATCGCCGGAAAGAGACACTACCGGATTCTGTTTCATAGCTACCAGGTCCATCAGGCTCTTCTTACCCAAGGTATTCATATCCCACATTGTATCGCGGGAGAACCACACTTCGCGGCAATCGAAGTCGGAGGACACCGTCATGTTGTCGATGACACTCCTGGCGTAATAAAGGAAGAGGTCACCTTCGTGCATTTCCACCTTCAACCCGTCGTAATCGAGCCGGGCCTGGCCTGCAGTACATAGGAAGAATACTCCGTAGTCCATGCAGACAGGGCCCTTCGGCAAGGTTCCGAAGTGCTCCATTATTACAAGTTTATCGCTGTTTCCCAAACGTAGCGCTCCCTTTCCACGCCTCGGGACATAGTATGAATAGTCTTCCATATAAACGTAAAATCAGGTATGCGAAAATGGGGATTTTTTTTAACTTTTGCAACCCACTTGTAGTGTAAGCCGCGCTTGTCTAGAAGTAGGTCTGCACGGCAAAGGCAAACTGATCGATGAAGATCTTCTTGAAAGCAGAGATGTTGTTCTGCTCGTAGAAGATGAGCATGGCCTTCTTGTAGTCCACTGAATCCACCGTACGGAACGATATGGGGCAATACTTGTTGGCAATCAGGATGGCGTTGCTGGTGATTCTTGCCGTGCGTTTATTGCCGTCGGAGAACGCCTGGATATAGGAAAGGAGAACTATGGCCAGCAGGGCTTTCTCGAAGATGTTTTCCTTGCCATTTATGAGGCGACAGCTGTCTTCCAGGGCTTCCCGGATCTGGTATTCATTGTCAAGCGGATAGTAGTTGGTGCCGGTAATACCGATGCGGCGCTTGCGAATACCCTTGTCCACATCCAGCTCCTTGGTGAGAAGTGCGTGGAGTTCTTCTATACGCCATAGGGATATCTCTTTCAGATATTCCGGGTCGGCCAGGACAAAGTCCAACGCATCCTTATGGTTGAGCAGCATCACGGCCTCTTCCTTGGTCTTACCTGAAGCTGTCTGCTTCTCCTTCAGAAGCTTTTCTGTCTCCAGAAGGGAGTAGGTGTTGCCCTCGATCTGGGAGGATTTCCAGCTGAGGTCGATGCCCAGGCGCTCCATCTCCTTGCGGTACTCGTTGGGAGTGATGCCTTCCAGGTTGCGGGTGAACTGGGCCTGCAGGGCATCAAGACGTTCTTTCTCTTCCTCGGTGAACAATTCTACCTTGGGAAGGATGTCATTGATGAGTTCAAATTTGAAGGTGGTTTGAACTGTGCGTTCATCCGTTTCCTTCCGAAAATAGGTGTCAATATCAAGGGGCATTGTCACGCGTGCCTGCGGTGACACATTGTAACGCGTAGCGCGGCCCTGGCCGGTGACAACGGCGGAGCCTTTCTCTACTAGAGCGGCAAGGATTCGCTTGACGGTGGCGGGGCTTTCCGTGAGGTTCATTCCCGTTTCTATCTCGCTCCTGGAGGAGCCGGGATGGAAGTGGAGGAACTGGAGTATCTCGTTATCTCTGGTCATGGTTCTTTTGATTTACGGCTCAAAAGTAGTAAAAAATCGGCTCAAATCCCGAAATCTTGAGCCGTATTTTTGACTATTAAGCGAGATTTGAGCCGAAAACCAAGACCTTAACCATGACCTCAAGGCCGTACAGCTCGGCTATCTTGTAGATGTATGAGATTGCGATGTCATCGACCTTGAACCAGCGGTTCACGCCGGAATAGCCTACGGCGATGGCCAGGACAATTTCGAATATACCACCTACGCCGGAGACCCCAAGCTGCCCTTCCTGATCACCACCATCCTGAAGAATCACTTCGGCTTCAAGGAAAACTCCCACCTGGTTGCCCACACCTACTGCGAGGTCGATTACTTCAGGAAGAATCCGGACAGTAAATGTGAAACATCCGTAAAATCTTAGTATAAGGCAAT
>JAFZJI010000115.1 GCA_017552105.1 Bacteroidales bacterium | reverse complement strand
GTGGCCAGCGACAGCGGTTATCTGGACGTACTGCCTATGGATTATCTGGTAGATAAGGCCAGGGTGCTGGATATCAACGACAAGATAGGAAGCTTCGAAGATATCAGCGCACGCACCCGCAACAGCTATACGCAGAGTGTGGTCCTGCATATAGGCAGTGACGGTTCCATCAACGGCGAAAGCCGGGTAATCGCCATGAACCAGAGTTCGAAAAGCGAGAAACTGTCGTATTCCGACAGCAAGAACGAAGACGATTTCATCGAGAACCTGGAACATCGTTATGGAGTGGAGATCACCGAGTTCGATTTCCCGGACAAGAAGGAATGGTCACCCAAAGCCACGATGACCATAAAGTTCACCGACGAGGCCGACGTATCCGGGGACTACATCTACGTAAAGCCCTTCATCAACCAGTTCCATTCCGCCCGTGACCTCCAGGACCCGGTCCGCAGGAGCCTGATAGACTTCCCTTACCCCGAGACCATCAAATACTCCTGTTCGCTGTTCGTTCCGGCCGGCTATGTGGTGGATCAGATGCCCGAAAGCAAAGGTTTCACCTGCCCGATCCTGGGGGGAAAAGCAATAGTGAAATATGTTCCTTTCGGCGAGAACGGAGTAATGATGACATTCCTCTACTCGTTCAGCAATATGCGCGTGCCGCCTACCGACTACGACACCCTGCGCGAGTTCTGGGCAGATCTCTGCAACATGTACGACGCCACCATAGTCCTTAAGAAGAAATGAGACATTTAACCTCCCTGCTGGTTCTTCTGGCCCTTGACTTCGTTCCGGCTGCTGCGCAATCCGACATCAATGCAAGCATCCTCGAGTTCACCGAAGAATTCAAGATGAGCTCGCCCACATCCGGCACCGACAAGGTACATAAGACCATCACCGTCTTCAACGAAGAAGGACTGTCGTCCGCGCAGTTCGTGGTATTTACCGACTCCTTCCGTTCGCTGGGCTCCTTCGGCGGAGAGATCGTCGAACCCAATGGCAAGAAGACCAAACTGTCTAAGAAGTTCCTCAGCAACACGTCCTTGTCCGTAGGGCTGGCCGACGACTATTCCGTCGTTCATTATACTCCGGTATTCAACTATCCCTTTACGGTTACATACGATTACAGCGTCGAATACCACGACGGAATAGTAATGTTCCCGCCCTTCATGCCCCTGACCGAAGAAAACGTTTCTTTGATGTCGGCATCCTATACTCTGACAGTGCCCCGGAATACTGATATCTCCAAATACGATAAGAACTTGGAATATACCTTCGAGTTCGATGCCAAGAAGGATACCCATAAATGGACGACCGGAGAGGTTAAACCCGTAATCGGCGAGCATCTCATGAAACTGGATCCCAAGGCTCTGCCCTTGCTGATGGCGGAGCCGGTGGATTTCTCGTACGGTGGAACTACCGGGCGCCAGTCCGATTGGAAAGAGCTGGGCGCCTGGATCAATTCCCTGGGCGTCAAGGCCGATGACCTTCCGGAAAGCGAAATAGCAAAGGTCCGTGAGATGACGGCCGATGCCAAGACCGAGTACGAGACAATCCACAGGCTGTATACCTATCTCCGCGACAAGACCCGCTATGTGAGCATACAGCTGGGCATCGGCGGTTACCGTACCCTCCCTGCATCCCATGTAGTAAAGACCGGTTTCGGCGACTGCAAGGCCCTGTCGAACTACATGAAATCCCTCTTGAAGGTCGCAGGAATCGACTCATACTATTATGTGATCCATACCGACAGGAAGGATTTCTTCGGCAACCTGCCCAACCCTGGCCAGATGAACCACGCCATGTTGGCCGTGCCCTTGAAAGAGAATGGAGATACCCTTTTCGTGGAGTGCACCAATCCGGCCTATCCCCTGGGATACAGGCATTCCGACTGTGCCGGCCACGAGATACTTCTCATAAGTGAAGAAGGCGGGCAGAAAGTGCGTGTCGGCGGATATCCGGACTCCCTGAGCATGAAGATACGCGAAGCCAGGATAGTCCTGCGCGAGGACGGATCTGCCGGAATCAGCATCAAGGATAAGCGCATGCTGGATTATGCCGAGAGCTTCGTGGATTTCGCATCCCTCGATCCTGAAAAACAGGTCAAGTATCTCGTAAGCGACTGGCTGCTGCAGCCGGAGAACGCCAAGATCGAGGGAATCAGCAACAATTTCAACGATTATCCTATCTACGGAAGGAACTTCATCCCGGAGGCCGAAGTGGATTTCTCGATGGATTGCAGGACCTATGCAAATAAGAACGGGGACAGGATTTTCTTCCCCATGAATCCTCTCGCCAAGGTCATATTCTCCCAGCGGTCTGCCAGGATCAACAGGATATACTCCGAGGACGCCGGCACCCTTATAGACAGATACTCCGTAGTCATCCCTGATGGATACAAGATCGAGAGCGTACCCGATAATGCGACCATCGATACGGTCTGGGGTACGTTTACTTCGCTCACGGAGGTCGATGCGGCGGACGACCATGTCCTCCATATCACCCAGATCCTGAAGGGCAAGCCTTTCGACGAAGACAAGAGCCAGTATCCTTCCTACAAAGAGTTCGCAAGGAAGATCAACAAGCTTTATGCTTCGAAGGTCGTGATAGTGCGGAAGTAGCTCCTATCTTTTGGTTTTGAAATAATCGCTGACCAGGTTTCCGCATTCCTCGGCGAGGATGCCGGAAAGGACTTCCGTGCGCGGGTGAAGGAGGTTGGGGGAGTACAGGCTGTAACCCCGCCTTGGATCGGCCGCGGCATATACTATGCGGCTGATCTGGCTCCAGTTAAGCGCTGCGGCGCACATGGGGCAAGGCTCCACGGTCACGTACAAGGTGCAATCCTGCAGATACTTCCCGCCCAGGGCTTCGGTAGCTGCGGTAATGGCTATCATCTCGGCATGCGCGGTCGCATCGTGCAGCCTCTCCACCATATTGTGGCCCTTGCCTATGATACGCCCCTTGCACACTATCACCGCCCCGATGGGAATCTCTTCCTCGGCAGCCGCAGCCCTGGCCTCCGCCAGCGCCTCACGCATATACTTCTCGTCAGGTTCCATATAATCTGATATGGGCAAAAGTAATTATAATAATTGGAACAATAACTGCTTTGATACATTTATTGGCGGATTATTCCATTAGTGTCCAAAAAAAACGGTTTTCAGCCGGCCCCGCTCGTCATTGCCGGCCCCGACCGGCAATCCCCCCCCCCTCCAGATTCGGTTGACCCGCAATCGGTAACCAAAAACCCGGGTTTTTGGTTACCGATGGGGTTTGCAGATAGTTCCGTAACCAAAAAGGGGCGTTTTTGGTTACCGATGCAACCAGATGGCCTAAGTTTACTTCAGGGATGTGCCACAGAGGGGCCTTTAGGGCATATGGTACAGCCAACCCCGCTGGAAGGCCGTAGAATGGGGGTTGGTGAAAAAGTAAACGTTTAATGCCGGCGCCGCAGCGTCACGGGGATGCCCCACGAAGCGCCATCCTGTCGCGTAACTTCTATGGCCCTTATGGCAAGGAATTTGCGGCGGGAGAAATCACCGGGGATGATACTTCTGTTGGGCTTGGGGACGGACCGGGTTTCGGCGATGGTTCGGTGGAGATAGGGGATGCGGGTATCTTGAATCCCGACGCCCCGTTCGCTATGGATCCAGATGGAAGTTGTCCTTTCTGGTGCAAAAGCTGTTGCCGTTTTCAATGGGTCCAGATTAGAATAATTTGGGAAAGGAGATAAAATCAATGGTATTGGCTCCGTTACGGCATCGGTAACGC
>JAFZJI010000114.1 GCA_017552105.1 Bacteroidales bacterium | reverse complement strand
AGACCCCTCCCATCGCAGGCGATGGGCCCCTCCCTCTCAGCGTGCCGAGGGTGGCAGCGGTTTCAGAGGGTATACCCACGGAAGCGGGGAGTATGCTGGCTGAAAGAGTTCCGTTGTCGCGCAGAAGCTGGGTGAGATGGCGGGTGTCGATGCCGCAGATTGCAGGAATCTTCTCTTCGCGGAGCCACTGCCCCAGACTCTTCACGGCATCGTAATGACTGAACTTCCCGCTATAATCGGAAATGACCAGCCCCCTCACATGAATCTTCTCGGACTCGAAACCCAGGCACACCCCCCACTCGTCCTTGGTCATCGCAGGAATTCCGTAATTACCGACTATAGGATAACTCACGCAGAGGATCTGCCCCTCGTACGAGGGATCCGTAAGGCTCTCGGGATAACCCACCATCGCGGTCGAGAATACAAGCTCGCCGCTGCAGGCCCCCTCATAGCCGAAACTCATACCCTCGAGGCTGAGTCCGTTTTGTAAATTAAGTACCGCCTTATTCATTATCCATCAAATCCGCTATCTTGTCGTTGCAAAGGTTTCCCAGGCTGCCCACGTGGGTATGCCCGAGATCGGAGGCCTTGAGGCCTTTGGTATCGTAGTGGAAACGGCCTTCGTTCACTTCCAGGCCGACCTGCTTGTACGCATCCCTGAAGGGAGTTCCGGCGAGGGTGCGCCTGTTGACTTCTTCCACCGTGAAAATCTGCTCGTAGAGGGGATTGTCGAGTATCCCGGTGTTCACTTCGACCTGCTCCAGCATGTATTTGGTCATGTGCAGGCAGTCGTGGGCCATCTCGAGCACGGGGAAGAGGATGTCCTTGAGTATCTGGTAGTCCCTGTGATAACCATGGGCCATGTTGCTGCAGAGCATGGAAATCTCGTTTTCGCAGGCCATGATGCGGTTGCAGCGCGCCCGCACGAGCTCCCATACGTCGGGATTCTTCTTGTGGGGCATGATGCTGGAACCCGTGGTGAGATTGTCGGGGAAGTGTATGAAACCGAAGTTGGGGCTCATGTACATGCAGCAGTCGGATGCCAGCTTGTTGAGCGTAAGGGCTATGTTCCCGAGGGCGGAAGCCACGCATTTCTCGCTCTTGCCACGGCCCATCTGAGCAGCTATGCTGTTATATACAGGGGAGTCGAAGCCCAGCAGGCGGGTGGTCATCTCCCTGTCCAGGGGGAAGGAATTGCCGTAGCCTGCGGCAGAGCCGAGGGGGTTGCGGTTGATTACCTTGCGGGCGGCGTTCAGCATGGTCATGTCATCCACCAGGGCCTCTGCATAGGCACCGAACCATAATCCAAACGAAGAAGGCATGGCAAGCTGGGCATGGGTGTAACCCGGAAGCAGCACCTCCTTGTGCTTCTCGCTAAGCCCCTGGAGGGTGGCGAATAGAGCCTTTACCTCGCTGCGTACGGCATCCAGCTCATCCCTCAGGAAAAGACGTATGTCCAGCAGTATCTGGTCGTTGCGCGAACGGCCGGAATGTATCTTCTTTCCTGTCTCGCCGAGCTCCCTGGTAAGAAGCAGTTCCACCTGGGAATGGATATCCTCCACGTCGTCTTCGAGTTTGAAGGAGCCTTCCTCTATGCTTGCGGCGATGCGGTCCAGAGCGGCGCTCAGTTGCTTCAGCTCGTCGGGAGAGAGCAGCCCTATGCTTTCCAACATCTTTATGTGTGCCTGCGACCCCTGCACGTCGTAGCGTGCCAGCCTGAGGTCCAGGATGCGGTCGTTGCCGACGGTGAAGGAATCTACCGCCGATGTCGCGGAAGTGCCTTTATTCCAAAGAGTTGCCATAGAATGTACGGATAAAGTCGATGTAAGTTGACACTGCGCCTTCGATTTCGCTGCGCAGTATGTATTCGTCGGCTCTGTGGGAGCGTTCGGAATCCCCGGGGCCCATCTTCACGGCATCGCAGCCGATGACCATCCAATTGGAGGTGGTGGGGGATGTGAAAGTGCTGATCCCGAGTTCCTGGGCGGTCTTCATCAGCGGAGATCCTTCCTTGGTGGCGGAAGAGCGGTGGGAAAGGTTCCTGGGAGTCAGCTTGCTTTTGCAGATGGCCTGCAGTTCGTCCACTATCTCCTCGCAGCTATACTGCTCGGTAGGGCGTATGTCCACCACGAAAGAGCAGCGGTCGGGGATGACGTTATGGGCGGTGCCGGCCTCTATCTGGGTAACGTTCAGATGAACTTCTCCCATCTTGGCGGAGATGCGTCCGAACTTGTGGGCGCGCAGGGCGGAGATGTCTTCGATGGCCTTGTAGAGGGCGTTGTCGCCGCCTCCGCGGGCTGCATGGGCGCTGACTCCCTGGGCCAGGCCGTCCAGCACCAGAAGGCCCCTTTCGCTGGTTGCGGCGCACATCTTGGTGGGCTCTCCCACTATCACCCAACTGGGCATCACGAAGTCGCCGCCTTTTGCAAAGGGGCCTGAAGGAGAGTAGAGCCAGTCGGCTCCGTCGGGGCCTGAGGTCTCTTCTTCTGCTGTCAGCACCAGCATTATGTTTATGGGCATGGTCTTGTCGTAGAAGTGCTTGAATGCCGCTATCATACTTACCACGGAGCCGCCGTCGTCGTTGGAACCCAGGCCGTAGATGACATCCGGGTCTGTGCCGGAGTCATAGGGATTGCGGGTGTAGCCGTTGTTGGGGGCCACGGTATCTATGTGCGCGTCCAGCGCAAGGGTGGGCTTGCTCTTGTCGAAAGCGAGATTCACGGCCACTATGTTGTTGCGCAGACGGGCGAAACTTATGCCCAGGCAGTGCAGGGCGTCGCCTATCAGCGTGGCAACCTCGGCCTCGTTCCCGGACTGGGAGGGGATGGCCACCATCTTGCGGAGCAGATCTACATAAAAGTCACAGTTCATATCTTCAGAATAGTTTTTCCAATATTTACGGAAGATGCACCCAGTTCCAGGGCCTTGAAGCCATTCTCCAGTTTGGGAATCATGCCTCCGGAGATGGTGCCGGCGGCCTGCAGGGCCTTGAATTCGGAGTAGCTGAGCTCGTTCACAAGGCTTTCAGGGTCGTTCTGGTCGAGCAATACGCCGGCGTGCTCGAAGACGCAGTCCAGCCCCGCTCCCATCGCAGCAGCGACGCTGGATGCCACGGTGTCGGCATTGGTGTTGAGCAGCTGCCCATTGCCGTCGTGCACTATGGAGCAGAGCACGGGCACCAGACCTGCCGAGAGAAGGGTTTCCAGCACTTCGGTATTCACGCAGCCGGGAGTGACATCCCCCACGAATCCGTAGTCTATACCGTTCAGGGGAGCCCTTTTGCCGGCCTTGATTATGGATGCGTCGCAGCCCGCAAGGCCAATGGCGTTGCAGCCGTACTTGCGCAGGGTGGCCACGATGTTCTTGTTGCACCATCCGGCATAGGCCATCACCGTAATCCTGAGGGTCTCTGCGTCGGTGACGCGGCGCCCGTCCACCATATTGGGGACCATACCGAACTTCTTCTGGATTTCGCTGGCGAGCACGCCGCCTCCGTGGACCAGTATCTTGGGGGAGGAGGATGCGGCGAACTGCTTGCAGAACGCTTCCAGCTTTTCGGGGGATTCCGCGATGTTTCCGCCTATCTTGCTGACAATCAGATCTTTCATGCCAAAACCTCCTTCAGGGCACTGATGAACGTGGCTGCTTCTTTCTTGCTCAGGCAGAGGGGAGGCAGCAGCCTTATCATATTCTT
>JAFZJI010000113.1 GCA_017552105.1 Bacteroidales bacterium | reverse complement strand
CCTCGAAATGGTGGAGAGCGGCAAGTGCCTGGCCCGCGAGAATGTGACGATAGTCTATAATCCCAACTGGAACAAGGGAGTCGTGGGAATAGTCGCCTCGCGTCTCGTCGAGGCCTACTACAAACCTACGGTGGTGCTTACCAGCAGCAACGGATTCGTGACTGGATCCGCCCGTAGCGCCGGCAAGTTCGACCTCTACGCGGCCATAGAGAGCTGTGCCGACCTGATGGAGAACTTCGGCGGCCACACCTATGCCGCCGGCCTCACCCTCACTGAGGACAAGCTTCCCGAATTCGCCGCCCGTATGGACAAGTTCGTCGGCGAACACATCACCGCCGATATGCTCACGCCCGTGGTGGAGATCGATTCGGAGCTGAACTTCTCGCAGATCACTCCCAAGTTTTTCCGCATACTCAAGCAATTCCAACCTTTCGGCCCGGGCAACCACAATCCCATCTTCATGACCCGCAACGTGTATGATGCGGGGGATGGACGCAAGGTTGGCGCCGGCGGTGCCCATATGAAACTGGACCTCATCCAGGAGGACCAGCCCTATCATAAGGTACCCGCCATTGCTTTCAATCTCTCCGACTACTTCGACTATGTCAAAGAAGGTAATCCGGTAGATGTCTGCTACGCCATCGTGGAGAACTATTTCGCCGGCAATACCTTCACCCAGCTCCGCATCCGTGATATGCGTCAGGGGGAGGATATCATATGACGAAGGAGGACGAGAGGTTTTGTCTGGAGGAACTCTCCAAAGGGAACAGGCGGGCTTTCGAATGGCTGTTCCTGGAATGGCATCCCAAGCTCGTGGATTTCTTCACCCGTCTGATCGGCGACGCCGATACTGCATATGACTATGCGCAGGATGTCTTCTTCGACATCTGGACATCGCGGCGGAAGTTCTCGGAGGTCGGGTCTTTCTCCGCATATCTGTTTCAGATGGCCAGGTTCAAAGCCTACAATCATTTCGACAAGGCGGCCGTGAAGTCCCGCTACAAGGGCGAGATGGAGGCCGGTGGCGCTGCCGTGACTCCTTCCGGGGAAGGGGCCATCTTTGCTTCGGAAACAGAAAGGACGATATGGGAAACCCTGAAGGGACTTCCCGGCAAGAGGCGTACGGTTTTCATAATGAGCCGATTCCAGGGATATTCCAACGAGCGTATAGCCAAGGAGTTGGGAATTGACAAGCGGACGGTGGAAAACCACATCACCAATGTCCTTGCCGCGTTGAGGAAGGTGGTCAAGATGATAGCTTTTTTGTGTGTAATCCTCTTGGATGCTTACAAATAGATGAACAATGGATATTGATCTAAGAAATAATAAGGCTCTTGAAGAACTGTGGGCGGAAAGCAAAGGGACGGCCGGTCCCGAAACTTTCCGGGAACTCGCGCGTCTTGGCAGGAGGATAGATGCCGTCGAAAGCAGGAGGCGTTCTTTGAGGAGCGTGGCTTATGCCTTCGCTGCGGCTGCCGTCCTCGCCTTGGTCGCCCTGGGGACTTTCTCCCTGACGCGCGACAAATTCCAGGTCTCTCCTCTGGAGGGTACCGCCAGCCTGGTCGCCGAATACGGAAAGACGGCTTCGACCGTGCTCCCGGACGGCTCCAAGGTGGCCCTGAACAGCGGGTCCACGCTGGTCTATCCCGATAGTTTCGACGGCAAGAGCCGCATAGTATATCTCTCGGGCCAGGCCAACTTCTCCGTTGCCAAGGATCCCGACAAACCCTTCATAGTAAAGACCACGCATATGGACGTGCGTGCGTTGGGAACCACTTTCTGCGTGCAGTCCTATCTAGGCGAGCGCACGGTACGCACCACCCTCAAGGAGGGCAGGGTCAAGGTGGATGTGCCCGGTGCCGGCGACAGGTCGTATTTCCTCGAGCCCGGTATGCAGCTGGTCTATGTCCCCGGCGACAACAGCATCTCCCTTGCCCGGGTCGATGCGTCCAAGGTTCTCGGGTGGGAAGAAGGATATCTTTCGTTCATAAACGCCACTTTCCCCGAAATCGCGACCGCTCTGGAAAGGCGTTTCGGCGTGTCGATAGGCTACAATGCCGAGAATATGAGGCATAATTCCCTCAATGTGCGTTTCCAGCCGGGCGAATCCCTGGAAGACGTTCTGAACGTGCTTTCGCTCCTGCTTCCCGGGTCCCGTTACAAGATAGAGGATGACAGGGTTTACTGGAATTTCTGACTCCTAGACACCCCTCTGTAGTCCATATCGGCAAGTGGATACATTTCCTTTCCGGAAGTGCAATTTTTTTTGTGTGTGATATCAATTCAAGTTTACATTATAGTGTAATAAAACACATAATAACCATATGAAAAAAACCTTTTTGGCAATGTTTTTCTGCTTTCTGCTATGCGCAGGCGCATTTGCACAGAACCAGCAGATTAAAATGGCCGGCGGTAAAATTTCGATAGCCCAGTTATTCAAAGAGATCGAGTCCCAGACAGGAATGTCCGTGGATTACGATGCCTCCAAGGTGGATCTTGCCAAGTCGGTGCAGATGCCTTCCGGCACTATCAGCATCAAGGACGTGGCAGATAAGATTCTTGGCAAGGCTGGCTATTCCTGCGTGATAAGCGGCTCGCACATCATCGTCAGCGTCAAGTCGGTCAAGCAGGAGGGCCCTTTGAAGGGTGTCGTGGTCGATGCCAATGGCGAACCTGTGTTGGGTGCCGGTGTCATGATCAAGGGAAGTTCCCTCGGAACTACCACAGGCACAGACGGTAGTTTTACCATCGATGCCGCCGGCGACGCCATCCTGGAAATCTCTTCCATAGGATATAAGAACCGTGAGATAGCCGTGGGGCGCAGGAGCTTCATCAGCATCACCCTCGAGGAAGACCAGCTCTTCATCGAGGATGCGGTGGTGGTAGGCTACGGTGTCCAGAAGAAGGAAAACCTTACCGGCGCCGTCTCCGTCGTCTCCTCCAAGTCCATTCAGGACCGTAGCGCATCCAATCTGGGAAGCATCCTCCAGGGTACCGTGCCCGGTATGACGGTCACATCCGCATCCGGCCGTCCCGATGCAGACGTATCCCTCAACATCCGCGGATGGAACTCCATCAACTCCGGTTCCCCGCTGGTGCTCGTGGATGGCGTGGTAGGTTCGCTGGAAAGGGTCAACCCCAACGATGTCGAGAGCATCTCCATACTCAAGGATGCTTCCTCGTCGGCCGTTTACGGTGCAAAGGCTGCGTTCGGCGTGGTCCTCGTTACCACCAAGTCCGGCTCCGACAGCGAAGGCCGTGCGCATGTGCGTTACAGCGGACGCCTGGGTTTTTCGTCCCCGACCACTTCGACCGACTGGGAAACAAGAGGTTATTATTCCGTGTTTGTCCCCAACCTCTTCATGAAGGCTTTCAACGGCCAGCAGCAGATTACCTATAACGACGATGACATGGCCGAACTCTGGGCCCGCCGCAACGATGTCGTGGAGGATCCCTCCAGGCCTTGGGTGATGATCGACCAGAGCAAGGGTACGCCCACCTATAAGTACTATGCCAACACCGACTGGTGGCATGTTTTCTTCAACGACCGCAAGCCCATCCAGAACCATGACCTTTCGTTCCGCGGTGGCAGCAAGGGTGTCAAGTATTTCCTTTCGGCAAACTACGACAGGGAGCAGGGTATCTTCCGCATGAACCCGGACGATTACAAGAAGTACAATCTCCGCGCCCGTCTTACTTTCGACGTCTCCAAGTGGATGGAAGTCAGCAACAATACTTCGTTCTATTCCACTACCTATTCGTATCCCGGCATTGCAGACATGGACGACACTTTCTATAAGTGTACGGCCGGTTTCTTCTCGTATATGGTGCCTCAGAATCCCGACGGAACCTATGTTTACAAGACCGATTCCGGTGGCGGCGGACAGACCATACTCGGCAATCTCGCCAACGAAAACTTCGTCAACAAGAACAGGACGAACAACTTCACCAATACTGCCGAGATTACCTTGAAACCGGTCAAGCAGCTGGAGATCAAGGGAAATTACAGTTATTCCTACAATACGTACTCCCAGCTCAACCGTAGCGTCAACGGAGTATTCGGATCCGTGACTCCGATGAAGACCGAGGTAATCAAGACCGGCGACAACGAGGACAAGCTCAACGAGCAGAGTCAGGCCATCGACCTGCACTCGGTCAACGTTTTTGCAACCTATACCGACACCTTCGCCGAGAACCACAACCTCAAGGTGATGGGCGGTTTCCAATACGAAACCTATTACCATAAAAAACTCTACGCCACTGGCTACGACCTCTACTCCGAGCGTCTGAACGACCAGAACCTTGTCGGAGACGCTTCCGGCGAAAAGAGGATGGAGACCAAGGGTGGTCAGAGCGACTACGCGCTGAAAGGTTATTTCGGGCGTATCAACTACGACTACAAGGGCAAGTATCTGCTGGAACTCAGCGGTCGTTACGATGGTTCGTCCCGCTTCCCCATGCACCATCGTTACGGCATCTTCCCTTCCGGATCCCTGGGATGGAGGATTTCGGAAGAGGACTTCTTCGCTCCCCTCAAAGGCTGGTGGAACGACCTCAAACTGAGGGCTTCCTACGGTAGCCTGGGCAACCAGCAGGTGGGTTATTACGATTACATCCGTACGGTTTCCCTCTCGACTCAGAGCTATCTCTTCGGCGGGGACAAATCTCCTGTCGCCACTTTCAGCGATCCGGTTGCTTCCGACCTTACCTGGGAGACGGTGCAGCAGAAGAACATTGGTTTGGACATGGCTTTCCTCGACAATAAGATCACCTTCACCGGCGAGGCTTACATCAGGGATACCAAGGACATGCTCACCAATGGCGATGCGCTTCCTTCCACCTATGGTGCGGGAGCTCCCAAGACCAACAACGCCGACCTGCGTACCATGGGTTATGAGCTCTCGGTCAACTACAGGAACTCTTTCAACCTCCTGGGCAAGCCCTTCGACTACAGCATAACCGGTACTTTCAATGATTATATCGGTTATATCACCAAGTTCGACAATCCTACCAAGAACCTCTCCACCTATTACGTAGGTATGCGTTACGGCGAGATCTGGGGTTATACCACCGACGGTTTCTTCGCCTCCGATGCCGAAGCTGCATCCTATCCGGTGGACCAGAGCCCCGTCTGCTCCATCATCTATGGTTCTACCGGTGGAGACGTAGGACTCCGTGCCGGAGACCTCAAATATGTCGACCTTGACGGAGACGGCATCATTGGTTCCGGTTCGAATACCGTCGACAATCCCGGCGACCGCCGTATCATCGGTAACAGCCAGCCTCGCTATCAGTACGGACTCACCCTTACCTTCAACTGGGCAGGACTCGATTTCTCCGTGTTCTTCCAGGGCGTAGGCCGCCAGCAGTGGTATCCCAGCGTGGATTCCAGGTATTTCTGGGGCCCCTATGCACGTCCTTTCTCCTCCTGGCTCCAGAAGGATTTCCTTGACAGGTGCTGGTCGGAGGATAACCCTAACGCGTATTTCCCCCGTCCCCGTGCCTACGTGGCCGGTGTGGGCTCAGGCCGCGAACTTACTACCGTCAATGACAGATATCTCCAGAATCTGGGCTACTGCCGTCTGAAGAACCTCACCATAGGTTACACTCTTCCCAAGAATCTTACCCGGAAGATAGAGATGGAATCCGTCCGCTTCTACTTCTCCGGCGAGAACCTCAGCTATCTGGCCCCCGGCTTCCACTGCGACTACATGGACCCCGAAGCTGCCGCCAAGACCAAGAACAAGTATCCTGTCTATCCTTGGCAGAAGACCTTTATGTTCGGCATTGATATCAACTTCTAATGAGTATCGACATGAAAACAAGTATCAAATATATAGCTGTTTTTATAGGTGCTTCGCTTTTGACCGTCTCCTGCGACAATCTCGACAGGTTCCCTAAGGATAAACTGTCTCCCGAGACTTTCCTTTCCAACGAGACGGAGATGCGCTCATATACCAATGCGCTCTACACCTTGTTCCCTTCCGGTTTCTTCGGTGCCCAGAACGATGAATGGGTGGGCCGTGACCTCGACGAGGAACTCCGTGGCGCCCGCACCATCAACTCCGGTGTCAGCAGTTGGTCGTGGTCTGCCCTGCGCAGGATCAACACCTTCCTGGAGTACTCCGAGAACTGCAAGGACGAGAACGTCCGTACCCAGTACACAGCCCTGGTGCGCTTCTTCCGCGCTTATTTCTACTTCGAGAAAGTTAAGCAGTTCGGTGACGTGCCGTGGTACGACCATACCCTCGGCTCCGACGATCCCGAGCTCAAAAGGCCCCGCGACAGCCGCGATTTCGTGATGCAGAAGATGATCGAGGATATCGACTTCGCCATTGCCAAGCTCCCTTCCGACCATTCGGATTACCGCGTGACCAAGTGGACCGCCCTGGCTTTCAAGTCCCGATTCTGCCTCTATGAGGGAACGTTCAGGAAGTATCATGCCGGGGATGTCACCCTGCAGACCCTCCCTGCCGATGCCCAGCCTTACACCTACTATCTCGAGCAGGCTGCCGATGCCGCCGACAGGTTCATCTCTTCCAGCGGATACTCGATCTACAACAGGGAAAGTGCCGAAACCAACTATATCGGACTCTTTACCAAGTACAATATCTCGGAAGGAACCAACAGGGAAGTAATCCTTGCAAGGGACTACAACCTCGATTACGGCGTGACCCATAGCGCCAATGCCGATTATACCAGCGCGACCCTGGGACGCAGGGGCTTTACCCGCAAGATGATAGCAAGCTACCTCTGCGCCGACGGCTCCCGCTTCACCGACAAGGCCGGATGGCAGACGATGACTTTCGTCGAGGAAACCAGCGGCAGGGATCCCCGTCTTGCCCAGAGCATACGTACTCCCGGCTACTGCCGTCTCGGCACCGATACCAGGATTGCACCCAACCTGAATCACTCCATAACCGGATACGCTCCCATCAAGTATTTCATGGGACCGGAAGACGATACCGGCAAGCAGTCCTACTGCGACCTCATCCTTTTCCGCGCCGCAGAGGTGTATCTGAACTTCGCCGAAGCAAAGGCTGAACTCGGAACCCTGACACAGGCAGACCTCGACCGTTCCATCAAGCCTCTCAGGGACCGTGTCGGAATGCCCGGTCTCGATATGGCTGCCGCCAACGGCAATCCCGATCCTTTCCTTACCGACACTGCCTGGGGCGGTTTCACCAATCCAGTCCTCATGGCCGATGCAAACAAGGGTGTCATCCTTGAAATACGCCGCGAGAGGGCCGTGGAGCTCATCGGTGAAGGATTCCGCTACTACGACATAATCCGCTGGGCCGAGGGCCACGTGTTCGACGCCCGTCTGCTGGGTATCTACTTCCCCGGCGAAGGTTCTTATGACCTGGACAATGACGGAAACAACGACATAACCATATTCACAAGCGACAAGGCTCCTGCAGGAAGCGCCCCCAGCACCTTCAAGCTCGGCAAGGAAATCTTCTTGTCGGAAGGCGATTCCGGCTGCGTAGACTTCCACAGGGACGCCCGTCCGGGCTGGACCTGGAACGATGCCAGGGATTACTATTATCCCATCCCCGTCGAGGAGCGTTCGCTTACCGGTGGTGCCCTGACCCAGAACCCCGGCTGGAATGATGGCCTTTCTTTCTAGAACCAGATTTTCAAACAATAATTAATAACAAAACAAATGAAAAGAATTGCTATTTTAGTTTCTGTTCTCTTCTCCTGCCTCTTTGCCGTTTCCTGCAACAAGGACGACAATGGCAAGAAAAATGCTGATCCTGCCCAGCTGGGCATTGCAGTAAAAGACGTGGAAGGCGTCATCGTAGTCCCCAAGAGCCAGACCAAGACCCTGGAGCTGACCGTCGTCGCCGATCCTAAATCAGCCGAAGCTTATACCATCACCCTGGGTGCCAACCCCGGTCTGGTGGCATCATATAACGCCGCCAACGGAACTTCCTACCAGATGCTTCCTGCGGAGGCCTATTCTTTCACTTCCACCACTGTCATGCTTCCCCGCTACGGAGCAAAGTCAACTACTTGCGAACTCCGTCTCAAGGGTGAGGGTTGCGTACTGGACCAGGTGTACCTCCTTCCTGTCGTCATCGACGGCGTACAGGGCGGAACCAACTTCACGGCTCCCGATGAAAAAGCTGCCTATATCCTCTTCCAGATGGGCGCAGCTGCTGCCGAGGGTGCCGGCACTCAGGACAAGCCTTATCTCATCAATTCAATCGATACCTTCATGCTCATCGACAAGCTCCTGAAGGATGATGCCAGCGTTTACTTCAAGATGACGGAAGATGTCGACTTTGCCAACGTCACCTTCACCGATGAAGAGCCTTGGCGTCCTATCAACTACGCTGCCGATGACGATGCAGTCGATATCGCCGAAAAGAGGATGGTGGTATTCGATGGCAACAACCATAAGATCAGCAACTTCACCGCCGGAGGCGCCATTTTCGGAGTCCTGACTGGCAGCGTGCAGAATCTTACCATCGAGAACGCCGACATCACCTGCACCATAGGCAATGCCGGTGGTATCCTTGCCGGCACCGCCGGAACCTCCGCCAGTGCCGACAACCTCGTCATCAAGAATGTCAAGGTAGTGAACTCCAAACTGAATAACGACTACAAGCGTACCGGCGGTCTCGTAGGTTGGCTCAAGGCTGGAACCGTCGAGAATGTCGAGGTGGAATGCGCCATCGTCGGCGAACAGCAGGTAGGTGGCATTGCCGGCCGTGTGGAATCCGGCTCCATCATCAACTGCAGCGCCTCCGGCACTATCACCGCAGGCTCCTACTATTCGGGCGGCCTTGTCGGTTACGCAGCCGGAATCGATGTCAAGAACAGCCATGCCGGCGTTAACGTAACGCACCTCCAGGGCAACTATTCCCGTGCCGGCGGCCTCATCGGTCAGCTCGAGGGCAACGCCAATATCGAGAAATGCTATGCTACCGGCAACGTCGAGGGTGCGGGCCATATGGCAGGCGGTCTCGTAGGTGTCATCGGAGGCGAAGCTTCCGTAGTGAACATAAGCAAGAGCTATGCTACCGGTAATGTTACCATCCCTCATGGAGAATCCGGCAACTGGGCGCATGCGGGTGGCCTCGTAGGTACCCTTTCGTCCCTGGGCGCCAGCGTTACCATCAGCAACTGCTATGCAACAGGAACCATCCTCGCACGCAGGTACAGCAGCGGATTCGTGGGCAGCTTGTACGAAAAAGCCAAAGCTGCCAAGGAACTCAAGATTACCAATTGCTATTCCACCTGCGACATCAGTGGCATCATGGTTGCCGATCGTTGCGGCATAGTTCTTGGTCTTAACGATGGTGGACAGGGCGACCCGGCTACCGTCATCACTTGCACCGGTTTCGTTGCCTGGAACGTTTCCGAACGTCTCTTCAGCTACGCCGAAAGCGTACCCGAGGCCGGCAACTACTATGGCACCGAAGGCACCGTCAGCTCCCAGGCTGATAAACTTGGCTGGAGCAAGGATATCTGGGATCTCTCCGGAGCTCTCCCTTCGTTGAAATAAAAGAATATGACGAAAAAACTGTATACTTTTATCTTGCTTCCTTTCATCACCCTTGCCGCATGTGTCGGCGAGGGTGGCGGAAGCACGGATAATCAGCCCGAGCCTATAATCGAGAGTATTTCCACAGACCATGACGGCAAGGCCGTCGCAGGCGAGAGCGTAACGCTTCACGGAAAGAATTTCAGCCCCGTGGCATCGGACAACAAGGTACTTTACGGCATCGGCCTGGACGCCGTAGCTCTGAGGGTGGACGAATCCTCCGAAGAGCATATCGTATTCACGGCTCCCGAGCTCATCCAGACCCAGATCAAGATCCGTGTCTCCACCAAGGGCAAAGAATCCAATTCGGTAGTCCTCGAGTTCGTCGAGAAGGAAGAACCTTGGGACGACAAACCCACCATCACCCTGGCCGGAGCCAAGACGGTAACCATACGTCCCGGAGTGGAATGGACGACATTCCATGGTAAATGGGAAGGCCAGTACCGCAACATCAACATCGTCCGCACGGAGTTGAACGGCAAGAACCATCTGGGTATCTACTTCAACTACACCTCGGACAGCGGAAAACTATATCTGGACGAGAAATGCGAGTATCTCGGTGCAGTTGCCGGGACCAACGGTCCTATGGCCTGCTGCCAGTTCGTACGTGTGGACGGCGAGGTAAAGCATTCCCCTACGGATACGAGCCCTTGGATTGCCAACAGCGCCCTTACCATAGATGATGGCGATGCGGTAGACATCGTGAAGGTGGCCGACAACTATGCGGCGAAACGCCTCCCTAACAAGAACGTCGGCTGCGCCGGCCCCATGCTAGTATGGAACGGTGTAATCCAGGAAAATCCTCAGGAGTGGAAGGCCGCCGACACGGACAATTGGCTTTCCACCACCCATCCCCGTACTGCAATCGGCCTTTCCAAGGATGGAAAAACGGTGGTGCAAGTTACCGTGGATGGCCGTTGGTCCAAGAAAGACTGGCCCGTAGAGCAGACAGCCATAGGCATGTCCACCCAGCTTCTTGCCAAACTTATGAGAGGCCTGGGCTGCTATAAGGCCATGAATTTCGACGGTGGCGGCGGAACTGCCATGTGGGTTTACGGCCAGGGCAACGCCCGCCATATAGTGAACCACGTATGCGAGAATCGCTGGAACTGGGATGGTACCGAGCTAAGATCTACCGGAAACGCAGTATATATCACAAGTGATTAAGAAGTTAGTAGTATTATGTTTTTTGTGCTCTTGGGGGCTCTGCTTTGCGCAGGGGCCCCAAGCTGCCTCTTTCTATGTGTATGATTACAAGGCCGTGACTCCGCTCACTCCGGCTCCTGCCGGTTACAAGCCTTTTTACATCAGCCATTTCGGACGTCACGGTGCCCGCTATTGCACCAGCGAGTACGAAACCTTGCACGACATTTTTGCCAAGGCTTCCGATAAGGGCCTTCTCACCGATGTCGGTAAGGCTTTCTACGAGCGCTATGAAAGCTATTTCCGGAAGGTGAACCCCAGCAAGGGCAACCTTACCGGCATAGGGAAGGATCAGCACCGCCTCATTGCGGCCCATGTGTACCAGCGTTTCCCCGAGCTGTTCGATGGTCCCACACGCGTAGAGGCCGTATCTACCGAATCTCCAAGGGTGATAATGAGCATGTGGTCTTTCCTCTCCAGCCTACAGAGTTTGGATTCCGATATCGAGATCGATGCCGATGCCTCGTCCAAATACGCATCCTGGCTGCAGCCCAGCCTCAAGTCTAATCCCTATCTGGTCAAGAACGCGATGCGCCATGGCAAGGCAGCAGAAACAGCTGTAGGGGAGTACTTCGACAAGACCGTTCCGTGGAAAGAGATAACCCTCAAGTTCTTTACCGACGCCGACGTGCTGGAAGAAGCGCTCGGAACCACGCCCTCCAAGTTCGTCGAGGCTCTCCACGCAGTTGTGGTATGCACTTATTGCCTGGACTTCGATAACGGTTGTTTCGACGACCTTCTGTCCGCCTCGGAGATGGAAGCCATATGGAAGGGCATCTCTGCCCGTTATTTCCTGGATACGGCCAATTATCCGGGGTCCGGATCCCTCAAGCTGGATTACTCCGCATTCACCCTTGGCCAGATCATCGAATCTGCCGAAGCCGACATTGCATCCGGCGACACCCAGCTCAGGCTCCGTTTCGGCCACGATTCCGGCATCGCTCCTTTGTTCGCCATACTGGACGTGAATGGTTGGGGGCGCGCGGCATCGTCCTTCGACGAGGCAATAGAGATATTCCCCAGCTATGACATTCCCATGGGAGCCTCTCTACAGCTGGTCTTCTTCCGCAATGACGGAGGTGACATCCTGTTGCAGGTCCTTGCAAACGAAAGGGAGGCATCTCTCCCCATCGATGCCGTGCACGGGGCTTTCTACAGGTGGAACGACTTCAAAGCACACTATCTTCCGATAGTCTGCTCTTCCAAAGAGAAAATCTTATCAGCTACGTCGCTGTAATCGAGGCCGTCGATATCCAGGATGATATCGGCGGTTTTTTCGTAGATGGCGCTGCGCTGGGCCATCAGCGAGCAGATGCGGCCCTCGAGGCTTTCGCCCGGGGCAAGTTTCAGCAGGGGACGGCCTTCGGCCCCGGCTTCCTTAAGGTTGTCGACCAGGGTCCGGATGGAGGCGCGCAGGTAGATGCATTTGCAGTTTTCGCGCACCAGCTTTCGGCTCTCCTCATCCGTCAGCGTCCCTCCCCCCAACGATATCAGCACGCTGCTTTGCAGCTGGCGTTCCCCCTGAGGGACGTAACACCCGCGGTTCGATAGCGGGGGGACCGTCCCGAAGGGAGGGTGGGGTGAGCGAAGCGAACTCCCGAAGGGGGAATGCCCAGCTGCAAGCAGCAGTTCTGCTAGCGTACGCCGTTCGATACTACGGAAAACACTTTCGCCGTCCGCCGAAAAAATATCAGGAATGCTGCGCCCCTCGCGCTTTTCGATCTCTTCATCCAGATCGATAAACTTGATACCGGCATAAAGAGAAGCAGCAAGACGCCCGATGGACGTTTTGCCGCAACCCATAAAACCAGTCAGAACCCAGATCATCAGAACAACGTGGGCTCTTCTATAATCAAATCAGGAACCTCCTCATCCGAAGCCGGAAGCACAATCTCTCCCACAGGAAGGCTCAAATCCTCCTCATCAGGCAACACAAGCTCCACCGGCTCGTTCTCCTCGTTCTCCTCGATCTCCTCCTTCACCAACGGCTCGGCGAACTCGACCTTCTTCACGGTCTCGCGGTCATGGCACTTCTTGCCCTTCGCGGAGTAACCCTTCTTGCCTATCCACTCCTCGGCATCGATCAACTCCGGCTCCTTATGGGCAGACTTCCCACCGAAGATGCACCTGTACTGAGGATGCTTGTCGCAACTCAGATCCACAAGGTAAGACTTGGGAGAATCCGAAATGAACGACAGCGGGGAATTGTCGCTCTCCACGAAGGAGAAACGCTTGACATAGAAAGTCTTGGCAGCACCGTCGTAATAGAGGGCGGTGTACGTGAGATCCGGGTCGAACTTGCTGATGGACAGCACGTCGCCCTGATACTTGTTCACCAGGTCGAAGGAAGTGGTGTAGAAAGTACCGTTCTTGAATACCGCCAGCACCTTGTCCTCGCCCTCGAACTGGCCGAGATACAGGCCGCGCCCATCCTCGTTCAGCTTCTGGATATCGGCATCATACCAGATATCCTTGCCGGCGATGGTGGAAACGCCCTTGCTCTTGAGGGTGATGCGGGCGATGGAATTCTTGGTGACCAGATTGCCCCTGGCCGTCTTGCTCTTGATGGCAAGCTGGGCAAAGTCGTACTCCAGGCTTGTCTTCTTGAGTTTCGGTTTGGGGCGCAAAGCGATACGCACGGCCTCGGCCTCGCCGTTATGGTTGGCGCTGAACCACATGATCTGGGAACCTGCGGCACCGGTGGTTATGTCGTACTCCTTGTCGCGGGTGATCGAAGTGATGGCGAAACGCTTGGCATAATAGACCGAAGTCTTGCCCTCGCGGTAGATGACATTGTAGATGGTACGGGCATCTCCGCGGTTGAACACACCCACGTAAAGCAGGTCTTTCCCGAAGAAGGCCTTGTCTTCCACCTTGGTGATGCGGTACTTGCCGTCCTTGCCTATGACGATTATCTCGGAAAGGTCGGAGCAGTCGCAGATGTATGTAGCATTGTCGTCACGCTTGAGGCCTATGCCCACGAAGCCCTCTGCAAGGTTGGCGGAAAGCTTGGCGTTGTTGTTGATGACCTTGGTGGCGGCGATGGTCTCGAATCCGGTAAGTTCGGTGAGGCGGGGGAAGTCCTTGCCGTATTTGCGCTTGATCTCCTTGAACCACTCGATGGTGTACTCGGTGATGTTGTCGATATCCGCCTGCACGGCCTTCATCTGCTCTTCGAGAGATGCGATCTTCTCGTCCATCGCCTTGACGTCGAATTTGGAAATCTTGCGGACGGGCTTGTCCACCAGGCGGTGGATATCCTCCATCACGATTTCGCGGCGCAGCATTCCCTGGTACTCCTTCATCTTCTCGAAGATATCCTTCAGCTGGTCCTCCCAGGTCTTCTGGTCCTGTTCGAGGATCTTGTAGATGCGGTTTTCGAAGAAGATGCGCTCCAGAGAGGAGTAGTGCCAGTCATCTTCGAGCTTGGCAAGGCGTATGCGGAGCTGCTGTTCCAGCAGGTCGCGGGTGTGGAAGGTATCGTACTCGAGGATGTCGTTGACCGTAAGGAACTGAGGCTTGTTCTCCACGATCACGCAGGCATTCGGGGCAATGTTGGCCTCGCAGTCGGTGAAAGCGTAGAGGGCATCGATGGTCTTGTCGGGGGAGACATCGTTGGGAAGATGGATGATGATGTTCACCTTGTCGGTGGTCATATCTTCTATCTTCTTGATCTTTATCTTCCCCTTATCCTTGGCCTTGAGTATGGAATCTATGAGGATATGGGTGGTTTTCCCGTAGGGAATCTCGGTAATGGCTATGGTGTTCTTGTCGAGCTTGTCGATGCGGGCGCGCACCTTGACGGCGCCGCCGCGCTTGCCCTGGTTGTATTTGCTGCAGTCGGCGGAGCCTCCGGTAGGGAAGTCCGGATAAATCTCGTAGGGCTTGCCCTGGAGAATCTTTACCGACGCATCCAGCAGCTCGTTGAAGTTGTGGGGGAGAATCTTGGATGCCATACCTACGGCGATGCCCTCGGTCCCCTGCGCGAGCAGCAGAGGGAAACGCACCGGGAGCTCGGTAGGCTCCTGGTTGCGCCCGTCGTAGGAGTTCATCCAGTTTGTAATCTCCGGGTCGAAGACTACTTCCTTCGCGAACTTCGAAAGCCTGGCCTCGATGTATCGGGGGGCGGCGTTCGAGTCGCCTGTGAGGATGTTACCCCAGTTACCCTGGCAGTCGACGGTAAGGTTCTTCTGGCCGAGCTGTACCAAGGCACCGAGTATGGAGGCGTCGCCGTGGGGATGGTACTGCATCGCCTGGCCCACGATGTTGGCCACCTTGGTGTAGTTGCCGTCGTCCATCTTGAACATGGCGTGGAGCACGCGCCTCTGAACGGGTTTCAGACCGTCCACGATATGAGGCACGGCACGCTCCAGGATTACGTATGAAGAGTAATCCAGGAACCAGTCCTTGAACATTCCGGACAGTTTGTACTTGCGGCTGTCGCTGTCGAGCAGACGGTTGAACTTGCCGCTGGCCTGTCCCTCTCCGTTCAGCTCGACGTCATCGCTGTTCAGTTCAACGTCATCGCCGACCTGATCGGCAATCTCCATATCTTCGTAGTCTTCACTCATAGTCTTTAGTCTTCATAACCAAACTTCCGCAACTCCCGGCGACTCTCCCTCCAGTCGGGATCCACCTTCACCAGGATCTGCAAGAATACCTTTTTCTGGAAGAAGTCTTCCATCTCTATCCTGGCGGCGGTGCCGGTCCGCTTGAGGGCGGATCCGCCCTTTCCTATCAGGATACCTTTCTGGGAATCGCGCATCACATAGATAATGGCCCCGATGTCGTACCGGTCCTCTCCCTCCTTGAAAGACTCTATCTCCACCTGGCAGCTATAAGGAATCTCGTCCTTGTAGTTGAGCAGGATCTTCTCGCGGATTATCTCCGATGCGAAGAACCGCAGGTTCCTGTCGGTGAAGGTGTCTTTGTCGTACCAGGCGGGGGATTCCGGCAGGCGCTCGATGACGGCATCCATGATGGCTTCCACGTTGAACTTCTCCTGCGCGGAGGCAGGGATCACCAGGGCGGCGGGGACCTTCCCCTGCCACCACTCCATCAGTTCCCGGACTTTCTCCTGGCTGCTGATGTCTATCTTGTTGATGACGATGATGACAGGGCACTGGAGCTGGGAGAGTTTCTCCACGTACTCCATGTTCTTGTCGGCCTTCTCCACCGTATCGGTCACGTATAGTATGATGTCGGCGTCGCCTATGGCGGTGTCGACGAAGTTCATCATGTTCTGCTGCAGCCTGTACACAGGCTTGAGGATGCCGGGAGTATCGGAGTAGACTATCTGGAAGTCTTCTCCGTTCACGATGCCCATGATGCGGTGGCGGGTGGTCTGGGCCTTGGCCGTGACTATGCACAGCTTCTCGCCCACCATCGCGTTCATCAGCGTGGATTTACCCACGTTGGGGTTGCCGATTATGTTTACGAATCCCGATTTGTGCGCCATTATACGTACGCTCCCATTTTAAGGATGTTCACTTCTCCCTCGGTAAGATAACGCCACTCGCCCTTCTTGAGGCCCTTCTTGGTGAGGCCTGCGAAGTATACGCGGTCGAGGGTGCGGACCTCGCAACCTACGGCCTCGAATATACGGCGGACGATGCGGTTCTTGCCGGAGTGGATCTCGATGCCGAGCTTGCGCTTGTCTTCGGGATCTATGAATTCGAGGGCGTCTGCCACTATCACTCCGTCGTGCAGCTCGATACCGGAAAGGATATGCTCACGGGCTTCGTCGGAAAGGGGCTTGTTGAGGACGACCTGGTAAATCTTCTTCTTATCGTAAGAAGGATGGGTGAGGCGTTCGGAAATCTCACCGTCGTTGGTGAACATCAGCACACCGGTAGTCGCCTTGTCGAGACGGCCTACAGGATAAACCCTGTTGGGGCAGTTCTTGAGAAGGTCCATTACGGTCTTGTCGGCGTGAGGGTCGCTTGCGGTGGTGACATAGCCACGGGGCTTGTTCATCACGATATAAACTTTGGCTTCGCCCCTGAGGGTCTCTCCGTTGAACTTGACGACATCGTTGAGCACGTTGACCTTGGTTCCGAGCTCGGTGACTACTTCACCGTTCACGGTAACAACGCCGGCCTGTATCATGGTGTCGGCCTCGCGGCGGGAGCATACTCCCGAATTCGCGATGAATTTGTTGAGGCGGATTTCCTCCTTGATTCCGGTGTTTATAGCATCGAAATCAGAGAACTGTGCCTTGGGGCTGGCAGCGATCATGCGGTTTATGCCCTCGTTCGCGGCCTTGTTGGGGTTGTTGCGGGGTTGCCTGCTGTTAAAAGGTTTGCGGTCGCCGTAGTTCTTGCGCTCGCCATACTGTTTGCGCTCGCCGTACTGCTTGCGCTCGCCGAACTGCTGACGGTCTCCATACTGTTTGCGCTCGCCATACTGCTTGCGTTCGCCATACTGCTTACGCTCGCCATAAGGCTTGTGATCGCCATATGCCTTGCGCTCTCCGTACGGTTTGTGGTCCCCGTAGGATTTGTGTTCGCCATACGGCCGGTGTTCGCGGTCGCCATACGGTTTGTGGTCCCCATATGAGCGATGTTCTCCGTATGAACGGTGTTCTCCATAAGCCTTGCGTTCGCCGTACTGCTTGCGCTCACCGTAGGAACGATGATCATCTCTGTCCGACGTGCTGTACGCGGGCTTTGCTGTTTGTGCCGAAGCCGACCTTCTCGGCCTGAGCTTGCGGCCATCTTTACTGAATTCTGTCATTGTTTTTTGAAGTTTTACGCAGCCGCGACTCACGTCGCCCCTCTGCGCTCTTGAAAATATTACTGTAAGTTAAAAATGTATGTTATCGTGCCTTCCTGCATGGCAGGGGCGTCGATTTTCTGGTCGAAATGCGCTTTCATCGCAGCTGCGCGTGCTTCCGCGATAAGCTTGGTGTTAGAAATTGTGGTACCGTCTCCAACTATGGCCTTCTTGACGTTGCCATAATTGTCTACCCATATCCTCATCACTATCCTGCCGCTCTCCTGGATGTCATATGCAGGCTTTACGAGCGTGGACTTGTTGACCTTGCGTCCTTCCACGTGGGCATTGGGAGTGCCGTCGGCCTTGGCCGTGGCGGAATTGCCCGTGGACTGCCCGGCGCGGAAATCGGCGGAAGCCTCCTTGGCGTTATGGGGCGCCGTGAGGGAGGTATCCTTCTTTGCCATTCCGGGGAAACTGGCCCTGGGATCGAGTTTAGGTTCTTCTTCCCTGGGGGGTTCGGGTGTTTCTACATCCCCGAAGTTATCCGCTTTGGTTTCGGGGGTAAGGTTCTGGGCCAGGCTCTCGTTGGGGGACTGGCTCCTTTGCACGAATTCTACGTCCTTCTCCTTGTCCACGTCCTCGCCCTGGGGCTCACGCCCGAAGACGGGGGTCATTTCCACTTCTTCCTGCTCGGTATAGTCGATGAGGAAGGAGCTCTCCTCGGGAGGAGGGTAGATATATTTGAGCCCCGAGAAAGATACGAGGCACAGGGCCGCAGCGTGCAGCAGCACCGTGAGGGTGATGCCGGTTACCTTGGACCTGTCTTCGGTTCTTTTTCTTTCGCGGAGGTACTCTTTCATTTTTCTTTATTCCGCTTGGGTTGCAAGTATCACTTTGTAGTGGTTGCGCTTGGCGATGTTCATCACCTGGACTATCTCGCCTATGGGAACGCTCTCGTCGGAATAGATGCTGAAGGTGGGGTCTTCTTCATTCTGGAGAAGCCCTACGAGGTCGTCTTCAACCTGCTCGATACCATTCTCGGCAAGTTCGTTGCCGTTGATGTGGTAGGTGTAGGTGCCCTCTCCCCAGTCCTTGATGCTTACGCTGACGGTGGGCTTGGCGCTCACCTGGCCGGTGCTCTTGGGGAGCAGGAGCTTGAGGGCGTTGGGATTGATGAGGGTGGATGTTACCAGGAAGAAGATGAGCAGCAGGAACACGATGTCGGTCATGCTCGACATCGAGAACGAAGCGTCCGCCCTGGTTGTTCTTTTGATTGCCATTATTCTTCAGGTTTTACGATAGCGGCAGATTCGGGGTCGTTCAATACGTCCATGAAGCCGATGGTCGCATTCTCCATGGTGAACACTACGTCGGAGATGCGGGAGGTGAGGTAGTTGTATCCGAAGTAAGCAAGGATACCCACGACCAGACCGCCGACGGTGGTGATCATTGCTTCGTAGATACCTCCGGAGAGGAGGGTGATGTCGATGTTGTTACCGGCATTGGCCATATTGAAGAAGGCCCTTACCATACCCATAACGGTTCCGAGGAATCCGATCATAGGGGCACCACCCGCGATAGCTGCGAGGAAGGGGAGACCCTTTTCGAGACGTGCTACCTCGAGGTTGCCGGTGTTCTCGACAGCGGTCTGGATGTCGCTCAGCGGCCTGCCGATGCGCTCGAGACCCTTCTCCACCAGCCTGGCGGTAGGGTTATCGTATTTGCTGCAGAGAGTGATGGCGGATTTGGTTTTGCCGTCGTGGATGTAGTCGCGGATGTCGTCGATGAAATTCCTGTCGACCTTGGACGCGCGGCCAATCTGGACGAGCTTCTTGCCGAAGATGTAGATTGCGATTACGGAGAGGATGAGGAGGACCAGCATGAGCCATCCGCCCTTCATAGCCATATCGATAAGCGAATAAGACATCTCCTGCGGAACCGGAGCGGCCTGCACGGCGTCAAGCGTGTCGGCCTGGAGTAAAGTTAAGAGCATATTTCCCATAAATTAAAATATCGCGCAAATATAATGAAAATAATCGGTATTCCACATATCCTGCTGCCGCAAAACGCATCAGTATTCCACCGATGAAAGAAATAGCGCGTGACCGGGGACGGATTCGCCTGCAAGGCTGCGGCGGAGGGTCTTTTTGGGGGCGTTTTCATCGGGCGGGAGGATGAGGGCTGCGAAGTCTTCCACGCTGCGTTTGCCGCGGCCTACGTCGACCAGGGTTCCTACGATGGCGCGGACCATATTGCGCAGGAATCTGTCGGCGCTGATCCGGAAATACCAGTAGGATTTTCCGCCCGGGCAGTCGAAAACTTTTCCCATGACTTCGGCATGGGTGGGGGTGTAGGGAATCCAGCGCGCCTCGCTTACCGTGCAGACGGATGTCTTGTTGTCCCCGCCCTTCTTCTCGAAGCACGAAAAATCATGCGTTCCAATGAGATATTCCGCGGCCTTGTTCATGGCATCGAAATCCAGCGACGGATAGCCGCATTGCCACGACCAGGCCTCCACGAAAGGGTCCTTCCCGCGGTGGATGAAGTAGGTATATTCGCGCTTGACCGCATCGAACCGCGGATGGAAATCCGGGGCTGCCGGAACAAGTTCGGAAACTACCACGGACCGGGGCAGGATGGCATTTAATTTGTAGCAGAAATCGTCTGCCACAAGACTTTCGGGGCCGTCGAAACATGCCACGTAACCGATAGCATTTACGCCGGTGTCCGTACGCCCTGCTCCTATTACGGGAGTTTCTCCGCCGAGGAGTTTGGCAAGTGCCGCTTCGAGGCTTTCTTGCACCGACGGGTCGGATGGTTGCTTCTGCCAGCCACGGAAGTCGGCACCGCTGTATGATATTTTAACAGTGTAACGCATAGACTGCAAAATTATCAAAATATATGGAAAGTGTAAATATTAAGGAGCTCAACGACCGCATACAGCAAGAAAGCGGATTCGTGGATATCCTTTCTCTCGAGATGGGCAAGGTCATAGTAGGTCAGAAGCACCTCGTTGAGAACCTCATGATCGCCCTTCTTGCCAACGGGCACATCCTTCTCGAAGGTGTTCCCGGTCTTGCCAAGACCTTGGCTATCAGCACCCTCAGCAAAGCGGTCAATGCCAAATTCAGCAGAATCCAGTTCACCCCGGACCTCCTCCCTGCCGACGTAGTGGGAACCCTCATCTACTCGCAGAAGAAGGAGAGTTTCGAAGTGCGCAAGGGTCCCGTCTTCGCCAACTTCGTGCTGGCGGACGAAATCAACCGTGCTCCTGCCAAAGTGCAGTCGGCCCTTCTCGAGGCCATGCAGGAAAGGCAGGTCACAATCGGGGACAATACCTTCGCCCTTCCCGAACCCTTCCTGGTGATGGCCACCCAGAACCCTATCGAGCAGGAGGGAACCTATCCTCTGCCCGAGGCCCAGGTGGACCGTTTCATGCTCAAGGTCGTGGTGGATTACCCCAAGAAAGAAGAAGAGAAACTCATCATCCGCATGAATAACAGCGGAGAGTTCCCCGTCCCCAACGCCGTCGTCAACCCCGAGGACATCATCCGTGCCCGCAACGTGGTTCGCGACGTTTACATGGACGAAAAGATAGAACGCTATATAGTGGACATCGTTTATGCCACCCGCACCCCCGAGGAATACGGGCTCAAGGGCCTCAAGGACCTCATCTCCTACGGAGGATCCCCCCGTGCCAGCATCTCCCTCAGCGCCGCCGCCAAGGCTTACGCTTTCATCAAGCGCCGCGGATACGTGATCCCCGAGGATGTGCGTGCCGTCTGTCCCGAAGTACTCCGCCACCGAATCGGGCTCACCTATGAGGCCGAAGCCGAGAATGTGACCTCCGAGGAGATTATCTCCCAGGTCATCAACGCAGTGGTAGTACCGTAGTAGCATGCCTGCCGACGCAACAGCCCTCCTGAAGAAGGTCCGGAAGATAGAAATCCGTACCAAAGCACTCTCGCATCAGATATTTGCGGGAGAGTATCATTCTGCTTTCAAGGGCAGGGGCATGGCCTTCAGCGAGGTGCGCGAATATCAGTACGGGGACGATGTCCGCAACATGGACTGGAACGTCACCGCACGCCTGCATTCCCCCTATGTGAAGGTCTTCGAAGAGGAGAGGGAGATGACGGTAGTGCTGCTGGTAGATGTGAGCCGTTCCGGGCTCTTCGGCACCAGGACCCGCACCAAGAGGGAGCTGCTCGCCGAAATCGCGGCCGTGCTTTCCTTCAGCGCCACCCTCAATAACGACAAGGTTGGAGCCCTGTTCTTCAGCGACAGGGTCGAGAAGTTCATCCCTCCGGGAAAGGGCCGCAGCCATCTGCTGCACATAATCCGGGAGATGCTCGAACTCGAGCCGGCCTCCGACGGCACCGACATAGGCGCCGCACTGCGCTTCCTCACCGGAGCCATCAAGAAGAAGTGCACGGCCTTCCTGCTCAGCGACATGCTTGATGCCGATGCCACCGGAAAACCTCGCTACGAGGATGCCCTCAAGGTAGCGGCGGGCCGTCACGACCTCTCGGTAATCAAGGTCACTGACCCAAGCGAAAAGGGTCTGCCGAGCGTGGGCTTCGTGAACGTGAAAGACAGCGAGACCGGCCGTTCCATGTGGGTGAACACCTCCAGCTCACGCACCCGCAAAGCGTATGCGCAGTGGTTCTCCACCCTCGCCTCGGCCGAGAAACAGCTGTTCAACAGATATAAAGTGGATAATGTGGAAATCGCCACCGACTCCGACTACGTGAAAGGGCTGATGGCTTTGTTTACAAGACGATGAAACTTCTCGCAATCATATTGACGGTGATGCTGGACCTTGTTCCCAAGGGCCCCGCGTTCCTGAACTATCTGCAGAAGAGGGATACTCTGCTCGTGGGCGACCAGGTGGAATATGGTTTCGTGCTGGACAGCCTGCCCATGGGCGTGAAGGTCCAGGTGGAAGATTTCGCCAAGAACTCCAATGAAGTGCTCACCGTAGCGCGTAACTGGAAAGTCGATACGCTCAAGGTATACAGCACCAAAGAAGAGGCATACCGTTTCTATACCGATATCCGCGGAAGCGTGGTACTGGCCATCTTCGACGAGAGCGTCGTAACGCTCAATCCCATCAAGTTGGTCCGCTCCGACCAGGAAGACACCCTGGTGTTCAATGCTCCTCCGTCTTTCGTCGTGAAGGACGTGCCCATCGACACCGCCACTTTCGTCATCCACGACATAAAGGGTCAGATTACCTATCCTGTCACCTTTGCGGAAGTGTTCCCCTGGGTGCTCGGGGGGCTTTTCCTGATAGCTTTGGTGGTGTTTGCAATAGTTTTCATAAAGCAGCATCGCAGGAAGGTGGAGCAGGAGCGCCTGAAAGATCCTCCGCACATCATAGCGCTCCGCAGCCTGGAGAAATACAGGGGCGACAAGTTCTGGCAGCCGGAAAAGCAGAAATCATTCTATTCCGGGGTTACCGACACCCTGAAGTCGTACATAGTGTCGCGTTTCGGAGTCGATGCCCAGGAAATGACCACGGCCGAAGTGTTCGATGCTCTCAAGGGTTCGAAGGACATCACTCCGGACCTTTATGGAGATACCAAAGAGTTGTTCGAGACCGCCGACTTCGTGAAGTTCGCGAAGTACACGGCTCCCGATGATTATAATGCCAAAGTGCTGCCTACGGCCGTACGTTTCGTGACCGATACCTATCGCAGCGGGCTTGAGGAGGAGCCGGGTTCCGATGTTCTTTGAGAATCCCGGATTGTTCTTCCTGTTGGCTGTCCCGCTGCTGCTGGTCGTCCATTACGTATGGATGGAAGTGCGTGGCAGGAGGCCCCACATGCGGGTTTCTTCGCTCTACCCTTGGGCGGCCGGCGGAAGTTCGGTGATGGAGTGGCTGAGGCATCTTCCCTTCGTACTGCGCATAGCTGCTCTCTGCCTGATTATCGTGGCCCTTGCCCGGCCCCGTTCATCTACCGAGACCGAAAGGGTGGATACCGAGGGAATCGACATTGTGCTGGCCATGGACGTGTCCACGAGCATGCTGGCGAGGGACTTCGAGCCCGACCGCATCTCCGCCGCCAAGAACATAGCAATCGAATTCATCTCGCAGAGAATATCGGACCGCATGGGAATAGTTGTGTTCGCGGGCGAGAGTTTTACCCAGTGCCCCCTGACTACCGACCGTTCGACGCTAATTAACCTGATGAAGGATGTGCAGACCGACCTTATAGCCGACGGAACCGCCATCGGGCGCGGCCTGGCGACGGCCGTTGCGCGCCTTTCGGAATCGGAAGCCAAGAGCCGCGTGGTGATCCTGCTGACCGACGGCATGAACAATTCCGGGGAGATATCTCCTCTGAATGCCGCCGAGCTCGCCAAGATGTACGGGATAAGGGTCTATACCATAGGCGTGGGCAAGCATGGCGAGGCTCCTTACCCGGTGATGACACCCTGGGGAGTGGAGTTGAGGAACATGGCCGTGGAGATTGACGAGGATCTGCTCAAGCAGATAGCCGACGAAACCGGAGGCCGGTATTTCCGTGCCACCGACAACACTAAACTTGCCGAGATATACTCGGAAATCAACCAGATGGAGAAGGCCCGCACAACGGTGGACAGCTTCCCCGTCTATAAAGAACTTTTCGGTAAGTTCGCAATCTGGGCGCTGCTGTGCCTGCTGCTCGAACTTGCCCTTCGTTTATCGATAAGGAGGCTGCCGTAATGGTGATATTTGCAAATCATCAATTCCTTGCCCTGCTTTGGCTGGTGCCCTTGATTCCGCTGCTCTATGCGCTGGTGCGTTCGTGGCGGAAGGCCCGTATGCGCAAGCTGGGCGAAGAAGATCTGGTGCGCCAGCTGATGCCTTCATGGTCGGGAGCGAAGGGTTGGGTGCGCGTGGTTCTCTTCGACCTCGCCTTCATGTTCTTCGTCATAGGCCTTGCGCGTCCGCAGATAGGCGCCAAGCTCGAAGAAAGGGAGACCCGCGGCGCCGAGATCATGATATGCCTCGACGTGTCCAACTCCATGCTCGCCAAGGATTACTCTCCTAACCGCCTGGAGCGTGCCAAATTAGCAGTCTCGCGCATTACCGACAAACTACAGAACGACCGCATAGGTCTGGTGATCTTCGCAGGCTCCGCCTTCGTGCAGTTGCCTGTTACCAACGATTACATCTCTGCGAAGATGTTCCTGAACAGCATCACTACCGAGTCGATGCCCGTGCAGGGAACGGCCTTGGGAGAAGCCATAACACTGGCGACCCGCGGTTTCAGCTCCCAGAGCGACAAGAGCCGTGCGATCATAGTCATCTCCGATGGCGAGAATCACGAGGATGACCCGGTGGAGGCTGCCAAGCAGGCTGCCGGCATGGGGATAAAGGTCTATACCATAGGCGTCGGAAGCACTCGCGGAGAACCCATTCCCGTGAACGGAGACCTGCTCAAGGACAGGGAAGGGAACATTGTGGTGACCCATCTCGACGAAGAGACGTTGAAGAATGTTGCTAAAGCCGGAAACGGAGCATATATCCACGCCGGCAACGAGGAATTCGGCCTTAACCCCATCATCAACGACCTTCGCAAACTTGAAGAAGAGGCCTACAAGTCGGTCGTTTTCGAAGAGTATGAAGAAGAATACATGTATTTCTTCGCGGCAGCTTTGGTGCTGTTCGTGCTGGAGATGCTCATAGGTTCCAGACGTTGGAAAAGGAGGCTTTTCGAATGAAAAAGATATTGTGCATATTGCTGGTGCTCAGCGCCTTGCCTCTTTCGGCCCAGGTCGACAAGAAGGAAGTGCGCGAGGGTAACCGTAAGTTCCGCAAGGCTGATTACAAGAATTCCGAGATCGACTATCGCCGGGCCGTGGTAAAGGACAGCCTTTCGGTTGCAGGGGAGTACAATCTCGCCTCTTCCCTGTATCGCCAGGAGGATTACGCCGGGGCCTCCAAGGCCTTGGAAACCATAAAGGACGTGGCCCCTGCACATAAACATGCCGACGATTACTATTTCAATCTGGGAGATGCTGCCATAAAGAACAAGGATTATGGCGCGGCGGTGAAGGCTTTCCGTGAGTATCTGCTCCTGCATCCGGACGACATGGATGCCAAGGAGAACTACGTGTATGCCAAGAGCAAGCTGAACAGGTCGGCAAATAACAGCGATAACGACAACAACGACAAGGACGGCCAGGACGGCCAGGACAAGAACCAGGGCGGGGAGCCTTCTGCAGAGCAGTACGAAGTTCCCAAGGTAAATGCGCAGGAGGGAGGCCAGCTGTCGCCCCAGCAGGCATCGCAGATGCTCATGGCCGTGGATGGAATGGATAAAGAGACCAAGAAGAAGGTGGATTCGAAGAAGGCACAGATGGACAAGTCCAAATCCCGTTATAAAGAGAAGTATTGGTAACCTATGAAAAGATTGATCCTCATACTTGCATTGCTTTTCCCGGCCATCGGACTGGGAGCCCAGACCCTGCGTGTCGATGCTCCTAACCTGGTTGCGGCCGACGAGCAGTTCAACGTGACTTTCTCGGTTGAAGGAGAGCACTCCGTAAGCTCGTTCGAATGGAATCCCGGCGAGAACTTCAAGCTTGTCTGGGGCCCTCAGAAGAGTACTTATTCATCGACCAGCATTGTAAATGGCAAGCGCTCCAAGAGCGTCACCAACTCATATACCTATGTGCTGATGCCTTTGCGCGCCGGCACCTTCTCCTTGCCGGCGGCCGTCGCCACCGTGCAGGGTAAGTCCGTCAGCTCCCGTAGTTTCTCCATAGAGGTGGTTTCCGGCAGCGCATCCAAGCCGCAGTCCGGTTCCGCTCAGCAGGGGCAGGGCTCCCGCAGCAGCGCGGCACAAGGTGCCTCGGTAATATCTTCCGACGATCTTTATATGCGCCTGATAGTCAATAAGAATCGCGCATATGTGGGAGAGGGGATTACCGCCACCCTCAAGCTCTACCAGAGGGTGAATATCGCCGGGTTCGAGGATGCGAACTTCCCTTCCTTCAATGGCTTCTGGAGCCAGGAACAGCAGGCCCCCAGCAAGATAGAGTTCAAGCGTGAGAGCGTCAACGGCGAAATCTTCGATACTGCCGTGATACGCAGCTGGAACCTGATCCCTCAGAAGGCCGGCACTTTCACCATCGACCCTGCCGAGCTGGTTTGCCTGGTGAACGTCCGTGCATCTTCCGCATCGTCGGGCAGCATCTTCGACAGTTTCTTCCAGGATAGTTACCGTCAAGTCCGCAAGAGGGTCAGCACCCAGCCGGTAACCCTGCATATCTCCGCCCTGCCTGCCGGAGCTCCGGCATCTTTCGGCGGGGGAGTAGGCCGTTTCGATCTCAAGGCTACCCTCAGCAGGGATTCGCTCAAAGCCCACGAAGCCGCCTCGCTCAAAGTCGTCATCTCCGGAAACGGAAACCTCCCTTTGCTGACGGCCCCCAAGATTTCCTTCCCTCCGGACTTCGAGGTGTATGACGTGAAATCTTCCGATTCCGGCCGAAGCCGGGTGTTCGAATATCCTTTCATTCCCCGCAGTCATGGGGATTTCGAGATAGGTCCGGTGGAATACAGCTACTTCGACCTTGCTTCCGGCCGTTATGTTACCTTGAACTCGGGAGTGCTGCACATGAACGTGGCCCGCAGTGGCGAGGTGGAAAGCGGCGGAACCCCTTCCGCCGGGCAGCTGGTGCAGAACCGTCGCGACGTGAAGGACATAGGCAGCGACATCCGTTTCATATCCACCAAGGTCCCTTCGCTTTCGGGAGAGGGCAGGTTCTTCGTGTCATCAGTCCTGTATAAGTTGCTGTTCCTGCTGATGGTTGCCGCAGCCGCCGTGCTCTGGTATCTGTTGCGCCTGCGTGCCGAGCGCCGGGCCGATGTCGTCGGCAGCCGTAACCGTGCAGCCACCAAGATGGCCCGCAATCGTCTGGCCCTGGCCGGGGACTTCCTCCGTAAAGACCTTTCTACTGCTTTCTACGAGGAACTGCACAAGGCCCTGCTGGGATTCATCTCCGACAAGTTCGCCCTGGATGCCAATGACCAGAGCCATGATATCATAGACGGGAAACTCTCCGACGCCGGCATCCCCGAAGGCCCGAGGAAGGAATTCATCGGATTGCTCGATGCCTGCGAATTTGCCCGTTATGCACCGGCCTCCGGTCACGAAGAGATGAATACCCACTACGAAAGGGCGGTCTCGGTTATCTCCGTAATTGATTCTTCCATGAAAAAGAATAAACCTGCCGCAGGGGCGGTGCTGGCCCTGCTGATGTTCCTGCTGCCGTTCTCGTCGCAGGCTGCGGTAGCTTACCCTGATTCCCTCTGGACCGTGGGCGTGAAGGCCTACTCCGAAGGCAACTGGGAAGAAGCTGCCCGGGCATGGTCCTCCATCGAGGCCATCGGGGTCACATCTCCTGAGCTTTGCTGCAATCTGGGTGATGCCTATTTCCGCCAGGACCGTCTTGCCGACGCCATACTATATTACTCAAGGGCCCTGAAGCTGGATCCTTCCTATGGAGATGCACGCTTCAACCTCGAGTTTGCCCGTTCGCTTACCCAGGACAAGATCGATACCGTTCCGGAGTTCTTCCTTAAGAGCTGGATGCGGGCTTTGTGCTGGTGCCTGCCTTCCGACGTGTGGGCCGGTCTGTCGCTGGGGCTGCTTGCCGCGACCTTGGCCCTTGTCCTCATTTTCTTACTGGCCCGCAGCTCTGCTGCCCGCAAATGGGGATTCTTTGCCGGTGTGCTGGCCCTCATCCTTTTGATTTTCAGTGTTTCTTTTGCCATCTGGCAGAGAAACGACTACATGAAAGCGGACGATGCCGTAGTGATGCGTCCGGTAGTTTCGGTAAAGAGCGCACCGTCCGGTTTCGACACCAAAGATTTGTTCATTTTACACGAAGGTACTGTGTTAGAATTACTTGACTCTGTCGGTGATTGGAGCAAGGTCAGATTGTCCGATGGAAGGGAAGGTTGGCTGAAATCTGATCAAATAATTATCATTTAATGTGCATAAAGTGTTAATATTTTTGGTTTTTAATGTTTTCTTTATATATTTGCATCGCTATTACACGCATTTGTAAGCAAGATTTGTAATCATTTTTTTAGTTAACTAAATAAAAAAAAGTATGAAAAAGTTTTTTGCTATTGCTGCCGCTCTTCTTATCAGTGTTGCTTCTTTCGCGCAGGAAACCAACAAAGATGAGAATGGAAACACCAAATTCGGTGGCTATGAAACCAACAAGTTCTTTGACAACTGGTATGTTGGTCTCGGTGGTGGTGTAAACACTACTTGGGATGTTGCAAAGGGTGGATTTGAATTTGCTGGTCTTGCAACTCAGGTTGACCTTGGCAAGTGGATCTCCCCTGAATACGGATTCCGTTTCGGCTGGCGTGGCCTCAACAACAAGGTTGACGGAAACAAGGAAGCTTTCAACTTCTTCAAGGCTGACGCTCTCCTTCACTTCTCCAACCTCGTAGCAGGTTACAAAGAGAAGCGCATCTGGGACGTTGTTCCTTTCGCTGGTGTCGGTGTTCTCAAGGATGAGGCCGCTGGTTACGAGTGGGGCGTGGAAGGTGGTATCATCAACAACTTCCGCCTCTGCGACAACTTCGATCTCAACCTCGAACTCGGTGCAAACCTCGCCCCTGGTATCAGGTACAGCGCCAACTTCGGTAAGTTCGTCACCTTCCCTTACGCTACCCTCGGTGTAGCATATAAGTTCAACCGTGCTGACTGGACCCGCGTAAGCACCACCGCTGCTGCCGCTGCCGCCGCTATCGCTGCTGCAAACGCCGCCAAGGATGCTGCCGAGGCTAAGGTCGCAGGTGCACAGAAGGCTGCCGACGATGCCGCTGCCGCTGCCAAGAAGGCTGAGGACGAGGCAAAGCAGCTTGTTGACGAAGCAAAGAAGGCTGCTGCTTCAAACGTTGATGGTCTCTTCGATGAGCCCGTTATCGTTTACTTCCAGATTGGCAAGGCTACCCTCACCAAGACTGAGAAGGCACACGCTGAGTATGCTATCAAGAACATCATCGCCCGTGGCAACAACGTTAAGTTCACCCTTAACGGTAGCGCCGATACCGGCACCGGTTCCAAGGCTCGCAACAAGTATCTCACCGAGCAGCGCGCCAAGACCGTTTACGCTCTCATCGATGAACTCGGCGTAAGCCGCGACAACATCACCGTCGTCGAGTGGAATGGTCAGGACAGGTTCGCAACTCCTGAGCTCAACCGTGCTGTTATCATCGAGAAGCAGTAATTCGACAGCAAATCAATTATTACAGGCTGGCCGCAAGGTCAGCCTGTTTTTGTTTTTTTTATAGCTTTTCCGTAAATTCGCAGGTTTTTTAGCAGAAGCATATAATAAGATGCAGGAAATTAGGAATATAGCCATCATTGCCCATGTCGACCACGGTAAGACGACCCTGGTGGACCGTATGATCTACCAGGCAAACCTGGTGCGTCAGCCGGAGAATCTCGGGCAACTCATCCTCGACAACAACGATCTGGAGCGCGAGCGTGGTATCACCATCCTCGCCAAGAACGTGTCGGTTACATACAAGGATGTAAAAATCAACATCATAGATACTCCCGGGCATAGCGATTTCGGCGGCGAAGTCGAGCGCGTGCTCAATATGGCGGACGGCGTGCTGCTGCTGGTCGATGCCTTCGAAGGCTGTATGCCTCAGACTCGTTTCGTGCTGCAGAAAGCCCTCCAGATGGGCAAGAAAGCCATTGTCGTAATCAACAAGGTGGACAAGCCCAATTGCCGTCCCGACGAGGTTCAGGAAGAGGTTTTCGACCTTATGTTCAACCTCGATGCTACCGAAGAGCAGCTCGACTTCAAGACGGTTTACGGTTCAGCAAAGCAGGGTTGGATGTCGCTTGACTGGCGTAAGCCCACCAACGATATCACCGCCCTTCTCGATGTCATCCTGGAGGAGGTTCCCGCTCCCGCCGTGGTGGAAGGGACTCCCCAGATGCTCATCTCTTCGCTGGAGTAT
>JAFZJI010000112.1 GCA_017552105.1 Bacteroidales bacterium | reverse complement strand
CGGCACCGGCAGCATTTGTATTATGGGCACCATCAGCATGATTACCCTGGAACTTGCCTCCGGTGAAGGTGGTATTGGCATTGCCGCTTTCAATCATTACAGCGCCGCCTTTCGCATCACACCAGTTGTCGATAAAATCGCAATCCGTGAAAGTGGTGGTGACGCTGGTGCCGTTGACGCAGATGGCTCCGCCCTGAACGGTGGAGTGGTTCCGGATAAAGTCGCAATCGTTGAAAGATACGACCCCACTGCCGGTAACATAAGCGGCTGCACCGTATTCGCCAGCGTCGTTGTTGTCTTTGAACGTAACCCTTGTCGCTGTGAACGTATTACAATTCTGCACATAAATGGCATTCTTGGTGAAAACCTTGGCCTCGCTGTCAGAGATGTTTACAACCGCACTGGCATTGTTGACGTGCACAATTCCGCCGGCACAGGTGCCGTTGGAGAACGAGCAGTTAGTAATATTCAAAGTGGCGGAGTTGAACAGGGAAATCGCCCCACCATTGCCTGATGTACTGTTGTTCCTGAAATAGCAGTGATCCAGATTCACCTCCTTTGCGCTGTTGTTGATACGGATGACTGAGGCGTTGGAGGCGCCGTTAGTGCCAGTGAATTTTACATTCTTGACGGTGATATACGAGTTTTGCTGAGGCCACAGCACGCCGGCCGTAGTGCCTTCGAGTGCAGTCCTTCCAAGGAATGTCGTGGTGTCCGTAGGAGTTACGGTTCCTTCCAGCGTAAAAGCGACATTGCCATGATCAGGATAATCCAGCTTCAGATAGTCATCGCCGAAAGAAAACTCGTCAGCCGAGAAATGGAAGGTGGCACCTTTCAGGAGGAAGTGGTTGTCCTGGTTGGTGACAAAAGCCTTGAACTCGGCGATTCCCATGGCATTGGTCCAGCTCTGACCAGCCTTGGAACCTGCTCCGGATGGAGTCACATAGAACTGTCCGGCGTGGGAATCCACATCGGCGATCTTTACTATTTCGCCACGTGTAGTGGTAAATGATCCGCTATAGAAGAAAGGAGTAGTCTGATCCGTTTCTCCGATGAAGCGTGCCACGCGGAATCCGCTCGCCATGGTAACACCGGGCATTACGGGAATGTAGTAGTTTCCGGGGCCGGAGACAGTCACGCTTACCATATCTGAGGTAGAGGATGCAACACCGAAAACCGGGTCGCCGCTTCCGTCCATGCTTACCGGAAGGACACCGGAGATGGCTTCTCCGCCTTCAGCCTGGATTCTTAGCTTGACTATTTCACTGCTGGTAACGCCTACCTTCATCAAGCACGCCACGTTCTTGAATACGATGGAGGTAGTCCACGTACCGCCGGTCTTGACAGCCTTGGCGACACAGATGTCGTTGGCAGCGAAGGAGCCGTCGGCATGGGAGGCCTCGAAATTGACGTTCACTTTACCCTCGTCGTAAGAACCGCCCGCAGAGGCAGGATATACGGCATAGAGTTCGGTGATTCCTTCCGCGACCTCCACGGTGAACGTGGTGCTGGATCCGGAAGAAGATGCAGCAGCCGTCGTGGAGCCGCCGGCCCAGACGAACTTGACTTCGTCTCCGGACGCCCAGGATACCACCTGGTCGTTAGCGTCGATCGTGGTCTTGGTGGGAAGACTGGCGGTGAATACGACAGTGTTGGGATCGATCGGAGCAGGTTGCTCCTTGTTGTTTTCTTTTTCGCAGGCGACGGATACGAACGCCAGCGCAAGCGATGCAAATATTACTAGTTTTCTCATAATAAGAACTGTTTATTCGAACAAATCAAACGTAGTATAATCTTCATGTGTGGAAAGGTCGAACAATTCATTCATTACCAATACCGAAGTCGCTATGACACGCTCCAGGCCGACACTCATGGTGAGAGCCCTGGGAGCAGCGTAAGGTTTTTGTGCGTGTGGTGCAGTTTTCATACTCAGTCTAATAAACTAATTGCAATATAGTTCTCGCGGGTGGCAGTAGTCTCGGAGCCGGTCAGCACCGAGGCAGCGCAGTCAATCTCGATTACCTCGAGAACGGGCGCCGTGTACTGCGAATCTTGTGAATTGTAAAACATATTGTTTTAGTGTTATAATCATTGCAAATGAACTCACTCAATCCCGTAATTACTACAAGGATTCTTCCTTTGTTTGCATCTTTCTTGCATATCAATTCCCCCATACAACAGCAGAGGCCAGCTCCTGGGAGCTGGCCTCTAAGATTCTTCGCTACGCTCAGAATGACAGAAGATGGTAATTACATCATTCCGCCTTCAGGCATTGCAGGCACTGCCGGTGCGGGTTCGGGGATGTCCACGATGCCGCATTCGGTGGTTAGGAACATACCTGCCACGGAAGCAGCATTTTCGAGAGCGACGCGCACGACCTTGGTAGGATCGATGACACCGGCCTCGTACATGTTCACATATTCGCCGGTACGGGCATTGTATCCGAAGTCGCCCTTGGCTTCCTTGATCTTGTTGATGATGACGGATGCATCCACGCCTGCGTTGGTAGCGATCTGGCGGAGAGGCTCCTCGATTGCCTTGGCAACGATGTGGATACCGGTGGTCTCGTCTTCATTCTCACCCTTCAGGCCCTCGAGGGCTGCGGCTGCGCGGATGTAGGCCACGCCGCCTCCGGGGAGATATCCTTCTTCGACAGCAGCACGGGTTGCATTCAGAGCATCCTCCACGCGGTCCTTCTTCTCCTTCATCTCAACCTCGGTGGTAGCACCCACATAGAGCACTGCTACGCCGCCGGCGAGTTTGCCCAGACGCTCCTGGAGCTTCTCGCGGTCGTAGTCGGAGGTTGTGGTGGAAATCTGCTTGCGGATGAGGTCGGCACGCTCCTGGATGGCAGCGGCATCGCCCTTTCCGCCGACGATGGTGGTGTTCTCCTTGGTGATGGTCACCTTCTCGGCCTTACCGAGCATGTCGGGAGTTGCGTTCTCGAGGGTGAATCCGCGCTCCTCGCTGATGACGGTAGCACCGGTGAGGATAGCGATATCCTGGAGCATCTCCTTGCGGCGGTCACCGAAGCCGGGAGCCTTGACGGCAGCGACCTTGAGGGATCCGCGGAGCTTGTTGACCACGAGGGTGGTGAGAGCTTCGCCGTCCACATCTTCTGCAATGATGAGCAGTTCCCTGCCTTCGCGGGCGATGGGTTCGAGGATGGGGAGAAGGTCCTTCATGGTAGATACCTTCTTGTCGGTGATGAGGATGGAAGGATTGCTGAGCTCGGCCTCCATCTTGTCGCCGTTGGTCATGAAGTAGGGGGAAACGTAACCGCGGTCGAACTGCATACCTTCGACGACCTTGACCTCGGTCTCGGTGCCCTTGGCTTCCTCGACGGTGATTACGCCGTCCTTCTTGACCTTGCTCATTGCATCTGCGATGAGTTTGCCGATGTAACCGTCGTTGTTGGCGGATACGGTACCCACCTGTTCGACCTTGGAATAGTCGTCACCGACGGCCTGGCTCTGCTTCTTCAGCTCGGCGACCACGGTCTCGACTGCCTTGTCGATACCACGCTTGAGGTCCATGGGGTTGGCACCTGCGGTAACGTTCTTGATACCCACGTTGATGATGGCCTGGGCCAGAACGGTAGCGGTAGTGGTACCGTCACCGGCCTGCTCGTTGGTCTTGGAAGCAACTTCCTTGACCATCTGGGCGCCCATGTTCTCGTATTTGTCCTTGAGTTCGACTTCCTTTGCTACGGTGACACCGTCCTTGGTGACGTGAGGAGCACCGAATTTCTTATCGATTACCACGTTGCGGCCTTTAGGACCGAGGGTAACTTTGACTGCGTTTGCAAGCTGGTCTGCTCCCTCTTTCATCTTGGAGCGGACGTCGGCATTGAATTTTATCTCTTTTGCCATGATTAAAGAATTGCTAAAATGTCAGACTGTTTCACGATGAGGTACTTTACGTCGTCGACGGTAACCTCGGTACCGGCATACTTGCCATAAAGGACAACGTCGCCGACCTTCACCTCCATGGGCTCGTCCTTCTTGCCGGGGCCGGCAGCTACAACCTTACCCTGCTGGGGTTTCTCTTTCGCCGTGTCGGGAATGAATATTCCGGATGCCGTCTTGGTCTGGGCCTCCTGAGGCTCGATCAGAACTCTGTCTGCTAATGGTTTGATCATGATTCTATGGTGTTTTAGTATAATTCAAAAGCGCTCCGGAAAACCCGGAACGCTTTACTAGCAATCAATGTGTGTGCCAGTGACAATTTGTCAATACTTGTTCAGGGGCACGCCGGCGGTCATCTGATGTACGGCCTTTGCGACATTCTCCAGAACCTTGGCATGGGCATCGAGTTCATCAAGCTGGGCGGGGGTAGGAGTATCGGTCTTCTTGAGGGAGAGGACGTCGATATGGGCTGCGCAAGATGCGAGCACGGTATCGATGAGGCCTACTATATCTGCCATATCCTTCTCGACGAAGCCACGGGAGGTAACGGCAGGGGTGCCGATACGCACGCCGCTGGTCTGGAACGGGCTGCGGGTATCGAAAGGAACCATGTTCTTGTTAAGGGTGATGTCCGCCTTCTCGAGTTCTTTCTCGGCAATGCGTCCGTTGACCTCGGGGAACTTGCCGCGGAGGTCGATGAGCATGAGATGATTGTCGGTTCCGCCGCTGACCACTTTATATCCGCGGGCGATGAATGCCTCGCACATTGCGGCAGCGTTGGCTACCACCTGCTTCTGGTACTGCACGTACTCAGGCTGTAGGGCTTCGAAGAAAGCTACTGCCTTCGCGGCGATCACGTGTTCGAGCGGGCCGCCCTGCACGCCGGGGAAGACGGTGCTGTCCAGCACGGCGCTCATCATCTTGACCTCTCCCTTAGGAGTGGTACGTCCCTGAGGATCGGGGAAATCCTCGCCCATGAGGATGATACCTCCGCGGGGACCGCGCAGGGTCTTATGGGTGGTGGATGTTACGATATGTGCGTACTTGACAGGATTCTCGAGAAGTCCGGCGGCGATAAGGCCTGCGGTGTGAGCCATGTCTATCCAGAGGATGGCTCCTACCTTATCTGCTATTGCGCGCATGCGTGCGTAATCCCACTCGCGGGAGTATGCAGATGCTCCGCCGATGATAAGTTTAGGCTTGCATTCGAGGGCCTTGCGCTCCATTTCGTCGTAATCGACGCGGCCGGTCTCGGGATTCAGGCCGTAAGCCACCGGATGGTAGAGTATGCCGCTGGCATTGACGGGAGATCCGTGGGTAAGGTGTCCGCCCATGGAAAGGTCGAGACCCATGAAGGTGTCGCCAGGTTTGAGGATTGCCATGGTGACGGCCATGTTTGCCTGTGCACCGGAATGGGGCTGCACGTTTGCCCAGCAGGCACCGTAGATCTGCTTGAGGCGGTCGATGGCCAGTTGTTCGATCTGGTCCACAACCCCGCAACCACCATAGTAGCGCTTGCCGGGATAGCCTTCGGCATACTTGTTAGTACAGATGGAGCCCATGGCCTGCAGGACCTCGTCGGTAACGTAGTTCTCCGACGCAATGAGTTCCAGGCCGTTCTGCTGACGGGTGCGCTCCTTGCGGATCAGGTCGAAAATTTGAAGATCTTCTTTCATATGTTATTTGACGTTAAACTTCACGGAAGTACGGATATCGTCGGAAGCTGAACCCACGTGGGCGACGAACTCGCCGGGCTCCAGCACCCACTTGTGGGCGTCGGCATCGAAGAAGCTCAGGGCCTCGTCCGGGATGTCGAATGTAATCTTGGCGGACTCGCCGGGCTGCAGGAACACTTTCTTGAATCCCTTGAGTTCTTTGGCAGGGCGTTCCACGCTGGAGTCGGTGTCGCTTATGTAGAGCTGCACGACCTCGGCACCCGCCACCTTGCCGCTGTTCTTTACGCTGACGCTGAGCTTGCGGCCCTTGACGGAAGCCTCGCCGTATTCGAAGCTGGTATAGCTCAGGCCGTGCCCGAAAGCGAACATAGGCTTGACGTTCTTGGTATCGTACCAGCGATAGCCCACGAAGACACCCTCGCTGTAGTATTCGTCGATGATATTCTCACCTTCGCGCTGTATGCCGGGATACTGCTCCTCGTTGAACACGGGGCCGTCGGACATTTCCACGGGGAAGGTAAAAGGAAGTTTGCCGGAAGGATTGACGTCGCCGCTGAGCACGTCGGCGATGGCAGAGCCAGCCTCGCTGCCGAGGAACCAGGCCTGCACGACGGCAGGAACCTTGTCGATCCAGGGCATTGCAACGGCGTTTCCGGAGATGTTGACGTAAACCAGCTTCTTGCCGCTCGCCGCGAGAGCCTCGATAAGCTCATCCTGTCCGTAAGGAAGGCCGTACTCGGTACGGTCGGCACCTTCGCAGTCCTGATTCTTGTTCTTGTTAAGACCACCCACCACGATGATATAGTCGGCATCCTGCGAAGCGGCAACCGCATCGGCCACCATACGGGCAGGGGTCCTGTCCTCACTGAGGTCGAACTTTGCGGAAACACCGTCCTGTTCACGGGCGGGGCCGCTGGAATAACCGCGCTCGAATACAACCTCGGCATCGGCGAAACGGGCCTTGATGCCATCCAGCGGAGAAATCTCATACTTCGCCTTGAGCGAAGATGAACCACCTCCGACGGTAAGCATCTTGACGGCATTCTCGCCCACCACCAGTATCTTGCGGGCGTCCTTGATGGGAAGGACGTCGGAATCATTCTTCAGAAGCACTATTCCTCCGGCGGCTATCTTCCTCGCAGCAGCGCTGTGATCGGGGCAGACGAACCTGCCATGACCGCGGCCCTCGGCAAGATTGGTGCGGAACTGCAGGCGGAGCAGGCGGCGCACTTTGTCGTCGAGCTCGTCGGTGCCGTACTTGCCGGACTTGATGCCGCCGAGGTAGGGCTTCGCCAGGAAATAGTTGTCGTATGCATTGGTAGCGCCCATGGTAAGACCGTCTGTCCAGGTGCCGAATTCGAGGTCAAGCCCGTAACGGACCGCCTCGTCGGTATCGTGGCATCCGCCCCAGTCGCTGATAACGACGCCGTCGAAGCCCCACTCACCCTTGAGGATGTCCATGAGGATACGCTGGTTGTGGCAGAGATGCTGATTGTTGTAGAGGTTGTATGCGCCCATTATCGACCAGGCGCCACCCTCCTGAACCGCAGCTTTGAATGCGGGCAGATATATCTCGTAGAGAGTGCGGTCGTCCAAGTTCACGTTGACCGTATGGCGGTGGATCTCGTCGTTATTAAGGGCGAAATGCTTCACGCATACCGCGACATCCTTGCTCTGGACTCCCTGCACATAGGGAACGACCATCTTTGAGGAAAGATAGGGATCCTCGCCCATATACTCGAAGTTACGGCCTCCGAAGGGATGACGGTAGATGTTGACGCCGGGGCCGAGGAGAACGGTCTTGTTGCGGTAGAGGGCCTCCTCGCCTATGCTCTCGCCGTAAAGACGGGAGAGTTCGGTATCCCAGGTTGCGGAAAGGCAGGTAAGGGCAGGATAGGCAGTACAGGAGTCGTTGGTCCAGCCTGCCTGGCTCCATTTGTCCCAGGCGACCTCGGGACGGATGCCGTGGGGGCCGTCGGTGCACCATATTTCAGGAATCCCCAGACGCGGCACTCCGGGAGAGCTGAATTTGCTCTGGGCGTGCACCATCGCTATCTTTTCTTCCAGTGTAATCTGCGGAAGTAGTTCGTCAATCTGTTTTTCGATATCCGGAGCCTTGGTCGAGCAGGCTGCTGACAACACGAGAGTAGCTAAAAGAATCAAGACTTTTCTCATAGCTACAAAGATAGCAATTTTATCTATTCGCACATCCATCCGTCATCGAATTGGCGTTTCTTACACATCTGCAGTAATTTCTATCAATGAGACAGAGTTAGACTCCATGCTATATACCGTTGAAGGTTCAGCCTTGCGGTCCATGCCTTTGCTGTCGGTTATCCGCAGGCCTGTCACCCGCCAGCCATCCGGCAGGTCCAGCTTTATCTCACGGGGCGTATCGTGGCTGTCG
>JAFZJI010000111.1 GCA_017552105.1 Bacteroidales bacterium | reverse complement strand
GGTAGTTCTCGCCGTTGCCATAGTTGAAAATCTGAAGCAGGGCTCCGTACTGGAAGCCTTTATCTGCGTCAAATGCGATGGCGGGAAGGGGGCCGAAGTTGAGGCCCGTCTTGACGATTTCTCCCTCTTTCTGTGCGCGGGCACCGATGGCCAGCATCAGGGAAATAGCGATTAGGATGATCTTTTTCATTTGTAAATGGGTCCGAAATTAGCACAAGCCCGGTAGTCGGCCCCTTCTTTGTCCATTCCGAATGCATTCCAGGCAGCGGGACGGAAGATCTTGTCTTCCGCCACATTGTGCATGCAGACAGGAATGCGCAGTATGGAGGCAAGGGTAATGAGGTCGGCTCCGATATGTCCGTAGGCGATGGCACCGTGGTTTGCACCCCAGTTGTTCATCACGCTGTATACATCTTTGAAACAGTCCTTGGAAGGGTCCAGGCGCGGTACGAACCAGGTCGTAGGCCAGGTAGGGTCGGTGCGCTTGTCGAGTATGTCGTGCTGCTCCTTGGGGAGCTCTGCGGTCCATCCTTCTGCAACCTGCAGCACGGGGCCGAGGCCGTCCACGAGGTTCAGGCGCATCATCGTCATAGGCATTCCGCCGCGGGTCACGAAGTGGGCGCTGTAGCCGCCTCCGCGGAAGTAGTCGCGGTCTGCAGGCATCCAGTTGGTAGCCTTGAGGCAGGCTTCCACATCGGTCTCCGTCATATTCCAAGGTTCTTTTATAGTAGGTTTGCCAGCGGCATCGCTCATTGCGCCGGTGGCGTCGAGGGTGGTGGCGCCGGAGTTAATCAAATGTATAAACCCTCCGGCGGCCAGGCCTTCGGGGGCCTTCCCGGTGACACGCTTCACGGCCTCGGGGCTCCAGTAGGTACGCACGTCGCTGAACATCACTCCTCGGTTGGTAAGCAGATGACCGAACATCATCGAAAGGCCGTTCAGGGCATCATTCTCGGTTGCGAGAGTATAGGCTTCGCGAATGCCGTTCCAGTCGAAGGAAGAGCACATCAGGCTCTCGGGGAAGTCGAAGTTAGGCTTGTAGTCGGTCCACTGGCGCTGGCCCTGCACGCCGCCCACTATTGCATTGTGGCCGAGGGATTCTTCTTTGTATCCCATCTCCAGCAACTTGGGATTGCCGTACATGAGGTCGCGGATGATCATCATGTTCTTCACGGTGAACTCCCAGTCGGCATCCTTCTCCTCGCGGTTCTTTCCTTTGCCCTTTCCGTTGAAAGTGGTCATGGGAGTGCCGGGGAAGAGGTCCCGGTCTTCGTTATAATCGTGGCCTTCCTGGGGTTTGCAGTATTTGTCCACCCACTCCATGGCCTTCTTGAATTCTTCGTGGTCGTAGATGCCGAAGTCCACGCGGCGCAGTATTTCCACCAGGGAAACATATTCGGCGCGCATGCCGAAGTACTTCTGCAGGAAACCGGCATCGACTATGGAACCGGCGATGCCCATGCAGGTATTGCCCATGGAGAGGTAGCTCTTGCCGCGCATGGTGGCCACTGCCTGTGCCGCGCGCGCGAAGCGGAGTATCTTCTCTGCCACGTCGGCGGGGATGCTGTTGTCGGCGAGATCCTGTACGTCGTGGCCGTAGATGCCGAAGGCGGGCAGGCCCTTCTGGGCATGGGCGGCGAGCACTGCCGCAAGATATACCGCACCCGGGCGCTCCGTGCCGTTGAATCCCCAGACCGCCTTGGGATAGAAGGGATTCATGTCCATGGTTTCAGAGCCGTAGCACCAGCAGGAAGTGACGGTAATTGTGGAACCCACGCCTTCGCGCTCGAACTTTTCGGCGCAGGCGGCGCTTTCGGCCACGCGGCCTATGGTGCTGTCGGCGATCACGCATTCCACGGGGGAACCGTCGCCGTTGCGCAGGTTATTGGAAATGAGGTCCGCCACAGCATGGGCGAGGGCCATCGTCTTTTCTTCGAGATTCTCTCGTACGCCACCCTGACGTCCGTCGATGGTGGGGCGTATGCCTATTTTAGGATAGTTCATGGTTATTATTTTGGTTAGTTTGTTTTTGAATCGAATACATCCTCCATCCATACGTGGCGACCACCGCAAAGCAAAGCAGCGGAAGGACGAAGGAGAAGTTTACAGCGGGATGCCCGAGCACCGTGCCGAGGTCGATTATGGAGCCTTGCAGGGGCGGCATCAGGGCCCCGCCCACTATGGCCATCACCAGGAATGCAGCCCCGAGCGAGGTGTCGCGGGGGTCGACGTCCTCCAGGGCTATGCCGTAGATGGTGGGGAACATCAGGCTCATGAAGAAGCTGATGCCCACCAGGCAGACAAGCCCGGCCTTGCCCACTATGCAGATGGCCCCTATGGTGCAGATGGCCGCTCCTATGCCGAAGATGCCTAGCATCTTGCGGGAGTTGAGATATTTCATCAGCATGGTGGAGATGAAGCGGCTCGCAAGGAAGAGGCACATTGCCACTATGTTATACGTCTGTGCGGTGGCTTTGTTTATGCCCAGATTGTCGGCGTACTGGATGATGAAGGTCCAGACCATTATCTGCGC
>JAFZJI010000110.1 GCA_017552105.1 Bacteroidales bacterium | reverse complement strand
GACGAGATCGACCCTATGGCCGACACTGATGTCCAGGGCAACCTGGAGCACCTGATCATCCCCGAAGGCGTGAAAGTGTACGAGATAAACGGCCCCTACTTTTTCGGCATAGGCAACAAATTCGAGGAAATGATGGGCGACATGGGCGAACGTGCCAAGGTGCGCATCATCCGCATGCGCAAGGTCCCGTTCATCGATTCCACCGGCGTGCACAACCTCTCCAACATGTGCCGCATGTGCGCCCAGATGGGCGTGAAAGTGGTCCTTTCCGGCGTCAATCCCACCGTGATGAAGGTGCTGAAGAACGCCGGCATGGATGAGCTGGTGGGCAAGGAGAACATATGCAGCCACATCTCCAAGGCCCTGAACCGGGCAAAGGAGATTCTCGCGGAAGCGTAATTCCTGACGTTTAGTTAAAGACGGTAATCCAGAAGCAGACGGCCGCTATAAGTGAAAGCGGCGTCATGATCAGGCGTTCCTTCTTGCTCTTGGAAACAAGGTTCATGAGAACGTTGAGCGAAAGGTACACCGCCATGATTATGAGTATGATCCTGGTGGTCTTGTACGAGAACCACAGCGGCAGGTGACCTCCCATCTGCAAGATTACTATCACGAAGAAAACCTGCAGAAGCAGCTGCGAAACCAGGACGAGCCTGAGTTTCTTCGGGAAAACCTTATACTGGCCTCCCATGGTAAGTTCGCCCAGAGGGAGTCCGCAAATAATCAGGACGGATAGTAGGATAACTATCGAAAAGGCGCAGGCGCCGATAATTGAAGCTGTCATTATTGTCATGGTGCAAACTTAACCATAATGGGGCAATAATGGAACATCCGGTAGGATTATTTTTCCTATCTTTAGGGCATGAAAACCAGATTATCCATCATCATCTTCGCCGTCGTGACGGCCTTGTCCGTATTGTCCGGCTGCGCCGGGAACATATTTAAATTCTTCTGACTATGAATATCAAGAAACTCCTTGTTTTCTTCCTGCTGGCATTCCTGCCAATCGCGGGCATAGGCTGGTTCCTGCATTCGGGAGAGGCATCTTCCAACATGCTCCTGACTATGGTACTGACTTCAGCATGCATGTTTTTCCCCTTGGTCGCGGTCGTTATCACACAGCTGATCTTCAAGGAGTCCGTGCTGGGCGGTTTGGGAATTTCCTTCAAGATCAACCGCTGGTGGTTTATCGGTTGGTTGCTTATGCCGGTTTTCGTTGCCGTGACCTTGGGCATCACGCTTCTTATGCCCGGCGCAAAGTGGACGCCGGATAGCGAAACCTTGCAGACCGCCTTCAGCCAGCTGCCTGCCGGCCTGGGGAACGTCTGGGGCTTTGTCCTGGTTTCCGTGGCCAGCGGCATGATTGCCGGTGCCACCATCAACGCAGTGTTCGCTTTCGGCGAAGAAATCGCCTGGCGAGGCTTCCTTATGAAGGAATTCAAAGGGAAGAGTTTTACCGCGGCCTCCTTATGGATAGGATTTATCTGGGGCCTCTGGCATGCTCCCATCATCCTCAACGGACACAACTATCCCGACCATCCGGCCCTAGGCGTATTAATGATGATCGTCTTCTGCATATTGCTGACGCCCATACTGATGTATTTCCGTAAGAAGTCGGGGTCCGTCATAGTTCCGGCCATCATGCATGGCACGATAAACGCCCTTGCAGGAATCAATCTGATACTGGTCAGTCCATCCAATGATCTTCTTTACGGTTGTTCCGGGCTCGCAGGTTTTATCGCGCTCTTGCTTATCAACATCTGCCTGTATATCTACGACACCTTCATCAGCAAAGAATCATGAAACTCCGCTCACTCTCCTTATTGTGCCTTTTCTTCGGACTGGCAGCGGTTTCGCACGCCCAGACCCTCCGTTGGCCCATTGCTGGCAAGACAGCCGGCGACAATATCGTCTCCAGGCCCCAGGATGCCATCGGGGAGGAAAAGAATTTTGACGATCTTTTCATCTCCGGAAAAGAAGGGGACGTGGTGATAAGCCCGGCCGACGGTACCGTAAAGAGTGTCGGTATCACGTATTATAAGAGCCTATCTTACGCATACAGCTTCGGCTACGACCCTTCCCTTTCGTGGGACCGTAACATAGACAATATCGAAGCCCTCGAAGGCACCAACAAGGCCTTTTATGTGGGATCCCTGTCAATCACCATGGGCGATGGGAACAAGGTGCACATCTGCGGGCTGGCCGGAGACTATAAGTTCAAGACCGGGCAGAAAGTATCCGAAGGCGACACTCTGGGCGTAGTTTCTTATTCTTTCAAGGCTTTCAAAGAACCCACGCTCATGATATCCTTCTCGAACGCAGCATCTAGCAGTATCGACCCCATGAAACCCTTCGGGCTCATGAGCACATTCATAGAGCCGGCTACGCTGAAAAGGGACAATCCCCTTTCCGTCGAAAAGGCGAAAGAGGACCTTACGGTTTTGGAAGATGCCATCTGCGAACTCTATCCTTCGCTGGACAAGGTTATGACGGAAGATGAATTCCGTTCTTTCATGGATTCGCTGAAGGCCGGCGTGACCAAACCGGTAGATCCCCTCGTGGAGATGCGCAACATCATAAGGACGGTCTTGCACAAGGTCCCGGACAGCCATTTCTCGCTCCATCCGGATCCGCTGGGTGCGAAGGGAATACAAACCTGGCTGCCCGGAGAGTTCCTGTATTTCTGCAACGACACGGCCCGCATCATGACCACGGTGAAAGGATACGCGCAATACGAAGGGATGGTGGTCACCAAGATCGATGGCGAAGATGTCTCAGACATAGCCGACAGGGCCAGGAAGATTACCACCGGCTACGACGCGAGAGTGGAAAGCACTGTCGAAGAGGAACTTGTCCTGCTGGGGAGTTACTCCTGGAAGCTGGCCCCGGCGGCCGCAAAGGGCAGCGTGCACGAACTGGAATTTGCCGACGGGTCCACAGTTACCATTCCTTTCGAATCCCCCGCCAGATATCTCATGACCGGATCGTCCACCAAGCTGATGAACTGGTACGTCACCAACCTGATGCGGGGAGACGACGACGTATTCGAGACCCGCACCCTGAACGATTCTACCGCATATCTCGGAATCAAGACCTTCGACATGCTCGACACGCAGGTAGAGCAGATAGGGGCCTTCCTCAAGGACTGCAAGGCAGAAAACCTCATAGTGGATGTCCGTAACAACTACGGAGGCGAGAACAAGGTGCTCATGAGGCTGCTTTCATTCTTTGCGGACGCTCCCATGGACAAGCAGGACGGCGGGTACAGCAAGGTCAAAGGTACCGGCCACTTCGCTTCGATGAAGTACAGCATCAATTACTCCCCCGAAGAGGATATCTTCTTCGGATACCAGAAAAAGAGCGACGGATATTACTACAGGACAGACTCGCTGGAGACCTGCGCAGTGGTACTGCCGGATCCCGATATCCATTACCCGGGGAAGGTCTATGTGCTCACCAACGGTCATTCAATATCTGCCGCAATGCTCTTCCCTGCTGTATTGGTCAGGAACCGCAGGGCAGTCAGCGTCGGGCGCGAGACTGGAAGCGGCTATCACTGTATGACTGCCCTAAAGTTCGCGAAGATCTGCCTGCCCAACTCCCTCCAGACCGTGGAGATACCCCTGGTGCAACTTAACTTCGACAACACCGTTAGCGAGCGTTTCCCCGAGGGACGCGGACTGCTGCCCGACTATCCCGTAACCCTGACCCATTCCGAGCTTGTCGGGGATAGCGACGCGATACTTGACCAGGCCCTGTCGCTGATTGCCGATGGCAAATATCTGAGCGATGAAGTTCAGGGGAAGCCGGCGGGCATCATGAAGTATATGATCATAGCGCTTTCAGTACTGCTCGTTTGCGCCGCAGCCTATTTCATCTTTTGCAGAAAAAAGCGTAAATTGCAATGATTTTCGCATTCGGACAATTATGGATATCAAACTCAAGCAAAATTGCAAATATGCCCTTCTGGTTCCCACCAGCATGGGGCTGAGGATCACCCCCGAAAACGGGCAGCCCGTACATTCCAGCGACCTTTTCCATCTGCAGGCCACCAGCGCCGAGACCAACGTCGCCAGCATACCCTCTTTTCTGGGACTCCCCGTAAAGGTCCTCACTGCCTTCGTGAAAGGCAGCCCGTTTGCTCACTTCATCAAGAGCAACCTCCGCAGCCGCGGAATGGACTTCGAAGGTCCTGAAGTAGAACAGGGAGGTCCCTGGGGATACCGCCATCAGATCAACATAGCCGACAGCGGCTACGGCTCCCGCGGACCCCGCGTATGGAACGACCGTGCCGGCGAGGTAGGCCGTACCCTGAACGTGAAGGATTTCGACCTCGAGCGCATCTTTGGTCAGGAAGGAGTGCAGATAATACATCTTTCCGGACTTATCGGAGCCCTTAGCCCCGAGACCAGCAATTTCTGCCTCGAGCTTGCCCGTGCGGCCAAGAAGTACGGCACCCGCATCAGCTTCGACCTCAACTACCGCGCATCCTTCTGGAAAGGCCGCGAGCAGGAGCTGCACGACATATTCAGCGAAATCGCAAGCTACGCCGACATACTCATCGGCAACGAAGAGGACTTCCAGCTATGCCTCGGCATCGAAGGTCCCGAAGCCGGCGGCAAGGACATCGCAGCGAAGATCGACGGGTTCAAGGAAATGATAAATCGCGTCCGCGAGCATTATCCCAACGCCCAGGTTTACGGTACAACCCTCCGCCAGGTGAACAACACCAACAGCCACAACTGGGGAGCCATACTCCTCGACGGCGATGACTGGCACGTGATACAGCCCCGCGAAATCCATGTCCTCGACCGCATAGGCGGCGGCGACGGCTTCGTGGGAGGCCTCCTCTACGGCATATTGAAGGGATGGAGCGGAGAGCAGTGCGCCCAGTTCGGATGGGCCAGCGGCGCTCTCGCCACCACCTTCCTCACCGACTATGCCCAGCCTGTGGACGAAGAGCAGGTATGGAGCGTCTGGCAAGGCAACGCCAGGGTAAAAAGATAGATTATGTTATACTACAGCAGGGGCTCCAAGACCGACGTGATCTCTCCCGACGAGGTGCGTGCGGCGCTGAAACAGGTCTTCGATGCCATGGGCCCGCGCCGCAGGGTGCTGGCCATACCTCCGGACTTCACAAGGTTCAATTCCTACGCAGGGCCCATAACCGAGATGGTGTACGACTATTTCGGAAGCGCCCTTACCGACGTGATGCCGGCACTGGGCACCCATACGGCCATGACCGACGAGCAGATCAAGACCATGTTCGGCCACACTCCCAAGGAGTTGTTCCGCGTGCACGACTGGCGTAACGACGTAGTGACCGTAGGCCGCGTCCCCGCCTCCTACATCGAAGAAGTTTCCGAGGGCAGGCTCCATTACGACTGGCCTGCACAGGTCAACAAACTGCTGCTGGACCCTTCTTTCGACCTTATACTGTCCATTGGTCAGGTAGTACCTCACGAGGTCGTGGGCATGGCCAACTACACCAAGAACATTTTCGTGGGCGTAGGTGGCAGCGAAGGCATCAACAAAAGCCACTTCATAGGTTCTTCCTATGGCATGGAAAGGTTGATGGGCCGTCCGGGAGGCCCCGTACGACAGGTATTCGAGTACGCCCGCGAGCACTTCATCCCCCAGCTTCCCATAGTGTACATACAGACTGTGCTGGCGAAGAATCCCGACACGGGAAAGATGGATCTCAAGGGACTCTTCATCGGGGACGACGCAGAATGCT
>JAFZJI010000109.1 GCA_017552105.1 Bacteroidales bacterium | reverse complement strand
TAAATCTTGAGCATAGTCTCCACCATATCGTCCATCCTGGAGGGTTCGATTATGCAGAGAAGGGGCATTTCAGCCCTGTAGGTATCCCAGAGCGAGAAGGTGGTGTAATTGTCGAAATCCGCTTTCGGGTATATCTTGTCGTCGGAACCGCGGTAGCTGCCATCCACATCGTTGAAGAGTGAAGGAGCTATCATGGCATGGTAGAGTGCCGTGTAGAAGATCTTTTCGGTCGTGGGATCCGCCTTCACGCGTATCTTGGAAAGTTCCTTGTTCCATGCACTGCGGGCGGCTTTGCGCACCATGTCGAAGTTCCATCCGGGAATCTCGGTGCCCAGGTTCATCCTTGCTCCATCGGTGCTGACGGCGGAAAGCCCGACCTTGACAAGCACCTGCTCACCTTCGGCGGTGCTGAAACCCGCCCTCGTGAACATCCTCTCCTGCTCTTTGCCATAATCGTCCGTCGCCTTGACGTATTCCACTTCCACAGGCTTCGAGAACTCGGCATAGAAGTAGATGCGCTGGTTCTTGGCCCAGCCCTTCGAGAAGCGCCAGCCTTGTATTGCATTGTCCCCTACCGCCTCGGCATGCGCCTCGGTGGTATGGTCCCAGTTGCCGCCGTCCATGAGGTCTACGACTATGGCAGCATCTTCCGAAGAAGGGAAACTGAAACGGTGGATGGCGCAACGCTCGGTGGCGGTCATTTCCGCAGTTATGCCGTAACGGGTCAGGGGGACGCTGTAGTAGCCCGGTTCGGCAATCTCCCTGCTGCGGTCGGCATAGGACCAGATGCCGCTGGCAGGATCGCCTTTCTTGCCCCTGGCATAATTGAGGTCCTTGCCCACGACAGGCATGATGGTGATGTCCAGGAGGTCGCCGCAGCCTGTTCCGCTGAGGTGTGTATGGGAGAAACCTATGACGGTGGAATCGGATTCATGATAGCCGGAGCACCAGTCCCACCCTTGGGAGACATTGGTAGGACCGGCCTGGACAAAGCCGAAAGGCACATTGGCCCCTACGAAAACATGGCCGTGGAAACCGGAACCTATAAGCGGATCCACACAGTCGGCCGGGCCCTTTGAAGGACCGGCACAGCCAAAGGCAAATGCCGAACAAAGGGCCAGGATGGTCAAAAGTCTTATTTTCATTCTATGCTGGGTTTGTCGAGTATCATGAAGGATTCCTTCTCCAGCTGCTTCTCCATCCTGATGGGACCGTGGGAAAGGGCCTTGCGCGTGGGTGCGGGAGTTTTTCCTGCGAGAACCGCCGCAAGCATGGTCTCTCCGGGGTCGCCGAGCTGGAAGCCATCCAGAGGATTGTCGCCAACCGTTATGTCGGGAGTGAGCCCGTCGGGCATGCAGATGGTCTCTCCAGACTTGTCGGCAAAACGGGATACCATCACGTAGATTCCCCAGTTCTTGCTCTTCTCAAGTGCGGCATGGAAGGTCTTCTCCCCGAATGCGTTCCTGTTCCAGGAATACCAGGTAGGGCCGTCCACCACGATTCCGGCGCAATACTTGCCATGGGACTGCTCGCCGACGAGCGTCACGTCCATATAAGGGCTTACGCCGCAGACGGTACTCTCCGAAGCCGAAGCGGTGCCACCTGTAATTATCACGTACAACTTGGATACGTTGGGATTTGCACCGGAAGAGAGCACTGTCTGTTCACCTTCCTTCTCGTCGTCGATAACGAACCTGGTCCTGAAGTTGGACATCTTCCGGGTGTCGTCCCAAGCATCGGTAAGCTGTTTGTTGAACACCTCGGTAAGGAATACACTCCCCCTCTGCACCTCGACTTCAGGCACTACCAGCGAGCCGAGAAGTTCGGATGCTATGGCATATCCGCCACCATTGTAGCGCAGGTCGAGAACTATCTCGTTGACTCCGGCATTCTTGAACTCGCGGAATACCTCCACAAGCGGAGCGCATGACTTGAGGGTGAATGAAGTATAATGCAGATAGCCTATCTTCCTGGCACCCTGCTCTATCACTTTATGGCAGAGGATGGGGTCCAGGTACATGTCCCTGGCCATGATGGTGAGGGTTGTATCGTCGTCTTTGGTAAGCTTGACGCTGTCGGAATTGAAGATGGCGCTGTTCACCAGGCTGGCACAATTGTCCGGGGTCAGCAACTGGTCGTTGACGGCGATTATCTTGTCGCCCCTCTTTAATCCGGCCACGGCGGCCGGGCTGCCGGCATAGGTGTAGTTCACGACAAGTATGACGTTCTGCTTGGTTTCGTCGGCATAATACATCGAAAGCTCAATACCCATCGTTTTCGAATTACCCTGCAGCATATCGTAGAAAGACTGGTAATCGTCAGTCATCATGCTCCATCTGTCGACCTCCTTACCGTCTTCTTTGTAACGCAGGTTACGCACGGTCTCGACCGGGTCCGCCTTGGCGCCCCATTTTCGCAGGCCTTCCTTTACCTCGTCGCACCACAGATAGTAGGTTGCCATCATGTTGTAGCCGAAGGTGTTTACGAAATAACGCTCCTGGTCCTGTTCCGAAAGGTCCTTCCAAGGGGTGCTCTCTTCCCTATTGATACAAGAAGGCAATGCCGCGCCCAGCAGCATTGCCAAAAGGATGTAGATTGTTCTCTTCATGAGAACAAATATAAGTTTATTTCTTTAAAATCAATAGTCTCAGAAGCTATATTTGAGTTTCATCCAGGCCTCGCTGTTGTGCGCATAGAGAAGGAATATACCCTTGTCGGCATGGAAGTAGTCGTAGCCGAGAACGGCGTGCACCTGGTCCGACACGGCATAATCGGCGCTGAAACGGTTGAAGATACCACCGTCGGAAACATCGACATATGCGAATGTGGAAAGTGTCAGGGTATTGCCAAGCAGAGCCTTGGAAAGCCGGAAGGTGGCAAGCGCGGAGTTCCTGTCGGAACCGCTCATACGGTAATTGTGGTTGTACTGGGCCGATACATTCCAATCGTTTCCCGGATACCAGTCCACGCCTATAAGGCCGTTGGCGGTATTGACGTCCAGGTCGTCAAGGTAATCGGCCACCTCGCCACGGATGACGAACTTGCCGAGAGGGATGGATACATCCCCTCCGAAGATACCAAGCCGATGATAAACGTACATATTCCCACGGAATTCAGGCATCTTGTTCCAAGTATGCAGGGCGGTAAGGGAGAAGTCGACTCCGCTCAGGAAGAAACTCAGGCGGGCGCCATATTCCATATTGACGGCCTTTGCAGCGGGTTCCGGACCCAAGAAGGAAGAGAGATTCCCTACAGACCAAGGATTCTTGGCATCCATAGGAATCTTGAAGAACTCCGGCACAGGCACGGCAACCGCATCCAGACTCCATTTATCGCGGGAATAGCGCACGCGCAGCGCACCTACGGGGATACGGATGTCGTCGTAGTCCTGGGCGAGGAATTCCGTATAGTCCATCGGGGATATAACGTCGGTGACACGGAGGCCGTCGGCCACGCCCCAGGTGATTATCTGCTTTCCTGCACGGATGTCCCAATGCTCGGAGCCCCAGAAAGAATAGGCCTCCCTGAGTTGGAGGCCGGAAAGGTCCTTCAGCACGGCGTTGTGCACAAGATTCGCCGAAGCAAAAATGCCGGCGCCATCCTTCTCCAGTGTTGCCTCGGCACGAAGCCTCGTGCGGGAAGACATCCAGTCGCCGGGGCTCTCGGTACGCAGAGCATGATAGCTGTCCGCAAAGCCCTTGACCGACAGCTCAACCCCGTCCTGCGCGAAGGCAGGACGGAGCATCGCTGCTTGAAGAAGAATTATGATAATTGATAGCAGTGGCTTTCTCATATACCCTTTTCCAATTTTGCAACTGTGAACAATGTTTTGTCGATCTTGATGTCGTACTTGGGATTGCTCACTGCTATCTGGGTCTTGTGTCCGGTCTGGACGTTCTTCATTTCCATCTTATGCACGGTC
>JAFZJI010000108.1 GCA_017552105.1 Bacteroidales bacterium | reverse complement strand
CGGTGACCTCTACGTCACCATCTTCAGCGGCCGTACCCGCAAATGCGGAGTGCTTATGGGCCGCGGCCTGAATTATGAAGAAGTCACCGAAGCCCTTGCCGGAATCACCCTCGAGAGCCTTGTGATTACCCGGGTGATGGGGCAGGCCATACGCCGCAAGGCCGAACTGGGTCTGGTGGACCTTAAGGATTTCCCTCTGCTCATGCACATCGTCGATATCCTCGACAAGGGTAAAGCCGACGCTGACATGCCTTGGGAAGCCTTCACGTTCGATCATCTCGGCAAATAGCATATATGAAGACGAAGCGCTCATTCAAGTATTGGCAGTGGTGGGTCATCATCTGCTCGATGGTTGGCTATGCCCTGTTCTATTTCGTGCGCAAGAACTTCGCCTTCGCAATGCCGTCGCTTGGAGAGGAGTATGGGATTACCAATACCAGTTTCGGTGTGATCCTCAGCCTCGTAGGCATAATCTACGGCCTTTCCAAGTTCGTGAACGGCATCATAGCAGACAGGACGGTAGCCCGCTGGCATCTTGCCATCGGGCTCGCCGCCTGCTCTTTTTTCAATCTGGTTTTCGGCTGGTCCGACAAACTCTCCATCCTTATCACCGGCCAGGCCGGAGGAGCCGAGTTCGTGAGCACTATGGTCATCATAATGGCCACCCTGCTAGTGCTCAACAATGTTTTCCAAGGATGCGGATTCCCTCCCTGCAACCATCTGCTTGCCTGGTGGGTGCCTCCCAAGGAACTTGCCACCAAGACGGCGGTGTGGAATACCTCGCATTCGATAGGCGCGGCGCTGGCGGCGGTATTCTGCGGATATGTCATCGCCCGCACGGGCAACTGGCGCTACTGCTTCTTCGCACCTGCGGCGATAGGTTTCGTGGGAGTGCTTTTCGTAGTGCTCACGCTGCGCGACACTCCTTCTTCCGTAGGCCTGCCAGATCTGCCCGACACCAAGACGGAGATAGACGATGACGATACCCCGGAGGCTTTCAGGGCCTTCGTCAAGAAAAAGGTATTCCTCAATCCAATAATCTGGCTGCTGGCCATCACGGATCTGTTCGTGTACATTGTGCGTTTCGCGGTACTGGACTGGGGCCCTACTTTCCTGCAGCAGAGGGAGATTCCGCTTTCGCCCCAGCTGGCGGGATGGACCATAGGAATATTCGAGATCTCCGGTTTGCTGGGAATGCTGGCTGCCGGCTGGATTTCGGACCACTTCTTCCATTCCAAGACGCACCGCGTGTGCGCCGTGGAGATGCTGCTCACCGGAGCCTGCCTCCTGGCATTGCATATGGTAAGGGACAGCGCATCTCCCGTAGTGATCCTGATACTACTGGCCCTGGCCGGCTTCTTCCTCTACGGGCCCCAGGCCCTGCTGGGGGTGACGGCATCCAAGCAGGCCACCAAGAAGGCCGCATCCTCCGCCCTGGGAATCATAGGGATAATGAGTTATGTTTCGGTAATCTTTACCGGAGCGGGCCTCGGCTGGTATTCCGACCATTTCGGCTGGGACAGCCTCTATCTGCTGATGGCTGGGGTATCCGTCATAGGATTCGTGTTCATCGCGGTCCTTTGGAACATAAAGGATGACGGTTATCTGAAGGACGCCTGATTTTTTTGTATCTTTGTCTTGTGGACCAACCCAAGATAGAACGACTTCTGCGTCTGCTGCGTCTGCTCAGCGGCAACGTGACTTATACCGTGGACGAGCTTGCCGACAGGCTGGAGACATCGTACCGTAGCATCTACCGTTACATCGACACTCTCAAGTCGGCCGGTTTCGCCGTCGAGAAGGTCTACGGCAACGTATACAGGCTGGTATCCATGAAAGATGCCCACATCGACCTGTCCAAGGTGGTTATGTTCTCCGACGAGGAGGCTGCCATAGTGAACGGGATGATAGATGCCCTGGATAACACCAACGCTCTCAAGACCGGCCTCAAGCGCAAGCTGGCGGCGGTGTACGACAGTACCTCCATCGCCAACTACGTGGGCAAGAAATCCAATGCCGCCAACGTGCAGGCCATTGCGGAAGCCATCAAGGATTGCCGCAAGGTGGTCCTGAAGGATTACGAGTCGTCGCATTCCGGGCAGGTGCGCGACCGCCTTGTGGAGCCCTTCTCTTTTACGACAAACTACGTGGATGCCTGGTGCTACGATCTCGAGGACGGGGCCAACAAGCGTTTCAAGATAGCCCGTATCGGAGAAGTGGAGATACTCCCGGATGAGTGGACGGCAGCACAGGAGCACAGGGCCCAGCCCATGGATGCCTTCCGCATGAGCGGGGATGTGCCCATCCATATCAAACTGATACTCAGCCTGCGGGCCAAGAACCTGCTCTGCGAGGAGTATCCCCTGGCGGAGAAGTCTGTACGCCTGGAAGACGGACGCTGGATTTATGAAGATGATATCTACGCCCTCCAGGGTGCCGGGCGTTTCGTGGTCAGCCTCTTCCACGAAATAGAAATTGCCGAAGGGGAACCCCTCCGGCAATATGTAGAAGACTATCTTTTATTCTTCGTTGGTCATCAAGGTCAATGACGGTGTATTCAGCCTGACCCTCAGCCAATTCTCCAGGCGGAGCTTTTCCGAAGCTGCCATATAATCCTTGGTAAATGCTATGACCAGGATGCCGTCGGTGCGTGTGCTGTCGGCCCCTATGGTTGCGCCTTGCGACAGATGCAGCCTCGTGACCGAAGGGTACTGGGCTATGGTTTCCGCCGTAATCTGCTCGTAAGGAATCTTGTTGCCGTTGAGCGAATCGATGGTGGCCTGGAGCCCGAGTATCTCATTCTCTTTTTCTGCCATCTGGCGGTCCATGCGTTCGTAGATGCCTTCGACAAGTTTCTTGGACTGGTCGTTGGAATCCAGGGCATTCTCGGTCAGTTTCAGTTCGTTGCCCTTGATGCCGTACTTGCCTGCCAGTTCGATGAGGTCCAGCCTTTCGTTGTCGGTGAGCGAATCGCCGGTGAGGAAAAGTGTCACGGCACGGTTGCGGCCATTCACTATCTTATAATCGTAGATGTAGCTGCGGGCATACATCCTGTTCTCGTTCACGAAATTCTGGGCGTTGGTGCTAAAGTTGTTGTTGCGTATCATTATGAAGGCCGACCAGATACTGGGCACGGTGACAAGCAACACCACGGCGGTGATGACGCTGCGGGTGCGGCTTGCGGTCTTGGCATCGGAGAAACTCTTCTGGTGGAAATGCAGATACTTGCAGGCCAGATAGGTGGCGAACATGATGAATATCGCATTGATGGTGAAGAGATACATGGCTCCGAAGAAGTAGTGCATGTTCCACTTCGCAAGGCCGAATCCGGCGGTGCAGAGGGGCGGCATGAGGGCGGTAGCGATGGCGACGCCCGACATCACGGTTCCCTTGTCCTTGCGGGCCTGCTCCAGTATGCCTGCGAATCCGCCGAAGAGGGCGATCAGCACATCGTAGATGGAGGGCGACGTACGGGCTTCCAACTCGGTAGGATTGGCCAGGTTGAGGGGAGAAAGCAGGAAGAACAGCGAAGATGCAATCAAACTGACGAACACCATTATCAGCAGGTTGCGCAGGCTTTCGCCAAGCAGCTTGGTATCGTTGACCCCGAGTCCGAGGCCCATGCCTATGATAGGACCCATGACGGGAGAGATGAGCATGGCGCCGATAATCACCGCGGTAGAGTTGACGTTGAGGCCGACGGATGCGATGATGATGGAAAAAGCAAGAATCCAGACATTAGGGCCGCGGAAGAAGATGTTGCCGCGTATGTTTTCGGCGGCGGTATCTACGTCAAGCTGGCCGCTGAGGTTGGCGGTGTCGCGTAAATATTGTCTGATCCAGTCGAATGCTTTCATGTAAAGATGTCTTTAATCACTATCGGAAAAGCTTGTTCACCGCCTTGACGCTCTCGGGCAGCGCAAATACCGCCACGTGATCGCCAGGTTGTATTTGGGTGTCTCCCACGGCGATGAAGGCCTCTTCACCGCGGATCACTCCGCCTATGATGGCTCCTTCGGGGAACTTGATGTCCCTGAGGCTCTTCTTGGTGATAGGGCTCTCTTCCGTAGCGGTGTATTCGATTACCTCGGCGCTGGTGCCGCGCATGTATTTCACGAAGCGGGCTTTCCCGCCCAAGGTAAACTTGAATATATTGGAAGCTGTAATAAGTTTCTTGTTAATCACGCTGTCGACACCCATTTCCTCGGCAAGGCGTATGTATTCCATGTTCTCGACTTCCGCCACCGTACGGGGAACGCCGAGCTTCTTTGCCATCACGCAGGTGAGGACGTTG
>JAFZJI010000107.1 GCA_017552105.1 Bacteroidales bacterium | reverse complement strand
CCCGATCAGGTCGGGCATGACATGAAGATGACCGGGTCAAGCCTGGGGCATGACATAAATAAAAGACCCCCGGTCGTAGCCGGGGGTGACATAGGGAAAGCTTGTTTATTTAAGCAGATTTCCCAATAAGGATCGAGTGAGGGTGCGTGTGGCGGTGCTGGTAGCACTCTTGATGGCTTTGTTGGCTATGTTCTTGCCACTCGTGGTTGTAGATTTCTTTCCGGTAACGGAATTGGCTACTGCCGTGCCTACGGAGGCAGTGACGCTAGTAATCACGGCTCCGGCGGCAGCTTTGGCTATCTTGCCGAAAATGCTTTTCGTACCATTGGAATTCCCGTTTGCCTTGGCAGCCTTCTCGCTTCTGGCCTTCTGCTCTTCGACAGCAGCAGCCTGAGCCTCCTGCTCCTCCTGAGCCCTCTGGGCATCTTCGAGCAACACCTCGAAAGCACTCCGGCGATCGACAGGATTGTCGTATTTGCCGGCGATCATCGAAGAATTGATAAGCTGCTTACGCTGTGCTTCGCTGATAGCACCGATCTGGCTGAGAGGGAAGAGTATCTTTGCACGCTGCACGACCGAAGGAGCACCTTTCTCGTCGAGGAAGGAAACCAGCGCCTCGCCGGTACCGAGCTCCATGATGGCATCTGCTGTCTTGAAAGCAGGATTAGCACGGAAAGTCTCGGCAGCCGTCTTGACAGCCTTCTGGTCCTTGGGGGTATATGCACGCAGGGCATGCTGGATGCGGTTACCCAGCTGGCCCAGGATAGATTCGGGTATATCGGTAGGGGACTGGGTGATGAAGTATACACCCACTCCCTTTGAACGGATCAGACGCACCACCTGCTCGATCTTATCTACCAAAGCCTTGGGAGTTTCGTCGAAGAGAGTATGAGCCTCGTCGAAGAAGAATACGAACTTCGGAAGATCCATATCTCCCACCTCGGGAAGCTTGCTGTAGATCTCGGAAAGCAGCCAAAGAAGGAAAGTGGAATAGAGTTTGGGATTATGCATCAGCCTGTCGGCCGCAAGGACGCTCAGGATACCCTTTCCACAATTGGTTTGCAGAAGGTCATAGATGTCGAATGCAGGCTCGCCGAAGAATTTCTCGGCCCCCTGGCTCTCGAGGCTCAACAAGGCCCTCTGGATGGCTCCTATGCTGCCGTCGGACACATTCCCGTAGCTGGTACGGTATTCGGCGGCGTGGTCCGCAACATAACCGACCATGGCACGGAGGTCCTTGAGGTCGATAAGAAGCAGCCCCTTGTCGTCTGCAACGCGGAAGATGATATCCATCACCCCGCTCTGGATCTCATTAAGACCTAGCAGACGGCTAAGGAGCATAGGACCCATATTGGATATGGTAGTGCGCATCGGATGACCTTGCTCGCCGAACACGTCGTACACGCGGACGGGACATCCTTCGAACTTGGGATTCTCGATTCCGAATTCCGGCATCCTCTTCTGGATAAATCCGCTGAGGGTGCCTGCCTGGCTTACGCCGCTGAGATCTCCCTTCATGTCTGCCATGAAGCAGGGCACGCCTGCCTGGCTGAATGTCTCTGCAAGAACCTGCAGGGAAACGGTTTTACCTGTACCGGTCGCACCGGCGATGAGTCCATGGCGGTTAGCCATCTTGCCGCAAATCGAAATTGGGCCTTCGTCCGAATGGGCTACATATAGCCCGCGTGTGGTGTCTAGCATAGTGTTATCCGATTTTTCTGCAATATACGAAAAATTATTTTCTGCCGTGCTTGTGGCCGCGCTTGTTCTTCTTGGACATGAAGTAACCTGCACCGAGTGCGACGATAGCGATTGCGATGATGATGTAGGTCATCGAATTGGCATTGTCGCCCTTAACGCGGGACCACATTGCAAGAAGCTTGTCGGTATCCTGGCCCCAGTCATGCTCGAGTGCGCAGCGCTCGATGATAGCAAGGTCGGGATAGAGCACAGGGTTGACCCTTACGCTGTCGGCAGCTTCGCCGAAGAAGTAGCTGAGGTTTACGGGCTCGCACTCTTCGTCGATCTGGCTCTCGAGAACCTCGATAGCTCCGTTTGCGGAAACATAGCCGGTTTCTTCCATATTTCGGATGGCGATGTCGGGACGGCACATGAAGTCGATGAAGTAGCTGGCGGCTTTGATGTTCTTGGCATACTTGGGTATCACCCAGCCGTCGAACCATACGGTACTGCCTTCCTCGGGAACTATGTAGTCGAGATTGACTCCGACCGCTGCGGCTTCTTCGATGGCCCAAACGGCATCTCCGCTCCAGTTAAGGGAGATGACTCCGCGGCCCTTGGTCATCTGGTCCTTGCCGAAATCGGCCTCCCAGCCAAGCACTCCTTCCTTGACCTCCTTGAGATAGGCCTCTACGGCCGCGATGCTCTCGTCGGAGGAATCCTGCATGAGACCCTGGAGGGTTACGCTGCCCTCTGCGAGCTCTTTCTGCTTGAGGTAGATGAGGACGGGACCGTAAACATCGCGGGGTGCATCTTTGATAAGCACCTGTCCTTTGTATTTAGGGTTGCGGATGATATCCCAGGTACCGGCCTCTTCAGGGGTGACTACCTCGGTATTGTAAATGATACCGGTCGTACCCCACATATAAGGAACTGAATAATCGTTGGCATCGATGTCGGGGTTGATTTCCTTGAACATCTTCAGCATATAAGGCGACTTGTTGAGCGCGATATAGTTGATGGAGTCGGGAATCGATGCGAAATCGAGGGGGAGTATGAGGCCGTTGTTGAGCATGCGCTCGATGATATAGTCGGAGGGGCATACCACGTCGTAGTCCTCGTGCCCTTTCTCGATCTTTGAAAGCATGGTCTCGTTGACGTCGAAGGTCTGATAGACCACGGTGATGTCCTCGCCGGTCTGGGCTTTGTACCACTCCTGGAATTCAGGAAGCACGGACTCGTCGATATAATCGGACCAGTTGTACACCTTGAGGATGTTTGAACGGTCATTGCCGCAGGAGACGGCGGTGGCAGCAATGGCTGCGATAAGAATCAGTTTTTTCATTTCTTATTCGAAACTTTTGATTGACGTATGTTGATTACGAGCAGAACCACCAGGATGAGCAGGAAAAGTATGGTCATCAAGGGTTTGAGCTCAGGGGTCAGGCCGCCCTTGCGGGCGTCTGCATAAATATAAGTAGACAGTGTGTCGAGGCCGATGGTACCGCGGGTGAAGAAAGTGACCGCGAAATCATCGAGACTCATGGTGAAAGACAGTATGAATCCGGAGATCATACCGGGGCGGAGCGCTGGTACCAGCACCTTGCGGAGGGCCTGCATGGGAGTCGCACCCAGGTCGAGGGCGGCTTCGTAGATGTTGGGATTGAGCTGGCTCAGCTTGGGCATTACGTTCAGCACCACATAAGGAGTGCAGAAGGTGATATGGGCAAGCACGACGGTGGTATACCCCTGGGATATGTGCAGGAATACGAAGAGCAGGAAGAGCGACACACCGGTGATGATGTCGGGGTTGATCATCGGTATGTTGTTCAGGAAGTTCATCACATTCTTCTTACGCCCTTTCAGGTTGAAGATGCCGATTGCGGCCACAGTGCCGAGCAGCGTTGCCACCACGGAGGCGATGAGCGCAATCAGCAGCGTGTTCTCCACGGCCGAGATGAGCCCCGAAGAATTCTGCATGGAACCGGTGAAGAGGTTTTTGTAGAGATTCATGGAGAAACCCGTCCAGTTGCCTAGGCTCTTGGCCTCGGTGAAGGAAAACACGGCGATGAACAATATAGGCGCGTAAAGCACTATAAGCACGATCCAGATATAAAGCTTAGCGAAGAATTTCTTTGTATTCATCAGATGATTCCTCCTACGCTTGTTTCCTCCGAGTCATTACCCTGGAGGAAAGTGGTTATACCTATTATCACCAACATTATCAAGGACAGGGCGGCGCCATAGTTCCACATCGAATTGTTGATATTCTCCTGGATGATGGTACCGAAGAGCTTGATCTTGTTGTTGGTGAGGAACTCGGAGATGGCAAAGGTGGAGACCGTAGGCATGAAAACCATCATCACTCCGCTCATCACGCCGGGCATGGAAAGCGGAAGGGTCACCTTGCGGAATACCTCCCTTGGAGTGGCACCCAGGTCCTGAGCGGCCTCGGCATATGATTTATCCATCTTGTTGAGCACATTGTAGATAGGATAGATCATGAAGGGGAGATAGTCGTAGCACATACCGAAGAGCAGGGTTCCCTTGCCAAGCTGTATGCCGGCCATGGTAAAAAGCTCCGCGGTGGCAAGGGTACGCATCAGTGCGTTGATCCACATGGGGAGGATGAACAGCACCACGGTCACCGCGCCCTTGTTGTACTCTTTGTTGGCCAGTATCCAGGCTGCCGGGTATCCTATGAGGATGCAGAGAAGGGTATTCTCGATTGCGACCTCGATGGACAGGGCGAAGGTACTGAGCGAATCTCCGTCCGAAAAGAACTTGCCTATGTTCGCAAGGGTGAAATGACCGCTGGCATCCTGCAGTGCGTATACCACGATAAGCAGCAGCGGCAGCACCACGAACAATACAAGGAATATGAAGTAGGGCAGCGCCCAATTCGACCTTTTATTCATTTGCCGTAACTACTTTTTCGAGGCATATGTCCTTGGGGAGGATCTTGATGCCGACGAAGTCGTTCTTGTCCCAGATATCATTGGTATCCACCCAGATCTTCTCGCCGCTTTCGGTACGGATGGTCAGGTGGTAATGGTTGCCCATGTAGAGGATGAACTCAACATGTCCGGTAGTGATGGCTTCATCTTCGTGGTCCAGGAGGTCCACTTTCTCGAAACGTATCTTGACGGTGACATCGTCACCGACCTCGAATCCTTCGGTATTGCACTCGAACTCGGCGCCCAGGAACTCTACGGTGCCTTCTGAAGTAACCTTACCGGAGTACTTGTTCTCGGTGCGTTCCTTTTTCATCACCTGGATATCGTCCGGGTCGATGTAAAGCATCACTTCGCTGCCCACGGGGTAGGGGTCGTAGTCCTGAATCATCAGTTCATAACCGGTATCGGTATCTACGAACATCTCGTAGTGCACGCCCTTGAAGGTGCAGGAGTTCACCTTTGCAGTGAACTGGCACTTTGCGGGATCGGTCGTGAAGTAGATATCCTCGGGACGGACGACTACATCCACGCGCACATCTTCGCCGAAACCCTCGTCCACGCAGTCGAATTCATGCTTGATGAAAGCAACGCGGCGGTCGCGCATCATCCTGCCTTTGAGGATGTTGCTCTCGCCTATGAAATCGGCCACGAAGGCATTGACGGGTTCGTTGTAGATGTCGGTAGGAGTACCTATCTGCTGTATCTTTCCCTCGTTGATAACCACGATGGTATCGCTCAGGGTAAGAGCTTCTTCCTGGTCGTGGGTAACATATATGAAGGTGATACCGAGCTTGCGGTGCATCTCCTTAAGCTCTATCTGCATGTCCTTGCGCATCTTGAGGTCAAGGGCTGCGAGAGGCTCGTCGAGCAGAAGAACCTTGGGCTGGTTAACGATAGCGCGTGCGATAGCGATACGCTGCTGCTGGCCTCCGGAGAGGGTTTCCACGTCGCGGTCTTCGTAATCGGACATGGCGACCAGCTTGAGTACGCGGCGGACGCGCTTGTCTATCTCGTCTTCCGGGGTATTCTTGAGCTTGAGGCCGAAAGCGATATTGTCGTATACATCCAGGTGGGGGAAGAGGGCATAGCGCTGGAAAACGGTGTTGAGCGGCCTCTCATGAGGAGGGACGCCGGCTATGTCCTTGCCATCCAGGAAGATATTGCCTTCGTCCGGCTTCAGGAACCCTGCAATCATGCGGAGCAGGGTGGTCTTTCCGCAACCCGAAGGCCCCAGCAAGGTGATGAACTCACCGCGACGGACATACAAATTAATGTCGTCAAGCACCTTCTTGTCTCCGAAAGACTTAGAGAGGTGCTGAATGTCGATGATATAGTCTTTCATTTATCTGCGAGGGAAGTTCAGATAATATAAAACGCCTAGTGTGAATTGGCAGAGCCTTTCGTCGTGATGATAACCGGCAGCAAAATGCAGTCGGAGATCTTCACTGTCCTCGATAGGGAACCAGTGAGCATCGAAACCCACGATGAGGTCCCGGTTCTTGGTCACAAAATTCATTTCTCCGCCGAGACGTCCTCTGAGCTGTACGCTTTCGCAGGGCTTCCAGATAAGGGAAGGAATCATAGTAAGGCCTTTCTGGACAATTTCTTCCTCGTCGCCGACGACATTGTATGCGTCGAGGCCGATGGTTACATTGTCGCTCAGGTCAAGCTGCTGCCCGAGGGAGATGAGAGGGAAGTACTCACCGGGTTCGGTCTGCATGGCAACGGCACTCCAGATATTGCGGAAGATGCCGTATTCTCCACTCCAATTGAAAGCATAATTGAAAAGTTTGCTTTTGAAAGGATGCTCGCCAAAAGGAGACGAAGTGGCCTGAAGGGAAAGGGTAGTGTTCTCGGATTCGTTAGACCAGTCGAACTTGGCACCCCACTGGTAAACCTGAAGGTTGTTCCAGGTAGAGGAGGCGAGGAAGGAATAGGATTCGAAGTCATAGGCATCGAATTCAAAGCCTCCGAAGGTGAGCGGCTGTTTACCGAGAGAAACTGAGAAACTCCCGAAGGTACCTGTCAGGTAGGCCCAGTCAAGCCAGTTGACATCGTCGCTGCGGAGCGTGTTCTTATACAACGCGCTTATCGACTCCTTGTCGGCTGCAAGCCAATGGTTGCAAACGCTGAAGGAGAAGTTGTCAGAGAGACTGCCTTCGAAAAGTGAATAGAGAGAAGAATCGCCGAGTGTTAAATCGCCATTGTAATTAAGGTCGAATCTCGGAATAATGGACAATCCGACACTGCGGCCGGCATTGTCAGCCTCTGCCACGCGCACATACTCTTGCGCGGTCCCAGGGAGGCACAACAGCAAAAGAGCTGTGCAAACAACCAGGAATTTCTTCATTTCTACGCATAAAAAAAGATTAGTGAAACAATGGCGCAAAGGTAAAAAAAATAATCTGTTTTTTATATCTTTGTAAAACATAAAAATGCACGATGATACAAGTCTATTGCAAAAACACCGGCACAAGTTCTTCATTCAGAGAAGGAACCACTCTTCTTGACATGCTTCCGGTTTTCGAATTCGAAAAACCGTATCCCATCGTCTCCGCAAAAGTGAACAATGTTTCGCAAGGCCTGAAATTCCGGGTTTACAACAGCCGCACGGTCGAGTTCGTGGACGCGACCAACTCCAGCGGAATGCGGGTGTACATACGTTCATTGTGTTTTTTGCTCTGCAAATCGGCTCAGGACGTGTTCCGCGGCAGCCACATCTTCATCGAGCATCCCATCTCCCACGGCTATTACTGCGACCTGCACAAAGCGGATAAGAGTCCGGTTACCCAGGAGGACATCAACAAGATAAAACAGCGCATGCGCTGCCTGGTGGAGAAGAATCTTCCTTTCCACCGTTTCGAGGCTCCCATCGAGCAGGTCATCGACATAATGCACAAGGCTGGCGCAGAAGACAAAGTCAAGCTCCTCGAGACCAGCGGCCAGGTTTACATGGATTACTACTCCCTCGGCAAGACAAAGGACTATTACTACGGAAGGCTCGTGCCTTCTACCGGATATCTTACCAATTGGGATCTCCGCCTCTATCATGGAGGCATGCTACTGATAGGCCCCAGCAAGCACGATCCTACCAAACTCGCTCCCTATGTGGACCAGCCCAAGACCTTCAACATGTTCAACGAGAACCTGAAGTGGAACGACATCATGGGCCTGAACACCGTCGGCGACCTTAACAAGAGCCTGCTGGACGGCAACGGCAGCGACCTCATCCAGATAGCCGAGGCCCTTCAGGAAAAGAAGATCGTCCAGATAGCCGAGGAGATCCACAAGCGCTATTGCGGCCGCCAGAAAGTGCGCCTGGTGCTCATCACCGGCCCTTCCAGCTCGGGTAAGACAACCGTATCGAAGAGGCTGGGCGTGCAGCTGAAAGCTTGCGGACTGCGGCCACTGACCTTCAGTACCGACGATTACTTCGTGGACCGTGAGAAAACCCCGCTCCTGCCGGACGGGACCCCGGACTTCGACAACTTTGAAACCGTCGACCACAAAGCCCTTGAAAGGGACCTCATGAAGATACTTGCCGGAGAAGAGGTAGAAGTGCCCGAATTCAACTTCGTGACCGGAAAGAGGGAATACAAAGGCCGCAAATACAAACTTGGCCCCGGCAACGTCGTGGTCCTTGAAGGTATCCATGCCTTGAATCCCAAACTGACCAGCAAGATTGCTCCCCACAAGAAATACCGCATATTCATATCTACCCTCACAGGTATCGCCCTGGACAACCATAACTGCATTCCTACCAGCGACAACCGTCTGCTGCGCCGCATAGTGCGCGATTACAACAAGGGTGCATTCACCGCCAGGCAGACCATCAGCCAGTGGCAGAAGGTCCGTGCTGCGGAGGATAAATGGATATATCCTTTCCAGGAAAATGCCGACGTCATGTTCAACTCGGCCTATCTGGTAGAGTTCGCCGTGCTGCGCAACCATGCGGAGCCCATACTCGCCAGCGTGCCGAAGAACTGCCCCGAATATGCCGAGGCGCACCGTCTGCTCAAGTTCATCCACTACTTCGTGCCGGTGCCCGATAAAGAAATTCCACCCACGTCGCTGCTTCGCGAATTCGTGGGCGGAAGTTCATTCAAATATTAGATTCCTTATTGCTCCTTTTCGGAAAGGCGCTTCCAGGCCAATTCTTCGTATTTAGTGCCCGGGCGTCCGTAATTTGCGAAGGGCTGGATGCTGATGCCTCCGCGAGGGGTGAAGAATCCGGTTACTTCGATGTACCTCGGGTCCATCAGCTTGACAAGGTCCTTCATGATGATGTTCACGCAGTCTTCATGGAATGCTCCGTGGTTGCGGAAACTGAACAGATAGAGCTTCAGGCTCTTGCTTTCGACCATGCGCACGTCAGGAATGTAGGTGATGCGTATCTCGGCGAAGTCGGGCTGGCCGGTGATAGGGCAGAGGCTTGTGAATTCGGGACAGTTGAAACGTACCCAATAATCGTTCTCCTGATGCTTGTTGACAAAGGTCTCGAGCACCTCAGGAGCGTAATCTTTCTTGTATTCGGTCTTGTTGCCAAGGGAGTGCAGTCCCTCGTCTTTACGGGTATCCATATATTATAAATCAGCTAATTTGAATGGATTGTACGAAATGCCCTCGTCGAAAACATCTATACCCTCGGAGGCCTTTACACGGCGTACCACGTAGCTGGTCAAGGGGAGTATGAGTATCTCGTAGAGAAGCTTGAAACTGACCTGGAAAAGCATCATGGTGGCAAGAACCTTCACGGGGGTGCCGAAGAAGGCGATGGGCATGAAAATCAATGAGTCCAGCAATTCTCCCGCAACCGACGAAAGGATGGCGCGGGCGCCGAAACGGCGGCCTTTGTCGGCGACTTTCATCTTGCTCATGACGAATGCATTCAGCGTGGATCCGGCCAGGAAGGCCAGAAGCGAAGCGAAAGCCACCCTGGGAGCCATGTTGAACATATAGTCGAAGTGCTCTCCGCCATCCCAGAACGATGCTGCAGGAAGCCATACTACCAGCTGGCCGAAGAGCACCACCAGAAGGTTGGCTATGAAGGCAGTCCAGATTACCAGGCGGGCCTTGCGGAATCCCCATACTTCCGACAGACAGTCGTTCAGTATATATGAAATAGGGAAGATTACGACAGCACCGGGCAGATTGACTCCCCAGCCCAGAGAAAACACTTTGGTTGCGAAAAGATTTGATGTAATGAGGCAGACGGTGAACGCCACTGCCATCAGCAGGAATGTTGTAGAGTATTTTTCTTTCATCTTTGCAGTTTTTATAGTGGTACCTGTTACACTTGATCCTCCCGGATCTCGGCCGCAAAGATAAGAAGATTTTACATTCTACGCAAACGTAGGCTGTTGCACACTACACAAATCGAACTCATGGCCATGCAGGCAGCAGCTATCATCGGATTCAGGTCGAAACCGAAAAGACCTGCGGCCATAGGGATCATCAGCACATTGTAGATGAAGGCCCAGAACAGGTTCTCCTTGATAATCCGGTCGGTACGCTTGCTGAGCTTGACCAATGCCGTGAGTTTTCGAAGATCCGGCGAAACCAGGGTAACCATGGCCGTGTCCATGGCAACGTCGCTGCCGCTGCCTACTGCGATTCCAAGGTCGGCTGCTGCTAAAGCCGCAGAGTCATTGATGCCGTCTCCCACCATCGCGACAATATGCTTTCTGGACTGCAGATCCCTTACGAAAGAAAGCTTGTCGGCGGGGAAAGCACCGCCACCGAAATTGTCTATGCCCAGTTTGCGTGCGGCCAGGCCTGCAGCTGCGCTGTTGTCGCCTGAAAGCAGGTAGGACTCTATTCCCATCTCCCTAAGACATGACACTGCCTCGGCGGAAGTGCCGCGTATTTCATCTTCGACCGCAAATACGGCGAGGAGTTCATATTCCGAACTGAAATACACCACCGTCCGGCCTTCCTTTTTCCATTGTTCAGCCTCAGGGCAGGCCTTGGTGGAACTGTTGCCTATGAAGTAACGTATGTTCATGTAAGTAGCCTCTATGCCGGTTCCGGGGACATACCTGAAATCGGTCATGGGCTTTGGCTCCTCGTCTCCGGCCTCCGCCAGCAGGGCTTCGGCCAGGGGATGGGAAGAGTTCATCTCCATTGCCTTGAGTATGCCTTTCGAGAACATCGAGAACCATTTCGATGCGGTGACCTTAGGAGCGCCCATGGTCAGTGTCCCCGTCTTGTCGAAGACCACGGAATCTATCTTCCTGGCGAGCTGGAGGGCATCTGCGTTCTTTATGAGTATGCCTTTGTCGGCACCGTTCCCTATGCCTGCGACGATGGCGGTAGGAGTTGCCAGGCCCAGTGCGCAGGGGCAGGCTATCACAAGCACCGAAACCATGTTCAGCAAGGCCCTTGCAAAGCCCGCTCCGGGAACAGTGAGCCAATATATGAAAGTAGCCAGCGCAAGGACTATTACAACCGGCACGAACACGGCGGCCACCTTGTCTACTGTTCTCTGGATCCTTGCCTTGCTTCCCTGGGCTTCGCGTACCATACGGATTATGCCCGAAAGAAGCGTGTCCTGACCGGTTTTCTCCGCTATGACCATCAGCACGCCATTGCCATTGATGGTGCCTGCGAACACTTTCTGGCCGGGATACTTCTCAACGGCAAGGAGTTCCCCGGTAAGCAGGCTTTCGTCCACGAATGAATTGCCATCCTTCACGCTGCCGTCTACCGGAATCCTCTCCCCGGGTTTGACTTTTACCAAATCGCCCGGTCTGGCTTTGTCCTTCCTGGGGCGCAGCCCCATCAGTTTGCGTATCGAGGCAGTGGTGCCGTATTTGGCCTTTTCTTCCAGCACCCTGCCTATGAGGATGAACGCGGTTATCATGGCCGCTGAATCGAAATACAAGGGCGCCATGCCCGACTCGGAAGCGAGAACCGAAGGGAAGGCAAGATTGAACGAGCTGAATATGAAAGAGATAAGGGTAGAGACGGATACCAGGGTGTCCATCCCGGCGCTGAAGTGCCTGGCTTGCTTAAAAGCATTCCGGTGGAAACGCCTGCCGCACCAGAAAACGGAAAGTGCGGCCAGAAGGAACAATGCTATCCCACGGCCGTTGAAATCCTTGAAGCCCATCTGTATCACGAATATCGCAAGGGCAAGGATCACTGCCAGTACCATGTCCCGGCGCATTATCCTATACTCCTTCTGCCTCAGAAGTTCAGCTTCTTCTTCGGCTTTGGAATCGGGGTCTTCGGCCTCCAAATCGGAATCGCTTTCTATCAGAAGGTCATATCCGGCATCCCGTACAGCTTGTTGCAGTTTGGCGGCGCTGGTAATGTCGTTATCGTAATCGACTTGCGCGGTGTTGGATGCCAGGCTGACGCTGCAACCATTCACGCCCGGCATCGATTTAAGCGCGCCCTCGACCCTGGCGACGCATGCTGCACAGCCCAGACCATTTACTGGAAAAGTCCTTTTTATATTTGCCATTATTCAATCTCCGTTTTTACAAATTTACTAAATTTGCGTTAACGAAATATCTGACTAATCATTTATTATGACGGATTTCCACTATTATACTCCGAGCGAAATCGCCTTTGGAAAATCTTCCGAAGACAAACTCCCTTCCCTCCTCGATAAATATGGGGCGCACAAGGTCCTGGTACATTACGGCGGCGGAAGCGCCGAACGCAGCGGCCTGCTTCCGAAACTGCGTACCATGCTCAGGGACAACGCCATACCATTCGTTGAACTGGGAGGCGTAGTTCCCAATCCGCAGTTGTCACTGGTTTACAAGGGTATCGACCTGTGCCGTAAAGAAGCCGTGGATTTCATACTTGCAGTAGGCGGAGGAAGCGTCATCGACTCCTCGAAGGCGATAGGTTACGGATTGGCTTATGGCGGCGACGTATGGGATTTCTTCGATGCCAAGGCCGTGCCGGAAAAGGCTGTACCCGTAGGCGTGGTGCTCACCATACCTGCATCGGGGAGCGAAATGTCCGACAGCACCGTGATCACCAACGATGCGTTGGGCCTGAAGCGCGGCTGCAACAGCGATGTCTGCCGCCCCAAGTTCGCCATAATGAATCCGGAACGCACTTTCACGCTGCCGGCCTACCAGACAGCCTGCGGCGTCACCGACATACTTATGCACACTATGGAAAGGTATTTCAGCAAGACCCACATGGATATTACCGACGCGATAGCCGAGGGGCTGCTGCGTACCGTGATGGATGCCGGACCCAAGGTGCTGGAGAATCCTTCCGACTACGAACTGAGGGCAACAATCATGTGGGCGGGTAGCCTTTCGCATAACGGCCTCACCGGCTGCGGGGGAGTATCGGACTTTGGAACCCACAGGTTGGAACACGAACTCAGCACCATGTACGGAGTAGCCCACGATGCAGGCCTGGCCGCTCTGTGGTGCTTCTGGGCACAGTATGTAAAGGACGAGGATCCGGAACGCTTCGGACAGTTCTCCAGGAACGTACTGGGAGGGCGCGAGCCTGTTTCTGCCATGCGGGATTTCTTCCATTCCATAGGAATGCCGGCATCTATTCCGGAGCTCATCGGGCGCAAGGCCACGGCCGACGAGATAGAGCAGATGGCTATGCGCTGCAGCCGCGGCGGAAATTTCAGGGTAGGCAAATTCAAAGAATTAGGAAAAAAAGAGATGCTGGACATCTATAATCTTGCTAATCAATGATTTTTTTACTTTATTTGCGTAAACAAGACGTGAATACAGTAATTACTAACACCAAATTTAATATGAAAAAAATTCTCTTTTCAGCAGCGCTGCTGCTCTCTCTCTCTGCCGGAGCACAGTCTCTCGGCGAGCAGATGCTTGCTCAGGCTCAGCAAGGTCTCGACGAAGCCCAAGCAAAGTATAACGAACAGGTAGCTATCAGCGAGAAGCAGATTGCCACCAGCACCAGGACCATCAACGAACTTAAACTGGTACTCGCCAAAGATCAGTCCACGCTCGATCAGGCCAACTCGGTCATCAAGGCCAAGAATGCACTCAAGAAAACAAAGAAAGACAAATACAACGCCACAAAGAAGGAGTTCAAAGCCGATAAGAACCTTACTGCCGACGAGCAGTATCAGCTTTCCCTCATCGAAGGCGAAATCAATGTCATAGATTCCGAAATCAAATCGGACAAGGCCGCAGCAAAGAAACTGCAGGAAGTAGTAAACAAGGATAAGAGCCTCATCAAGAACGAGGAAAGCAAGATTGCCGACAGCAAGAGCGCCGTAAAGGCGGCAAAGGCCGAGGTCAATCAGGCCAAGAAACTCGTTGCAGCCAGCCAGAAGCAGATCAAGGCCGAAGCCAAGACCGCTGCTGCCGCCCAGAAGGCTGCCGTCAATCACGAGGTGGCTCCTGAAATCCCCGCTCCTGCCGAGCAGCCCAACATCGCTCCAGTAGCCCAGCCCGAACCTATTGTCGCTCCTGTCGTTCCGGAAGAGCCCGTAGTAGTTCCCGAACCTGTAGTGGAGCCCGCCGCTCCCGCAGTCGAGCCTGCTGCTCCCGTAGTAGAACCCGTAGCACCTGTCGTTGAGCCAGTTGCATAACGATTCAATATCCATAACGATTGTCGGCGCCGGTGCCTCCGGATGTTTCTGCGCAGCGCAGTTGCACGAGGCTTTACCCGGGGCCGACATCCGTATATTCGAAGCCGGCCCCAGGCCGCTGGCGAAACTGGCGCTGACCGGGGGAGGAAGATGCAATATCAGCAATGATTTCTCCACGGTCCGCAGCCTTGCAGAAGTATATCCGCGCGGAGCATCCCTCATGAAAAGGGCCCTCGCGGAATT
>JAFZJI010000106.1 GCA_017552105.1 Bacteroidales bacterium | reverse complement strand
CTCTCCACCCTGAATGTGACCTACACCACCTCCGGCGGCGAGGTGACGATGAACAACTATTCCTACGCCCAGAAGAACCAGACCTTTGACCTGCGGTATCAGGACGACGGTTCCATCCGGGTGGACTATTCCATCGGCGCCATTGACCTGGGCTTCACCAAACTGAGCGGCCTTGCCGTGGCCGCCCTCGTGGGCGTAATCCTGAATGCCGTCCTGCCCGGCAAGGACTATGAGTTCGGAAAGAACGCTCTCGGCGACAAGTCCGTCGATTTCGAAGTTAACCGTCTCGAACAGAACCATGACTGATAAAAAACTCATCGAAGCCATCCGCGTAGTCCCCGATTTCCCTGTCAAGGGTATCCAGTTCTTCGACGTGACTACTCTTTTCAAGGACCCCGAAGCTTATGAAGAGGTTCTGGATAGGATATGCTCCCTGTATAAAGATAAAGGCATCACCAAGGTTGCCGGCATAGAATCCCGCGGATTCATTGCCGGTGCCGCGGTGGCCGCCAGGCTCGGAGCAGGCTTCGTACCCATCCGCAAACCTGGGAAACTCCCCGCAACAGCACTTAGGGAATCTTACCAGAAGGAATATGGCACCGACTCGATCGAGATCCATGCCGATGCCATCACTTCCGACGACGTAGTGTTGATTCACGACGACATCCTGGCTACCGGAGGCACTGCTTCCGCGGCCGTGCGCCTGATCAAGCATTTCGGCCCCAAAGCCATCTATGCCAACTTCATCATCGACATTACGGATGTTCCCCGCAGTGCGCCCATCCCCGAGGATGTGCAGGTAAGCGCGATACTTTCACTTGCTGAAAACTAAAACCCATTTTATAAATATTCTGTTCATAAATTACATTTTATGTCCAAAAAAATCATTTTCGCAGCTGCTGTAGCAGCTCTCGCCTTCGCTCAAGGAGCAAAGGCCCAGAACGTTCAGGTTTTCTACGATTTCGGTGAAAACCGTCAGTATGTAACCACCACCTTCGAGATGTTCAAGGCGGACAAGTTCGGTGATACTTTCTGGTTCATCGATCACTACTACAACAGCACAGATCCAGGCAAGAAGATTAACGGTAAAAACAGTGGCCCCGCAAATGGTAGCTACTTCGAGATCGAGCGTGGCATCAACTTCTGGCAGGATACTAATCTGAAAGACTTCAGCATCCATGTCGAGTATGACGGACTGATTACCGGTTATCCATTCAGCATGGGAACGTATTGCTTCGGCGCAAAGTATTTCTTCCACTCTGCAGACTACTCAAAGACTCTGTCCTTGTATGCAATGTATGAGCAATTCTACAAGCTTTCTACAGCCAAGTATCCTGTCAAATTCTCTGCTGTTTGGGGCTTAAACGACATCTTTGGTGTAAAGGGTCTGGTTTTCAAAGGCTTTGCTGATTTCTGGGGTAATGACTCCCAATTTGGCACCTCTTGGTCTTTCCTTTCCGAGCCTCAGATTTGGTACAACCTTCTTCCCAACGTCTTCGACGGTCATCTTGACATCGGCGGCGAAATCGAGATTTCCAATAACTTCGTAAAGAAGGGCTTCGCAATCAACCCTGCAGCCGGTATCCGCTGGAACTTCTAATTAATTAAATAACATACTCATGGCTAATTTCCTAGAAAAAGCTTTCGGGTTTAAGGCTAGTGAGAATAAAGTCCGGACAGAGATTCTGGCCGGACTTACCACTTTCCTTACGATGGCCTATATCCTGGCTGTTAACCCTGGTATCTTCAGTGCCCTTCCCGGCATGCCCGCCGGATCGGTGTTCACCGCCACCGCACTCGCTGCTATCGTGGGTACTTTGGTAATGGCTCTCTATGCCAAGAAACCTTTCGCCCTCGCACCTGGCATGGGTCTGAACGCATTCTTCGTGTTCACCGTGTGCCTTGGCCTGGGACACACCTGGCAGTTCGCACTCACCGCAGTCCTTATCGAAGGTCTCATCTTCGTAATCCTGACGGTCACCAAGGTCCGCTCCTGGCTCATCAACGCCATCCCCGGAACGCTCAAGAAAGCTATTGGTGCAGGTATCGGTCTGTTCATCGCCTTCATCGGCATGCAGAACGCCGGTATCATCATCAATAACGATGCTACCCTCGTAGGCCTCGGCCACATCACCGAAGGCAAAGCTCTCGTCGGTGTCATCGGTCTCTTCATCACCGCTGGCCTCGTGATGGCCAAGATCCGTGGTGGAATGCTCTGGGGCATCCTCATCACCGCTGTCATCGGCCTCTTCATCAAGGACCCTGCAACCGGCGCAGCAATCACCACCCTCCCTACGAAGGTGTTGTCGCTCCCCGATAGCATCGCTCCCATCTTCTGCCAGTTCGAATGGAGCAGCATCCTCAGCTGGGATATGCTCGCAGTCGTGTTCACCTTCCTCTTCATCGATATGTTCGATACCATGGGCACCATCATCGGTGTTCATCAGGGTGCCGGCATCATCGGAAAGGGTGACGAAGAAATCCCCGGCGTAGAGAAGATGTTCCTCGCCGACTCCATCGCAACCATCGCAGGAGCTTGCTTCGGTACTTCTACCACCACCACCTATGTGGAAAGCGCATCCGGCGTAGGTGAAGGCGGACGCACCGGTCTCACCGCTTTTTCCGTTGCAATTTTCTTTGCTCTGGCCCTGTTCCTCAGCCCTATCTTCCTTGCCATCCCCGGCGCAGCAACCGCTCCCGCCCTTATCATCGTGGGTGTGATGATGATGCCTTCCGTCAAGGCCATCCACTGGGAAGATTACTGCAAGGCCATCCCTGCTTTCGTCACCATCATCATGATGCCTCTTGCATACAGCATCTCCGACGGTATCCTCCTCGGTGTCATCTCCTATGTTCTCTGCCACGCTGTCGCAGGCAAGTTCAAAGAGATTTCCGTTACCATGTGGATACTCGCAGCGCTGTTTATCTGCAAATACATATTTATCTAATATAGTACTCTGATAGCCACCAGGCTAATGCATTTGCTCCGCTACCGCCACGCGCGGGCCAGCTCAAAAAACTTCCGCAAATGCATTAGCCTGGTGGCCATTTTTATTATCTTTGCGCTATAATGAAATTCCACCTGAATTCGGCATACCAGCCTTCCGGCGACCAGCCGGAGGCCATCAAGCAGATTACGGATGCCCTGGAAGGCGGGGTCCGGGACATCTGCCTGCTGGGCGTGACCGGATCCGGCAAGACCTTCACGATGGCCAATGTCATAGCCAACCTGCAGAGGCCGGCGCTGATTCTCAGCCACAACAAGACCCTGGCTGCGCAGCTTTACGGCGAGTTCAAGACCTTCTTCCCAGAGAATGCGGTGGAATACTTCGTTTCCTACTACGATTACTATCAGCCGGAGGCCTACCTCCCCACGACCGACACATATATCGAGAAGGACCTCAGCATCAATGACCAGATAGAAAAACTGCGTCTGAGCGCCGCCAGCGCCCTTATGTCCGGGCGGAGGGATGTGGTGGTAATATCTTCCGTGTCCTGCCTCTACGGCATAGGCAATCCGGATGACTGGAAGTCCCAGACCATACATCTGCACAAGGGAGATACCGTCAGCCTCACCACATTCCTCTACCAGCTTGTGGAGTGCCTGTACTCCCGCACCGAAACCGATTTCCAGCGCGGCACCTTCCGCGTTCGCGGCGATACGGTAGATGTGTTCCTGGGCGGGGCAGATGAGGCCGTGCGCATAGAGTTCTTCGGCAACGAGATAGATGCCATCAGCCTGATAGACCCGGTGACCGGGGCGCGTATCGAGGCCCTGGACAGCGTGGAGGTGTACCCGGCGAACAACTTCGTGACCAACCGCGAGAGGGTCGTATCTGCCGTAAGCGAAATCCAGAACGACCTGGTGAAGCAGATGGCCTACTTCGAGGAGGTGGGCAAGCCCATCGAGGCCAAGAGGCTTCAGCAAAGGGTGGAGAACGACCTGGAGATGTTGAAGGAGATGGGGTACTGCCCCGGAATCGAGAATTATTCCCGTTATTTCGACGGGCGCAAACCCGGCCAGAGGCCTTTCTGCCTGATAGATTATTTCCCGAAGGATTTCATCACCTTCATCGACGAGAGCCACGTCACGCTTCCCCAAATACGAGGGATGTACGGGGGTGACCATTCCCGCAAGAGCGTCCTGGTGGAGTACGGATTCCGCCTGCCCGCCGCGGCTGACAACCGCCCCTGCACCTTCGACGAGTTCGAGGCCATCACCGGCCAGAAGGTCTATGTGAGTGCCACTCCGGCGGAATATGAGCTGGAGAAGTCGGAAGGCCTGGTGGCGGAGCAGGTCGTGCGCCCTACCGGCCTGCTGGATCCTCCTATAGAAGTGCGTCCCATCGAGAATCAGGTAGATGATCTGGTAGAGGAAATACGCAAGCGCTCCGAACTGGACGAACGTGTGCTGGTGACCACCCTTACAAAGAGGATGGCGGAGGAACTGGACGAATATCTGCGCCGCATTGGCATACGCGTGCGCTACATCCACTCCGACGTGGATACCGGCGAGCGCGTGGAGATCATAGAGGATTTCAAGAACGGCCTGTTCGACGTGCTGGTGGGAGTGAACCTCCTGCGCGAGGGCCTGGACCTGCCCAGCGTATCGCTGGTGGCAATCCTCGATGCCGACAAGGAAGGTTTCCTGCGCACTACGCGCGCCCTTACCCAGACCGCCGGCCGCGCTGCCCGAAACGTTAACGGGCTGGTAATCATGTATGCCGACAAGATAACTCCTTCGATGGAGGAGACCATACGCGAGACTAACCGCCGGCGTACCAAGCAGATGGAGTACAACAAACTACACGGCATAACTCCCAAGCAGATCGAGACGCACAGCAATGTACTGGCTTCGGAACTGGTTTCGATGGGAGGCGGCAAGGCTATGAACCCGCGCGTGGCGAACGGCACCACAGGGCGCGTGAGCGCTGCCAATTCCTACGACGATCCTGTCTATATCCCCAACCCCTCGGACCTCGGTTCAGGAATGGTTTCGGTGGGATTCGGGCACGATTCCAAGCGCGAGCCCGGTTCTGCCTATGTGGACGGATACGTGAAGGCCGACCTGGCCGCCGTGCTGCAGGATCCGGTCATACGTTCCATGAACCGAGAACAGATAGAGAAGATGATAGAAGAGGACCGCCGGCGTATGCAGAAGTCCGCGGCCGATCTGGAATTCGCCGAAGCAGCCCGCTACCGCGACGAAATGTGGGCACTCCAGCAGTATCTTAAAGTTTGGAAATCTTAATGTATTAGACTAAAATAAGTTGACACTGTACAAAAGGGGAAAAAGAATAAAGTACAGTGTAATGCAACAAAAGACAATGCGGGTAAAATCGTGGGACCCGACCACACAAAAATTCAAGTACGATG
>JAFZJI010000105.1 GCA_017552105.1 Bacteroidales bacterium | reverse complement strand
GACCTGGGTGGAGGTGCCGCTCTGCGACTTGTCCAGAAGCTTCTCGAAAGCCATAGCCATGTAATACGGGTTCTTTCCCTGGCCCGCCAGGAAACTATATCCGAAATCATCTGCCTCGGTCTCCTGCTTGCGGGAGAACTTCGCGTTCACCATCTGGTCCGCCAGCTGGCCAAGGACGCTGTCGGTCAGCGCGGCCGCGACGTTTCCGGTCGATGCCAGCACGTCCATAGCTGCAGATGAATACAGGCTCATCTTGTAGGCGTTGAGGGTGTGCTTGAGGGCCACGTGGCCAACCTCGTGACCTATGACGCCGAGGGCCTCCTCATCGGTCATCACATCCAGCAGACCGGTGTACACGCGCACATTGCCATCGGCGCAAGCAAACGCGTTCACCTCGTCGTTCTTGTAAACCTTGAAAGTAAGAGGAGTGCCGTCCACCTGTGTGAGGCCCTTGGTAATCTTGTTGAGCCGCGTCACATAGGTGCCGCTGGTAATGATCTTGCTCTGGGCGTCCAGCTGGGCGACCGACTGGGTGACATAGCCCTTGATGTCGTTGTCCGAGATCGAAAGAGCCTGCAGGACCTTGGTGCCGCTCTGCATCAGGCGGGCCTGGTTGAGGGATGCGCAGGAGCAGAGCGCAAGTGCTGTGGAGACGATTAAGATGAGCTTTTTCATTGTATTGTCGTTTTTGGGTTCGTCTATGTGGTAGGCAAATATAATAAAAAACAGCTAGCCTTTTTAAGCACTTTTGCCAAAATCCAAGGCAAAAACGAAGTAAAATCTGCTAAAATCCAAGGCAAAAAAGGTGCAAATTTTGCTAAAATCCAAGGCAAAACCTTGGCGCAATTATTGTATTTTTGCACCCTGGAAACGTAAAAAACGATATAATAAAATGAGAAAAACCATCCTGGCACTCGCCCTCGCAATGATGGCGACAGCCGTCTTCGGACAAAGAATGTATCAAGGCGATTACGATTTACGCCCCGGCATGAGCTACCGGGAATACAGCGACTACTACAACCCCCGCCTCTATCAGCACCAGTTCGGCGACCCGTATAGCCGCTTCCTCGCAGGAGCAGCATCCTTCTTCGTACCCGGCCTCGGACAGATCTGCGACGGGGAATGGGGACGCGGCCTCGGCTTCCTCGCCGGCAACGTCGGCCTCGCCATCCTCGCCAACGGCCACAAGACCGAATACTACGATGCATACGGCCACAAACAGATAGAGGTCGACGGCGCCTGGTCCATGCTGCAGCTCGCCCGCATCGCGCTCAACATCTGGAGCATCTGCGACGCAGTGCGCGTAGCCAAGATCAAGAACATGTACTATCAGGATATCTACGGCCGGTACTCCGGCATAGACGCCAAGTTCGAACCCTTCTTCTCCTGCGTACCCAGCGGCAACCAGCAGAATACCGCCGCCCTCGGAATGACATTCAAACTCAGTTTCTAGCAATATGAAAAGATTCTTTCTTACAGTCTTACTGATACTGATGTCCGCGGCGGCCTTCGCACAGGAACCCCCGCAGACAAATTACGAGATCGACAAGCTCGAAGGCCACGAAGTACAGAGGTATCCCACGTTCCGCGGCGGCAACGCCAACAAGTTCGCCCACTGGGTAACCGCACATCTGGTCTATCCCCGCGATGCCAAGAAGAAATGTCTCCAAGGCACCGTGAAGGTTAACTTCGTGGTAGATGTCGACGGCCGGGTCAAGGACGTCGAGGTCATCGAAGGCGTATGCGAATCGCTCGACGCCGAAGCTGTGCGGGTGGTGAGCTCATCGCCCAAATGGAAATGCGCCATCATCGACGGGGAACCCGCCCGGGTAATCTATACCATCCCGGTGATATTCATTATTCCGGAATAAGCTTATCACACCATGAGAAGAACGCTTATTACCGCCGCACTCTCCCTGGTGGCGCTGCTGACGGCCAACGCACAGACCAAGATCTACTGCGACATCACGCGCAGCTCCCAGGGTAAGGATGTATGCCTGAGCGTTGATTTCGGGCAGGAATCGGTTGGTGGTACCGACGACCGCCTGGTAGACGAAAACGGCGAGCTCCTGTTGTTCAAATCCATCGTCGATGGCCTGAACTACATGAGTTCCCTGGGATGGAACCTTGAAGAGGTATATGTGATTCCGTCCGGCGGAAACGGGTCCAGTGTTGACGGCCGGACCCATTGGGTGATGAGCAAGATTGTAGGCGAAGATGGCGACCCGACTCCCCTGCGGACCCGCCAGCAAGTGCGGGACGAGCAGAAGAGGTTGAAGAAGATGAAGAAAGAGGCGAAGAGGGAGTAGGGAGAACCGTTCAAGACACTACGCCGACCCGCAAGGGCCGGCGTAATTCGTTTTGGGAGGGGGAGATAGGGGATTTTTTGTATATTTGAGGAGAATAAAACTGACAATGGAATCAATTATCAGCTTAAAGAGGATCACCCCGCCCCTGATCACTCACCTGGGCGAAGGCGAGATCTTCGTTTTCGGCAGCAACGCCCAGGGTTACCATATGGGCGGTGCTGCACGCGTGGCGATGGAGCGTTTCGGGGCCATCTGGGGCGTAGGAGAAGGCCTTCAAGGCCGAGCCTATGCCATCCCTACTATGGAGGGGTTTG
>JAFZJI010000104.1 GCA_017552105.1 Bacteroidales bacterium | reverse complement strand
GGTCATCCAGAGGATGAGACTGGCCACGAATATGCCCAGCATCGCGTAGTTGGCGCGGATGAAGCCATCCAGACCAAGGGCCCCCAGCCGCTTCTGCGCAGAAGCGGCCAGGGTGCTTTGGTCAAGATTGTCCAGAAAGCCTATATGGCAGAACCAGCAGATCCACACGAAGGCAATAATCGCCAGCGGACCGCCCAGACGGGCCATCCAAACTTCGAATTTCGATTTCTGCATCTTGGGCAGTTTCTCGATCTTGTAGTTGTTCATGTCCAGCGGATCGAATGCCGCCTTCGCAGTGGTCTGAGTCGCCATATTACTTCCAGTTCTTGTAAGGGTTCTTCATCAGCATGGAGTTGAAATACTTAGGGTCGCCGGTAACCTCTTCGCCGAGCCATGCGGGCTTGTCGAAGGGTTCGTTCTCGTCGGCAAGCTCCACTTCGGCGACGGTAAGTCCGTCGTTGTCGCCGTAGAACTCGTCAACCTCCCAAGTATGCACTCCGTCGGTATTCTTTACCAGATAGCGGGTCTTGTCGATTACACCGGGTTCCGCGAGGTCGAGGAGGGCCTTGACGTCCTCTACAGGGATTTCTTTCTCCCACTCGAAGCGCGATGCGCCCGAGTCGTTTCCTATTCCCTTGACGGTAATGAATCCCTTCTCGCCTTTAACGCGGATACGCACAGTACGTTCGGGCACGCTGCTGAGGTAGCCCTGGGTAATACGGGTGGCCTTGAAGGCTTCTGCCTTGAAATCGCCCTTGACCAAGAATTTCTTTTCTATTTCCTGTGCCATAGTCTATTCGTTTGCAAGAGGTTTGTCGCTCATTCCGATCACGCGCTTGATGGCCTGCAGGTAGTTGATGTTCTCGACACCCTCGAGGCCGCAGTCGGCGATGGTCTTCTTGATATCTTCGATCTCGGTGGATTCGGAGTTGATGGTGACCACCTTGGCTCCGTTGATGAGTACATTGCCCACTTCGCAGATGGTGTTGTTCACCATATAGCCGAAGCGCTGCTTGTGCACGCGGACTGCCGCCAGGTCGGGGCAGGCCTTCACCATCGCGATGAATTCTTCGTAAGTATATGTATCCTTCGTGAGCTTGGGCATCTCCACCATGAAGGCAGGGAAGACCTCGTTCTCGAGAACCTCGCGGGAGATGGGGAATTCGCCCTTCATCAGGGGGTTCCACTGCTCGAGACCGTCCACGGACTGGACGAAGGTCTTGATATCCATCTTTCCGTCGCGGATCTTGGTGTTGTTGATGTCGTTCTTGGCCGAGATGATGTAGATCTCGTCGCTGCTGCGTTCCCATACTTTCTCGGGCACGGGGACGGAGAGGCGTGCCATTCTCTTGTGAGCTTCGCAGAAGCACTGACCGAAGCTGCGGAATTCGAAGCGAGGTTTGCTGATCTCGCCGATTTTAAGTTCTGCCATAGATAAATATATGAATTAAAGTTCTGTAAGTCCTACGACGGGTTTGCTGGTGTCGGTGGAATTGGCTTCGCCGGGAGTGGCGGCGGTGTGGTACCACTTGTCGAAACCGTAATCCTTGCCTACGCGGCTGTAGGAAGCGGTGCACTTCTCGGCATATCCGGTAAGGTTGAAGTAGTCGAGGGTAGCCTTCACGGGGGAGGCGAGCACTACGGTCACGTTCTTCTTTGCGGACAGGCCGGAGTCGAACACCAGGCCGGTGTTGGCATATTCGGGATGAGCTGCCTCGGAACCATCGGTAGGGGCTACCACGTCGGTGCTGTAGAGCAGCAGATATGCTCCGGCCGCCAGATCCTTGTCGGGTCCGGTCCAGACGTCCTTGCTGTCCTTCAGGATCTTGATGCCCTTGATGTTGATGGCCTTGGAGCCGGTGTTCACGATTTCGATGAACTTGTCGTTACCGTTGAGCTCGCTGAGCTTCAGAGGGCTGTAGTCGATGGGGTTCACGCCAACCGTGTAGCTAGCCTCCGCGGTCTTGCTGGAGCCGCCTTCGGTGAAGGCCTCGATGTAGTATTTGACAACGGTATCCATGGCCTGGGCCGGGATGGTGGCGCTGTAAACGTTGCCTTTGGCGGTCATTGCCACGGTGACGGGCTTGGCGCTGCCGGCGGTATAAACCAGGTTGACCTTGGTGATCTTCACGAGAGCCGTGACCGTGGCGGTGATGGTTACCTCGGTCTCCTCGTTGAGGGCGATGGTGTTGGCGATGTTGGCGAAGGAAGCATTAGGATATACGTTATCCTTTACGCAGGCGGTCAGGGCCAGCAGAGCTGCCAGGGATGCGATCAATATCTTTTTCATAATACTTGTCATTTTTAGAAGTCAATTTCGAAACGTACGCAGAGCATGTGGTAGTCCACACCGGCCTTCTTGTCAGCGATCTTGGTGAAGTCCTTGGTGGGTTTGCCGGTGGTGGCATCATTGCCGACATAGAGCTTGCCCTTGCCGTTGGCATAGCGGTCGTTGTCGTTGAACTGGTAGTTAACCTGGAACTTGACGTTGTTGTTAACCCAGTAGTTGAGGCCGAGGGTATAGGCCTGGGCGGCGCCGCCGTAGACGTTGCCGTCGTTCAGGTCGCAGTACTCGTAACGGGCGCAGAGTTCGATATCTCCCCAGTTCCTGCCGGGTTTGATCTTGGTGTACTTGCCACCGTTGGCATCATAGCGCTGATGTCCGCCGAAGAGCAGATATCCGGCCTGTGCATACCAGCCCCAGAAAGTGCGGGGAGTAGGATCGGCGGCGTCTGCCTTGAACTTCACGTTGTCCTGGATGAAGGCGCCTTCGTAGCGCAGTCCGTTCCAGTGGCCGGCAAGTTCTGCGGTCCAGAGGAGGTTGTGGTCGTAGCCGGCGAGGTCGTCGGTGTCGATATATTTCTTGCGGTTGATGCTGGTGGAGTTACGTGCGCTTGCGCGATAGGTTCCGTACTTCTCGGCGCTGGCCTTGGGGGTGCGGTAGGATGCTGCACCGCCGATGTGGAGGCTGGAGGTCTTGGAGTCGTACAGGGGGCGGAAGACGAGCTTGCCGGTAAGGGAATAACCTGCGTCGTAGCCGTTGTCCTTATTGTTGCCGGAGATGTACTCCCATTCCTCGGCACCTGCGATTTCGGGGCCGAACACACCGCCGCTCACCCACAGCCAATCCTTGGCATACTTGGCGTTGATACCCACGTGGCGGGAAGGTGCCAGTGCGGAGCAGACCATAGGGCGCTCGATGAACTGGAGGTAACGTGAGGTGGTGTTGCGCTGGATGGAGAAGTTCTCCTTGAAGTTACCGACCTGCAGTTCCAGGTTGGGAATGCCGGTGTAACGGACGATTGCATCTTTCAGTTCGACCAGACCGTTGGCGAGGTCCATATCGAACTCTCCGTACCAGTTCTCGTCCACCTGTCCTTTGACGGCGAAACGTGCGCGGCGGATGCTTACGCCGTTGCCGATTTTGTCGGCATAGGCGGGTGCGCCGAAGAAGACGGCGGCGTCGGCCTGCACGCGGATGTCAAACCAGAGTATGTACTTTGTAGAGGGAGAAGCCAGCACCAGGATACCGTCCTGGGCTTCCACGTCCAGCCGGTCGCTTTGAACGGCTACGCCGTACTGGTTGAATTTGAGGGGTGCCTTCTGAGCGAATGCTGCG
>JAFZJI010000103.1 GCA_017552105.1 Bacteroidales bacterium | reverse complement strand
GCCCAGGCCTTCTTGGCGGCGGAAGAACGCTCGTTGGAGAGCTTGGCGTTGTGCTCCTCGCCACCTTCGGGAGATGCGTAGGATATGATCTTCACGTCCTTGATCTTCGCGCGGTCGTTCTCGGCAATCTCGGCAAGCTGCTCCTTGTACCCCTTGAAGGATGCACCGGAAAGCTCGCTGCCCTTGACGGCGGCGGAGTTCACGTCGTAGTGGATCTGGCCCTCGGAAGTCTTGACCACGCTGTGCTGGTAGCCATCCTCCTTGTACTCGTAGTATCCCTTGGTGATGAAGTCGTTTCCGGTGACTATCACACCGTCGGCAACCTTGCGGCTGGGCAGCACGATGCTCTTGTCTTTGTAGCTGGCTACGCTGCGGAGCTCGAGGTAGCACTTCTTCATGCCGTCCACGTAGGGGACGGAGAAGCTTTCGACGACCGAACCGCCGTCGATGGAGATTTCCTTATTGTTCTCGCGGATCTTGCTGCCCTGGTAGTGGAAGGTAGGGCCGGTGGCCTCGCCGCCCTCGTAGACGATGACGGGAGTAACTGCGAGTTTGGATTCGGGGGCGAAATATCCGGCAGGATAATCGACCGTGATGGTGACGGGGATGTTGCCGGTTATTACGGTCAGCACGGCAGGCTCGCAGCTGACGCCTACGTTCGACGAAGCATCTGCCATCTGCTGTGCGGAATTTTTGTTGCAGGCTGCCAGGGCGAGTATCGCGGCGGCAACCGCTAAAATCTTGTTCATCTTCATAAATATCGTAGCTTGGGACTACAAAGATAGAAAAATCGGTGGATTTTACTAACTTTGCATATTACATGGATACGCAGGAACTACAGAAACTAAAGAACAAGTATGACATCATCGGGAGTGATGCCGCACTTAACCACGCCCTGGAGACCGCAGTAGCGGTGGCCCCCACCGACCTCACCGTTCTGGTGAGCGGCGAGAGCGGCGTAGGTAAGGAAACCATCCCCCAGATCATACATCAGTTCAGCCGCCGCAAGAACGGGCGGTACCTGGCCGTAAACTGCGGAGCCATCCCCGAGGGGACCATCAACGCCGAGCTCTTCGGCCACGAGAAGGGGGCCTTCACCGGCGCCATCGGCGAGCGCAAGGGCTACTTCGAAGAGGCCAACGGCGGGACCCTCTTCCTCGACGAAATAGGCGAACTCCCCAAGGAGACGCAGGCTATGCTGCTGCGCGTGCTCCAGAGCGGCGAGTTCATCAAGGTCGGGTCCTCGAAAGTGGAGAAGACGGACGTGCGCATCGTCGCAGCCACCAACGTGAACCTCTACAACGCCGTGCAGCAGGGCCGCTTCCGCGAGGATCTCTACTACAGGCTCAATGCCGCCAGGATAGTGATGCCGTCGCTACGCGAACGCAAGGAAGACATCTACCTCCTCTTCCGAAAGTTCACCTCCGACTTCGCACAGCGCTTCGGCCTGCGCAAGGTCAGCCTCAGCATCGAGGCCATATCGCTTCTGAAGAACTACCGCTGGCCCGGGAACATCCGCCAGCTGAAGAATGTGGCGGAGACCGTGACCGCCCTGGAATCCAAGCCCGCCAGCGTCGATAACGACAGGGTGGAGCTGGGGGCTCGGGAGATTGCTCCGTACATCCCGGACGAGAAGGACAGCCTCCTTCCCCAGATCGCTGCCCCGGCTTCGGGCGGGAGTATGTCGGATGAGGATAAGAGGGTTCTGGTGAAGGCGCTTCTGGATCTTAAGAATGAGGTGGATGCGTTGTCGGCGCGGGTGAAGGAACTGGAAGGGGCGCCCGTGCATGACGGCCCGGCGCGGATCGAGCGGCCTTCCGACGACGATGCCGAATGGCAGGAGCAAGGGGATGATCTCAGCATCCGCAAGAACACCGGCGAACTCATCGGCCGCGCACTCGAGAAGCACGCCGGCAAGGTGAAAGCCGCCGCAGCCGAACTCGGTATCTCCGAAAGGACCATCTACCGCAAACTCGCAAAGAACAAGAAATGAAGAAACTTCTCGTCATAATCTTGACCGCCCTGTGCCTCGGAGGATGCAAGGTGACCTACTCGTTCACGGGAACCTCCATCGACCCCGACGTGCACACCATAACCATCGAGACCTTCGAGTACAAGGCCCTGCGGGTGAACCCTTCGCTCGCCAACGACCTCTCGGAGGCCATCCGCACGCAGTTCCGCCGCATGACCAGCCTCGAGCAGGTGGAGATGGACGGGGACCTGCAGATCATCGGGGAGATCAGCGGTTACGACGTGGCGGCATCGGCTGTGACGGCCGATGAAGTCGCGGCCCAGAACCGGCTTACCGTGAGCGTGAAAGTGAGTTTCACCAATGTCAAGCACCCCGAGGAAAGCTTCAGCAGCAAGAGCTTCTCGGCCTACGCCGACTACCCTTCCGAGAAATCCCTCGACGAGGTGGAAGGCAGCCTCTGTACCGAGATCGTCGAGAAGATAGTAGAAGATATATTCAACGCAACCGTAGCCCAATGGTAGAAAACGACTACATAGACCTCCGTAAACTCAACCTCGACGAACTAAACGGCGTGGTGAACCTGTATCCCTGGTTCGGCGGTGCCCGCAAGGAGCTCTGCCGCAGGATGTCGGAGCTGGGCGAGGGAGCCTGGAGCGATGAGCGCTATGCGGATGCTGCCCTGTACGTAGGGTCGCGCCGCATCATAGCTAACCTGGCCCACAAGGGGCACAAGGTGGATTATTCCGACCTGCAGGTGAATGAGCTCCTGCGCGCGTATATAGACGAAGGTGTTGGGGAGATCCGCGACGAGGGTCAGCCGCGCAGGGTGATTGTCGTGGGCGGGGATTATTTCTCGGCGAAGCAGTATGATGCGGTGCGTCAGGAGGGGGATAATGATTTCGCGGCGATGGCAAGATCCCCGATCGGGTCGGGGATGACAGGAAAGGAAGGGTCGGGGATGACAGGAAAGGACGGACCGGCAATCCCGCAGAGCGAGGAAGACTTCACCGACTTCTGCACCGAAACTTTAGCGCAAATCTATGCAGATCAAGGCTATCCCGAACAGGCCCGGCAGATTTATTCGCGCTTAAGTTTGCGATTTCCAGAAAAAAGTGCTTACTTTGCAGCCCTTATCGAAAAATTAAAGAATAATTAACATATGAACGCAGTTTTCACTATCCTGACAGTGCTCATCATCCTGGCGAGCCTCCTGCTCATTGGTGCAGTCCTTCTCCAGAATGGTAAGGGAGAGGGTCTTGCCAGCAACTTCGTGGCCGGCAACCAGACCTTCGGCGTGCGTCAGACCGCCGACATCCTCGAGAAAATCACTTGGGGTCTGGTAGTTTTCATCCTCGTCGTATCCATCATCGCATCGTTCTCCTCTGCTAACAAGAGCAACGACGCCGATATCACCAACGAAATCGAGAATACAGAAGGCGCAGCCCAGCCCGAGTTCCCCAGCGCTCCCATCGAGCAGGCCGCACCTACCACCGAAGCAGAATAATTACTTATTCCGCAGAATTGTCTTAACGCCGTCGAAGTCCACTTCGATGGCGCTTTCTTTATGTATCTTACCCTCCAGGATCTCGCGGGCCAGGGCGTTCACGAGCTCACGCTGGATGAGCCTCTTCACGGGACGCGCGCCGAACACGGGATCGTAGCCATTCTCTACCATATCATCCTCGAACGCGCGCGTGTAGGTGAGCGTGACATTGTCGTCCTCCAACTTCTTCTGGAGTATGGCCATCTGGATGTGCACGATTTCGCGGATGTTCTCTTTGGTGAGGGCGTCGAACACCACTATCTCGTCGATCCTGTTCAGGAATTCCGGGCGCATGCGCAGGCGGAGTTCCTCTTCCTTTAAGTTGGAAGTCATTATGAGGATGGTGTTCTTGAAGTCCACCGTACGGCCCTTGTTGTCGGTAAGGCGCCCGTCGTCCAGCACCTGCAGGAGGATGTTGAACACGTCGGGATGGGCCTTTTCGATCTCGTCGAGAAGTATTACCGAATAGGGTTTGCGGCGCACAGCCTCGGTCAGCTGGCCGCCCTCGTCGTATCCGACGTATCCCGGAGGCGCGCCGATGAGGCGGCTCACGGTATGACTCTCCTGATACTCGCTCATGTCGATACGGGTCATCATGGTTTCGTCGTTGAAGAGGAACTCTGCCAGGGCCTTCGCCAGCTCGGTCTTACCTACGCCGGTGGTACCAAGGAAGAGGAACGAGCCTATAGGACGGGCCTCGTTCGAAAGTCCTGCACGGCTGCGGCGCACAGCATCCGACACGGCCGCGATGGCCTTGTCCTGGCCTACCACGCGCTTGTGGAGTTCGGCCTCCATGCGCAGGAGCTTATCCTTCTCGCTCTCCAGCATGCGGTTCACGGGGATGCCCGTCCAGCGGGCCACCACCTCGGCGATATCCTCCGGAGTCACGGCCTCGTTGATGATGGGGTCCTTGATGGCCGCCTGCTTCGCGGAGAGTTCCTCGATGCGGGCGCGGGCCTGGGCGATCTTTCCGTAGCGCAGCTCGGCCACCTTGTCGTAATTGCCCTGGCGCTCGGCGATGTGGGCCTCGTTCTCGTCGTCCTCGATCTCCTGGCGGGCCTTCTGCAGGTCGGCAACGATGGACTTCTCGGAATCCCAGCGCTTCATCAGCTCCTCGCGCTTGGCCTTCAGCTCGGTCAGCTCGCTGTCGATCTTCTCCGCCTTCAGCGAGGTGC
>JAFZJI010000102.1 GCA_017552105.1 Bacteroidales bacterium | reverse complement strand
TTTGCTCTGGGCGTGCACCATCGCTATCTTTTCTTCCAGTGTAATCTGCGGAAGTAGTTCGTCAATCTGTTTTTCGATATCCGGAGCCTTGGTCGAGCAGGCTGCTGACAACACGAGAGTAGTTAAAAGAATCAAGACTTTTCTCATAGCTACAAAGATAGCAATTTTATCTGGCGTTTCTTACACATCCGCAGTTATTTCTATCAATGAGACAGAGTTAGACTCCATGCTATATACCGTTGAAGGGTCAGCCTTGCGGTCCATGCCCTTGCTGTCGGTTATCCGCAGGCCTGTCACCCGCCAGCCATCCGGCAGGTCCAGCTTTATCTCACGGGGCGTATCGTGGCTGTCGTCCTCGTGATACCTCGCTACCAGGAGACGGATTTTCGTTCCATCCCCGGAAACGGCGGCACAGGTGTAGATATTTCCTGTGTCGCAACTTGATTCTATCTGCGTACCATACTCCGCGAGTTCCGCCCAATAATACAGGGACCAGTATGGCGGACGGATGTCATAGATGGTGGGCGTCCAGGGGCCGCACCAGCTGGTGTTCGGACGGAAGTCGTAATACATCAGCATATCCACAGGAGCATTTTGGCACCCACACATTACCGCGGCTACGAAAGCGGCCGCTTTCACGGTGGGCCTGACCCGGTGGCTGTAGCGGTCCGGCTCGTCCCATCTTCGGTTATAATTCCATTCGTCGAGAATGGACTCGGTCTTCTCGAAACCTTTGGAATCGAGCATTTCACGGATGATACGCACATCCTCGACGATACGCGCCGGTTTGCGATGATACATATGATGCGAAAAGAAGTCCAGGGGGGCGCCCGTCTTATTTACATAATCGAGGAATTCCGGGCCGTATCTCCTTGGATTGGCGAATGCCGGGCCGCCGATCTTCAGGTCGGGGAAGCACTTCTTCAAATGCTTCGCCGTCACGGCATACAGTTCGTGAAACTGCGCCATAGTACCAGCCCAGGTACGAGGGTCCGTCTTCCAGCGGTCATCCGGCTGGTCAAGGTCTGCCTCGTTCCAGATTTCCCAGTACTCTATCCCCATCCTGTAGCCATTCGCCCAGCCTTCGTTATAATGCCGGATTATGTGCTCGCAGATTTTCGCCCACTTCTTGAAGTCCTTGGGTGGATAGATGCCATATTTCTTTGTCTGGTGCTCGATACTCTGTCCGAGCCGGTAGAACGGTTTCGTCCCGGCCTTAAGCATATCCAGAAGGACTACATCGGAATTGGTAAAATCGTAGGATTTCGGCGAATTTACATTGGCTTCCCAGTCGGGAAAGACCTGGTTTATATCTATGCAGTGCCCGCCGTACTCCGTCCCGAGGGCAGTATCGTGGGTCCGGGCATAAGGTACCCGGAGCGCCTCATACGATGCCATTATGGCATCAGTCGGACCGTTATTGCCTGCATTCATTGGTTTGACAGGCCCCACGACGGCGGCCGGATTGAATCCGACCACCGCCTGGGCGGCCACTAGTAGCGATAAAAGTATTGTATTAATCATTTCTCATTTCTGATATGCGCGCACACATTGAGCGCCCCTTAGCGTTTATTCAAAGCATTGTCCGCGAAATCCAAGAGCCATTTCCAGTCATCGGCATTGATGCCGTGGTTACCTTTCCTGCGGACATATCCAAGGTCGCTTCCGATTGCGGCGGCGGAGCCATTGTCCGGCCATTCCACATCGGGCAAACCATTGGCGCCCAAGAACTTCCAGACAGGCGATGCAGCCTTGAGGGCGAGGAATTCCCCATAGGTATCGAACCAAGGGCTGTTGTATCCCTGCACGAGCACGGGACGGGGAGCGAGACAGCTTATGAGCATATGGGAATCGAAGGGCATATCCTTCTCTTTCTCGGCGTATTTGCTAAAGGCTTTGCACCACCAGTGGGTGAACTGCTCAACCTGGGTTCCGATGTTTTCGCCGAAGTTCCTCTTGGCCAGAGGCACTCCGCCGCCACCGGTCTGGTTGATCACCATTACCGCGAAGCGCTGGTCGTAGGCTCCGGCAAGCAGGGCGGCCTTTGCAAGACGGGAAGAACCCGTTACCACCACCTTGGATGCATCCACGCGGGAATCCTTTTCCAGCATATCCAGCCCGCGGCAGAGGCCCCATCCCCAAGCCATCAGGGCAGCGGTGTTGTCCGTGCGGGAAGGATCCCTGTCCCAAAGCTCGAACACTCCCTTGTAGGCAAGGGCATCCTGTTCGTCGGAGTAGCGGGGGTCAGCCGAGATGTCGCCGTAGCAGGCAGTCACGAAGGCATATCCCCGGCCCAATATCTCCTGGAAAGGGAAAATGGTGGCCACAGGGCTGTTCACATAGGCACCGCGGCCGGCTTCGGTAGCACGGTTGCCGACGATTCCGAATTTCTTTTCATTGTCCAGCCAGCAATCCGGGATCATCACCGCAGGATCGGCGGTAAGAGCGTGGTTGCCGTTGTAGTTCAGGGTGATGATGGCCGGCACTGGGCCGCGGGCATCGGCAGGATAGAATATCAGCCAGTCGATGTGGGGTCCGGAACCGTCGGGCCTGAAAGTCATACGTACCTGACGTCGGATGGCGATGCCGCCCAGCGCCGGGCCCTCTTCTTTCTCTTCAAGATAGATGGGCAGGGCCGCGGGCATCCTTCCGTACATCTCGCTCTCGAACATCGAGAGTATCTCCCTCCTGCGGGCCTCCCAGTCCGAGGGGCTTGCCACGGGAGTGCCGTCGGCGAACGTCAGCGGGTCGGGAAGGGTATAGGGTTTGACCTTGCTCTCGTCGGTATTGAATTTATATTTGACTTTGTTTCCGAGGGTGACTATGTCGGTCTCGTACTGGTCAGGGGCATCTTCGATCTTGCGGAAACGCCGTACGCGCACCTCGCAGCCGCGGACATTGATGTCGGAGGCATAGGATTTCGGAAGATCCTCCCTGCCCTTGAGGTCGAAGAACTGGGTCCAGGGTTTCACGTAAACCCCGTACCTTGCCTTGCCGGAGACCTTCTCCACCAGCACGTGACGGTACTGCTGGGGGGTGTCGGGACGCATCTTCAGCCAGAGTATGCGGTCGGTACCGTTCACCTTGCTGTTGCGGAGAATCACGTTGCGGGCATCCACGCATTCGCTGCCGAACACCAGGGCGCCGGAGCCGTGGCCGAAGCTGCAATCCTCTATCAGTATCCTGGCGTCCGGGCCATTGTCGGGATCAGCGTCCGCCCAGGGGCCCTTCCCGCCCTTCAGGGCGACGAGGTCATCTCCCGTAGCGAAACTGCAGCCCTTGATATGTACGTCCGTGCAAGCGTCGAGGTCGATGCCGTCGGAACTCGGGGCCTTGACGGGTTTTACCGGGGCGTAGATATTCACCCCGCTCACCCGGACCTTGGAGCACTTGTAGAGATGTATGTTCCAGAATGCGGAATTGCGCAGGCGTATGCCTTCGATGGTGACGTCGGAACTGTTGCAGATGCCTATCATCCTCGGGCGGCGCACCTCCAGGTTGGTGCAGGCGGGATTCTCCTTCCTGCGGGCCCAGAAGGCCTCCCAATAGGGCAGGCCGCTGCCGTCGATGGTACCCTTCCCCCTAATGGAGAAGCCCCTGCATTCATCCGCGTTCACAAGGGCGGACACATAGGGCTGGAGCACGCCTTCGATGTGCACGGGGATATCCGGGAAATCCCTCACGTCCGTGCTTCCCTTCAGCACCGCACCCTCCTCGAGGTAGAGATGAGTCCCCGGCTTGAAGAAAAGGGCCCCGGAGAGCCAGGTGCCCTCGGGGATTACAACGGTGCCGCCCCTTACCGCGGCGGCATCGATGGCTTTCTGTATTGCGACCGTCTGGAGGATGGTACTGTCGACCACCGCGCCGTAGGAAAGTATGTTGAATTCGCGGGCCTGCCTGCCACGGGGAGCCTTGGATTCCTGGGAGAACCAACGGTCTACAGGACTGCCGTCAGGCCAGCTGTCGCCGGATGACGCCCCGAACGACACGAGGCTCATCCCCAGAAGCAATATCGCCGCTATCAGTTTCTTATTCATGCACATAACCATCATCCTTTATATTCCAAATAGGCACGAGCACCAGTGCGCTGAGCAGGGATACTCCGGCCATTATTATGAAGAGATTATTCCAGAATGCATCGCCGAAGGCATCCGACAGCATACCGATGCCCGTACCGGTGAAGAGGACGCTGACATAGCAGAAGAGCCCTATGAGCCCGGCTGCGGCGGATGCGGCCTTCTTGGTGACCTGCTTTCCGGAAACCACGCAGTAGAGGGCCTGGGGGCCGTAAAGGAAGAAGCCCGCCATTGCCAGGAGCACCAGCATCACAACGGGATTGGTGCCCTCGGGGAGGAAGTGTATGGCAACAAGGCATAGTCCGCAGAGTATCATCTCTATGAGACACATCTGCTGTCCCTTGCCCTTGAATACCTTGTCGGTAATCCATCCGGCCAGCAGCATTCCCACGCAGCCGCAGACCTCGAAGATGCCTATGGTCCATCCGGCGAGGGTAGGAGAAAGAGGATTGTCCCCCTGCTGGAGGAACTTCGGGCCCCAGTCCAGGACGGCGAAGCGCACCACATAGAGGAACATATCCGAAATGGCCAGGGACCAGACGATAGGGTTCCTGAAGACCATCTTCTTTACGAACTTCCGGTATTCCGCGGGAGTGTCGTTGTCGTCCAGTTCGGTTTTGGTGTCCGGGAGTTCGGGCAGGCCTACCGATTTGGGAGTGTCGCGGAGGGTGAAGAAGATGAATACCACACCCAGGCCGGCGATGATTGCCGGGATCCAGAAGCACCACTGCCAATGCGATTTGGCCACTATCGCTCCGCAGAGCACGGCCACTATACCCGCTCCGATGGAGTGGGACATATTCCAGAGCGACATCTTGGTAGCGAGTTCCTTGGGAGGTATCCAATTCACCAGCAACCTGTTGCACGGGCCGAACCCTGCGCCTTGGAAGAGGTTGTTAAGTATTATGAATATTGCTGTTATGCTCACCAGCGTCCCTATGAAATCCGGGCCTTCGGCGCTGCCGGAAATCCAGCGGCTTATCATGGGGCTCCAGCCGAACAAGGCATTAAGTATGACGCAAGCCGAAAGCGCAATCACAAGATGCCAGCGCGCATTCGCACGGTCGGCGATGAATCCGTTCGCGAACTTGCTGAGTCCATACACGAGACCTCCAAGGGTAAGGATGAGACCGAAGCTGGTGTCTTTGATACCGAACTCGGCGCCGAGGACAGGCATGGCGAAAGAGAAATTCTTCCGCACGAAATAGAACATCGAATAGCCTATCATCGAGCAGATGATCACCCGCCACTGCCAATAGTTAAAGCTCTTTTTTGTTTCCATAATACACTAACATCAATCTAACAAATATAGGCATTCTTTCGCATTCATTTCCATCGGATTAGGCATTTAATCTCTTTTTAAGTAACTTTGCGCAAGAATGAAAGACCGCAAATTACTTAATTCGGAATTAGGACGCATCAGCAAGGACGAATACCGCAGCGCGGAGCCGTCCGGAGTGGAAGTCATACTCGACAATGTACGCAGCGCCCACAACGTCGGCAGCGTCTTCCGCAGTGCAGATGCTTTCAGGATCGACCGCGTCTGGCTCTGCGGCATCACTCCGTTGCCCCCCACCGCCGAAATACACAAGACTGCGCTCGGTGCCGAAGACAGTGTGCGATGGGAACATCGCGATGATTCCGTGGCTCTCGTGAAGGAACTTCAGGCCCAAGGATACACCGTCGTAAGCGTCGAACAGACGGAGCATTCGGTCAGCCTCCGCGACTTCAAATGCGATTTTGGCAAGAAATATGCATTTGTCTTCGGAAACGAGGTCGACGGGGTAAGCCAGGAGGTCGTGGATGCGGGCGACGTTTCGCTCGAGATTCCCCAGTTCGGCACGAAGCACTCCCTCAACGTGAGCGTTTGCGCAGGGGTTGTGCTATGGGCAATAACAGACAAACTATTTTAGATAAAACTGATATGAAGTACCTAAAACTACTTGTTGCTGCAGTTGTAGCATTCACCCTCTTCCAGGGTTGTACCAAAGAGTATATCACCGAAGGTTGCCAGGTTTATACCAAGGACTACAATGTCCATCCCAATGATTGGCAGAAGAACGAAGGTTCCGAACTCCCTGGCTCCGACAACTACTTCTACGCAAGCTTCAACAATCCTTACATTACCAAGGAAGTGATTGCACACGGCACGGTTCAGGCTTACATCTATGCCATCTACGATGCCGGCAATCATCTTGGAGCTTGGAATCCCCTTCCTTTCGTCTATCCTGTCCAGATCATCACTACCGAGGGCGATAAGCAAATAGTTGCCGAGAACACCAGGTTCGAATACGAGGAGGGCAAAGTCACCTTCATCCTGCAGGACCTCGACGGCTACGACGCCGAAGCAATCACCAATTCGATGAGCATCCGCGTCTGCGTAACTATTTAGGCAAAAACTCAATGAAAAAAAGGCCGACCCCATCCCGGGGCCGGCCTTTTAGGAATATGCGAAGACACGCAAATTACTTCTCCTGCTCGATGGCAGCCTGAGCCGCAGCGAGACGTGCGATAGGCACACGGAAAGGAGAGCAACTGACGTAGTCCACACCAATCTTGTTGAAGAAACGGACGGAGTCGGGATCACCACCATGCTCGCCGCAAACACCGCACTTGAGATCAGCACGCTTGCTGCGTCCATTCTGGATACCATACTCCACGAGCTTACCTACACCCTTCACATCGATGGTCTGGAAAGGATCGGCATCGAGAATCTTGTTGCCAAGATAGTCGCCCATGAAAGTACCCACATCGTCGCGGCTGAAGCCGAGGGTCATCTGGGTAAGGTCATTGGTACCGAAGCTGAAGAACTCGGCGGTACGGGCCATACGGTCGGCAGTAAGGGCGGCACGAGGGATTTCGATCATAGTACCGAAGTGGTACTCGACCTGCATTCCGTAGTGAGCCTCCACCTCTGCCAGCACGCGGTCGCAGATAGCCTTCTGGAAGCTGAGCTCGCGGGCGGAGATGGTAACAGGGATCATGATCTCGGGCATAGGATTGAAACCTTCGCGCTTGAGCTCGCAGGTAGCCTCGAAGATAGCACGGTACTGAGTCTCAGCGATGAGAGGATAGGTAACGTGCAGACGCACTCCGCGGTGACCCATCATAGGGTTGATCTCGTGGAGGTTGTCGCCACGCTTCTCGACCTCACCGACCGAAACACCGAGCTCGCTTGCAATCTCCTGCTTCTTATCGGCAGTCTTGGGAACGAACTCGTGGAGAGGCGGGTCGAGCAGACGGAACACTACCGGCTTGCTGTCCATCACCTTGAGGGTGCTCTTGACGGAGGCCTTGATGAAAGGAAGCAGTTCGGCGAGTGCGGAACGGCGCTCTTCCTCGGTGGAGCTGAGGATCATCTTGCGGAGCTTGGTAAGAGGAGTCTCGGAGTTGCGTCCGTAGAACATATGCTCGATACGGAACAGACCGATACCCTCGGCACCGAACTTGAGAGCGCGGTCAGCGTCCTCGGGAGTATCGGCGTTGGTGCGGATGCCAAGCCTGCGGTATTTATCCACGATGCTCATGAACTTGATGAAGAGAGGATTCTCGCTAGCATCCATGGTATCGATCTTGGTAGCATAGACGAAGCCCTTGCTACCATTGAGGCTGAACCACTCACCCTCTTTGTAAACCTTATCGGAACCGGCGAAGCTGACGCTCTTGGCGGCGAAGTTGATCTTCATAGCCTCGCAACCTACGATGCAGCACTTACCCCAACCACGGGCAACGAGTGCAGCGTGGGAGGTCATACCACCGCGGGTGGTGAGAATACCGGCAGATGCACGCATACCCTCGATGTCCTCGGGAGAAGTCTCCTCACGGATGAGGATGACCTTCTTGCCTGCTGCGGCAGCTGCCATGGCAGCCTCGGAGGTGAATACGATGGTACCCACGGCTCCACCCGGAGAAGCGGGCAGACCCTTGGCAACGACGCTGGCCTTCTTCTCGGATGCGGGATCGAGAACAGGGTGGAGGATCTCGTCGAGCTGTGCGGGAGAAACCCTCATTACGGCAGTGCGCTCGTCGATCATGCCTTCCTCGAGCATATCCATGGCCATCTGGAGAGCGGCGATACCGGTGCGCTTGCCGATACGGCACTGCAGCATCCAGAGCTTGCCTTCCTGGATGGTGAACTCGATGTCCTGCATGTCGTGGAAGTGGGCTTCCAGCTTGAGACGGATGGCGTCGAGCTCTCCGTAAACCTCGGGCATTGCTTTCTCGAGGCTCTCGAGGTGCTTGTTATGATCGGTCTTGGTGGCCTCGTTCAGAGGGTTGGGGGTACGGATACCTGCAACCACATCCTCGCCCTGGGCGTTGATGAGCCACTCACCATAGAACTTATTGTCACCGGAGGCAGGGTTACGGCTGAAGGCCACACCAGTAGCGGAGGTGTTACCCATGTTACCGAATACCATGCTCTGCACGTTCACTGCAGTTCCCCAATCATCAGGAATCTTCTCGATGCGGCGGTATGCGATGGCACGCTTTCCGTTCCAGCTCTTGAAAACTCCACCAATGGAACCCCAAAGCTGAGCCTCGGCGGTGTCGGGGAATTCTACGCCAAGAACCTCCTTGACCTTGACTTTGAACTTGTCGCAAAGCTCCTTGAGTTCTTCGGCGGTGATATCGGTGTCGGACTTGTATCCTTTAGCGTCCTTGAGCTCCTGCATCATGCGGTCGAGCTGCTGGCGGATGCCCTGGCCATCTTCGGGTTCGATACCCTCGGCCTTCTCCATGACCACGTCGGAGTACATCATGATAAGACGCCTGTATGCATCATATACGAAACGGGGATTACCAGTCTTCTTGATCATACCGGGAAGGGTTGCAGAGCAAAGACCGATATTGAGGATGGTGTCCATCATACCGGGCATGGAGCTGCGGGCACCGCTACGGCAGCTGACGAGGAGGGGATCCTCGGTGTCGCCGAAATGCTTACCCATAAGTTTCTCGGTTGCGGCGAGGGCTTCTGCTACCTCTGCCTTAAGTTCTGCGGAATAGCCTCCGCCAAGCTGGTAATACTCTGCACAACACTCTGTTGTGATTGTGAATCCGGCAGGAACCGGCATTCCGAGGCGGCTCATTTCCGCCAGATTGGCTCCTTTTCCACCAAGGAGCTCACGCATGGATCCATCGCCCTCGGCGGTCTTTCCGCCAAAACGATAGACTCTCTTCTTTTTTTCTGCCATAATTATCTGTCTGTTATTGATATTCTCTAAAAAATCCTGCGAATTTAGTAAAAAATCCAACAATAGCAAAATATGGATTTACAATAGCTTCGCCGCGATTTCGGACAGGTCGCTACGCTCGCCTTTACGCAGGAAAACATGCTGGAAAAGCTTCTGCCCGTCCATCTTCTCGCCCGTGTGGGTAAGACCGTTGCTCCACTGGTCCAGATAAGGCTGGTCGATCTGGAAGATATCGCCGGTGAGCACTATCTTGGTGCCCTCCCCCGCCCTGGTAACTATGGTCTTGACTTCCAGAGGGGTGAGGTTCTGCGCTTCGTCGATGATGAAGAAGGCATTGCCAAGGCTGCGGCCGCGGATGTAGGCCAGTGGCTCTATTATCAGTTTTTCGTCCTTCAGCAAGCCGTCCAGATGCTGGGCCTCGCGGGAAGACGCCTTGAACTGCCCCTTGATGACGTTCAGGTTGTCCATCAGAGGCTGGAGGAAGGGTGTCATCTTGGTATTCTTGTCGCCGGGCAGGAAACCTATGTCCTGATTGCCCAGGATGACGGTAGGACGCGAAATGTATATATGGTCGAAGTCGTTCTCCTGTTCGAGGGCGGCGGCCAGGGCCAGCAGGGTCTTACCGGTACCGGCCCCTCCGGTGAGGGTGACGAGTTTGACCTTGGGATTCATCAGGGCGTCGAGAGCCATCTTCTGCTCGTCGTTGCGGGGTTTGATGCCGTAGGCAGTATGGCTGCGGATGAGCACTATCTTGCCTCTGTCTTCATCGAAACGGGCGCATACGACCTCCGAATTCTTATCCCCCTCCCAACGGAGTTTGAAGAGCTGGTTGGCTTCGGGTTTCTTCTGCACCACGGCCTTCCATTCGATGGCATTTTCGGGGCCATAGACCAGATCCTGCATAAGCGCCGGATCGAGGGTATAGTACTGCACCTCGCTGTTTGCATTTTCGATACGGGCCTCGTCCACGCGGTCGGTCAGATAATCCTGGACCTCCATTCCCGCAGCCTTTGCTTTCATGCGCAGGTTTACATCCTTGGTTACCAGCGCCACGAAGGTTCCGGGATGGTTGTCCCGCACCCATATCGCGGTAGCCAGGATGCGGTGGTCCTGTATGTCGTCGACAAACAGGTTCTTTAGTTTCTCGGGGAAGGGATGGTTGGGTTCCACCTTGATGAGCCCCAGGTCCTTGCCTATGGGCAGTCCTTCGGCCCCGAAGGTCTTTCCGTCGGAGATCTTGTCGAGATCCCTGAGGAAATGGCGGGCATTGTAGGAAAGGGTATCGTTACCCTTCTTGAACTTGTCGAGTTCTTCGATTACTGCAATAGGAATCACCAGGTTGTTGTCCTGGAAACGGCGGATAGCTTTGTGGTCATGCAGGGGCACATTGGTGTCCAACACGAAAATCTTTGGTTTACCCATATCAGTTTTAGTCTTCTCCTTCTCCCCCCTGACGCTGCACGAGGGATTCGAGGATGTTCTGTATGCCGGTCTTCGCAGAGGCTTTCACCCGCACGGCACCACCGTTGGGAGCGGGGTGGCCAAGGGGATAGAAAGCGACGTCCTGCAGGAGCAACTCGGCATCTATGTAGTCAAAATCGATGTCCCGGATCTGGATGATGACTCCCGGGACCTCGGCGAACAGTATGCTCACGATGTCGGCGTCGGTAGAGGCGCGCTTGAGGTCGGAAAGATCCAGCACCGCACCGGTCCCGGCGGTGGTCATGCCCTTGAGCGCAGGGAGGAGCCCGCCTTCCGACACGGTGGCCCCGGCGAGCACTATGCCATCCTCCACCAATTCCCGCACTACCTCGAAGCAGTCCATGAAATAGTCGGCATCGTCGATCTGGGGAGCGGTAGGAGGATTCAGCCCCTGGCTCTGCGCCAGCAGCGAACCTCCCAGCCTGTAGGAAGATGAATCAAAAGGAACGTACACGATCCACGAAGCCTCGTCTGCCTGCAGGGAACCGGAGATTCCGGCGACTCCCATGTGCGGATCGGGCGTGGTATAAGGCTGTTCCACCAGCTCTTCCTCGTCGGAAACGGGGCGCAGGTCGGCGGACAGGCGGAGTTCGCAGGGGCCTTCGGTGGCAGTGCATCCGAAATCCCTCAATCCAATGTTCAGCGAATCCAGCATATCGCCGAGGGCCTCGACCGAATGGTAGAAGCCGGCGATGTTGCCTACTTCGAGATTATTCCAGTTCCAGTGGGCATCTATGGAGATATCCCCTATGCGGAAATGTCCGAGGCGCCAGATGCAATCGATCAGCGTTTTGGATATCATGGCCCGGGTGTAAGGGCCGGCGAATGCCATGGGGAAGATGCGTTGGGTCTTGAGAACTGCGGAAAGATATTTTTCGACCTTGCGGGAATCCAGTTTCACGGGAGATGGGCCCACATCGGGGGTCTCGTCCACCAAAGGAGGAAGATTGTCCCCGGGACAGGATTCCACGGGATAAATGCTCACATCTCCAAGTATCTGTGCCGGGGTAACACTCTGGCGTACTCCGTCTATGATATAGGGCGAATGCAGCACGGCCGACTTATTTTCCATCTTTTTCATCAAAATCGCTCAAAAATAACTATTTTTGAATTCAGATGCAACCAGTTTTTGATCTAACCCGATATAATGAGCGCCTCGAATCCCTGTTCACCCGTTTTCAGTCGGTGCAGAAAGTAGGATTCACGGGCAATGCATACAAACCCGGACTGGAAGGCATGGAGCGCTTCAGCGCCATGCTCGGAGACCCTTGGAAATCATACCCCTGCATTCACGTGGCCGGCACCAACGGCAAAGGCAGCGTCTGCAGCATGCTCGCATCCTCCTTGGCGGCGGGTGGGGTCGTTCGCTCCGCTACCGCCACGCACGGGCCCGCTCAAAAAACTTCCGCGAACTGCCCCACCCGCCGCCAGCGCGACACAACGCATGTTGGCTTATACACATCCCCCCATCTGCTGGACTTCCGCGAAAGAATGAAGATAGTATCCGCGGATGGCTACGAAATGATCTCCCGCGAGGAAGTCTGGGAATTTCTGAACAGCTACGAGGCCGGTTTCGAAGGCCTGTCTTTCTTCGAAATCACCACCGGCATGGCCTTCTGGTGGTTTGCCAAGAAGGGTGTGGACGCGGCCGTAATAGAAGTCGGCCTGGGTGGCCGGCTGGACAGCACCAACATCATCACCCCGGCACTATCCGTAGTCACCTCCATAGGCCTGGACCACTGCGCCCTCCTGGGATCTACCAGAGCCGCAATCGCCTGCGAAAAAGCAGGCATCTTCAAGCCCGGAGTCCCCGCCGTAGTAGGCGTACGCGACCCCGAAACCGAACTCAGCTTCAAGACCGTCGCCTTCGCCATGGGAACGCCCCTCATCTTCGCATCCGACAGAGATGCCTTCGAAGGCGAAGAAGCCCTGCTCGCGCAGATGGACCTCACCGGTCCCTGCCAGGACATCAACCTGCATACCGTGCTGGTCGCGCTCGAGGCATTCGGATACAAGGGATGGTCCCGCGACGGGATCGCATCCTGCGCCAGGCTGACCGGATTCCAGGGCAGATGGCAGCGGATCTGCGAAGCCCCGGAAACCATATGCGACATAGGTCACAATCCCCCGGCACTTAAAGAAAACTTCGCCCGCATACGGCAGATGCAGGAAGAAGGGCGCAGCGCAGTAATCGTCTATGGGATAATGGCCGACAAGGATCTGGACGGCATCGCCCCGCTGATGCCCGCGGGAGCCAGGTACATTCTTGCAGCACCGCTCAACCAGAGAGCCCTGCCGGCAGAAGACCTGCTCCAAAGGCTGAGCCGGCTGCGTCCCGACCTGGACTGCAGTGCGGCTGACAGCGTGCAAAACGCAGTCCGACAAGCCCTTGACTTGGCACAAGACTTGCCAAATCCCTTCATATACATCGGCGGAAGCACCTTCGTGGTTGCCGAAGCCTTGCCTTTGTTCAACGAAAGCACGGAGATATGAAACTTTTCAAACCCTTGGCGCTGATTCTTATGACTATGTTTACGATCAGTTCCTCCCCCGTTAAGACCGATGATGAGGGCCATGTGCTGGTAGACCTCTGGAAGCAATATCAAACAGCCGATTTGGCGGACAAGCCCAAGACTCAGGAAGGGCTCCTGGTCAAGATAAAGGCTGAGGCAAAAGAGAAACACCTCAGCTGGGATTACTACGATGCTGCCGTAAAACTGGTCCAGGTCCGTACTTCGGTCAACTGGAAGCTGCGCGAGCAGGAGGAAGCAGCCCGCAACAAGGACCTGAAAGAATTCGGCGAGCCCATAGTGGAATACTTCCTGATGGTAGAGTTCCAGGGGCTGGGTCAGGATAGGAGGAAAGCCTTCGTCGCCGACAATCAGGAAAAGTTGAAAAAGGCTCATAATCCGGGCTTCTACAGGCATAACTGGCGCCTGAACAGGAGAGCGTACGGGCGGGTGCTTGCGGGACAGCTGTCGAACGACTACGAATACTGTCTCTGGAGCCTCGGAGACGGCTCGGAGCTGATGGATTATTTCAAGGAATATCCGCTTTCGGCATTTGCTGAATATGAGAGCATCCCTTCTTCGGAGGGGAGGAAGGAAAAACTGGAAGCATACTCGAAAAAGTGGCAGGGAAAGGCCGCGGGCCTGCTTGCAGAGCAGGATTTGCTGCAGATGCGCTTCGATGAGCTCGACGAACTGGAAAACGGGCGCAAGAAAGGGACATCCGCCGATTTCGAAGCCCTGCGGGACCAGTGCAATGCATTCAATAGAAAGCGTGCTTCCTTCAAGGAGGGAGTGGACAAAAAGATAGCCGACGAATTGACAAAGGTCGATTTGCTTCTGCACTTCAGCCTGGAAGCCAAGGACAAGAACATTACAATAGAAGACGGCAAGGCCACGATAAAACTGCAGAATCTGGGTGCGGTTACCGTCCGCATACTGGAAGGAAAGAAAACGGTATGGGAGAAATACCTCACCAATCCATACAAGAGCTGCTATGTGGAAGACATACTGCTGGTGGATCTTCCGGACCTTGCAGACGGGGACTATGCCGTAGAACTGGACGTCAGACCTGAAAAGATCTCAAACCTGGAGGACGAAGTCGAGTACAAGAAATACACAATCTCCGCCAGCTTACGCAAGGATGCTGACGGAGTGGGCGTATGGGCCACGGATTTCGTAAGCGGAGAGCCCCTAGGAAAGGTGGACGTGGAGCTGATTAAAGACAAGAAAGTGGTCGAGAAGGCCAGCCTTGTCCTGGATGGCTACACTCCCCTGCCCGCATCGATGGCAGGCAGGCTGGCATCGGGAAAGGGCGGCTATGCCATCCGGGTGCGCAGCGGGAAAAGAGCTTCCAAGCCCGTTTACCTGTATTCATATGGATATGGGGAAGAGGCCGATGATACCGAAAGGATCAATGCGGTTTTGATGACTGACCGCGGGGCCTACAATCCCGACGAGACGATGCACTTCAAGGCCGTCCTGTACAAAGGGGACTATGAACTGAAGGCCGTACGTGCCGGAGTCAAGGTCAAAGCAGAACTCTATGACACCGAGGGCAAACAGATCGAGTCCATGACATTGACCACTAACGAATTCGGCAGCGTGGCCGGCGACATGGCACTGAAGCGCAGGAACAGGAACGGTATGTATGAACTCCGCCTGAGCAAGGATGGGAAGCACATCTGCAACCGCTGGGTCCGTGTAGATGACTTCGTGCTTCCCAGCTTCGACCTGATCTTCGACAAAGAGAATTCATTCGAACGCCCCGTCAAGGAAATCAAGTACGGAGGCAGACTGTATTCATATTCCGGCCACTCGCTCACCGGGTCTGCCATAATGTATAGGATCCGGCATTACAGGGAAATATGGAAAGAGGGAGAACTGCATCCCGACAAGGACGGCCGCTTCGATATCAGCTTCGCCCCGGACAGCAGCAACACAGGATACGACAACTACCAACTGGAAGTCAAGGTCATCGACAGCACAGGCGAGACCATGGAATGGAACCGCAATCTCAGTATATATCCCCCGAGCATTCCGCGGGTCGAGACGGAATACTTCTTCAAAGAGAAAGAGGGCCTCGGAAGCGAGCAGATGGAACTGAAAGTCGTGGCCGGCGACAAGCCGGTATGGATGGTGGTGGAAGCACACGGAACAGGAAAACGGCTGCTTTGGAGCCGCGTCGAGCGCTTTGCTCCGGAATCCGGGCCTGCCAGCACCTGCATCAGCTACAAGATGAAGGAGGGTGACCCCGAGACCATGACAATATACGTGCTGTACTTCCAGAACAAGAAGTGTTACAGCCATAGTTGCGAACTCAGGAAAGAAGATCACAGATACGACCTTCCGCTGAGTTTCACCCGTTTCCTGGACACGACGGCCCCCGGAGCCGGCTACACTTTCGAAATCAAGACACTTTCCGGAGTGGAATGTGCAGCAGCCGTATTCGACAAAAGCACGGAACGCTATGCGGCCAACGTATGGAACAGTTTCCGGGCACAGCCCGTTCCTTCTCCCCATATATTGAGAAACAGCGAATGCGGCATAGATGCCAGCGATTTCAAAACGGTTATTATAGGATACGGAAAAGTCAGGGGGCTTATGAGGAGCAAAGCCACGCCCAATATGGTGATGATGGATTCTGCGGAAGAAAGTGCGACGGTGCAAAGCAGCGGAAGCATTGAGAGCGGCGGTTCCGCCGACATCCCCCTCCGCGAAAACTTTGCCAACACCATCGCTTGGGAGCCCTTCCTGCGCAGCGACGGGGACGGCAGCATCAAATTCAGCTTTACCAACGCCGACAAGCTGTCCACCTATTATGTGCAGCTGTTCGCCCATGACAAGAAGCTGCGCAACGAAACCATACGTCGCGAGATGGTGGTCACCATTCCTGTGAAGATCAGCCTGGTGGAACCGCAGTTCCTGTATGAAGGCGACAGATATATGGTCCGTATAGCCTTGAGCAGCGCCCTCTCCAAGGATATCGACGGAACGCTGAGCGTGAATGGCGTGACCGAGAAGGTGATGGTTCCTGCAAAGGGCAGCATCAACAAGGACGTGGAGCTTAAGGCCGAAGGCGGAAAGCTGGACATCAAGGCCGTGTTCCGTCCCGGCTCCGGAAGCTTCGGCGCCGATGGAGTGCAGGTTTCCATACCCGTGAAGAAGGCCGAACAGACACTTACCGAGGCCCACTCGGCAATACTGCTCTCCGGTGCCGACAAGGCCGAGCTGGAAGCCGGACTCAGGGCAATGTTCAAGAATGTGGACGGATCGCTTCCCGCCCTCGAGGAAATCGACATACGCAGAATGCTGTTCGAGGCTGTTCCCGCAGAGCTGGAAATTTCATGCGACAATTCCATTTCCGTCTCCAAGGCCCTCTACGCCTGGTCCCTCTGCAAGAAGATAGGTGTCTCGCCCTTCTTCGACAAGGCCGAGGCCGTGCAGAAACTGCTTGCCTGCCGCAACTCCGACGGTGGATTTGCCTGGTTCCCGGGGATGAACTCATCTCCCGTAGTTACCGCCGTAGTGCTGAAGCTGGTCCACGGCCTGGGAATAGTGGATGAGGCCGCCGCCGTGCAATATATCGACAAGGAGTTCTTCAAGAAGGGCTTCTCCCTCAACTGCTATCTGAACATCCGGAGCATGTTCCCGGAGGTTCCTTTCACGGAAAAGACCAGTTCCGATTTCCGGAAAGATGTCCGCGCATATCTGGTTCCCAAGAAGGAACGCGGGCTCGATGGCTGGATAGCGGCCAAGGCACAGAGGGTGCAGACCCTGGACAACTTCCTAAGCAAGGACGGAGGCACCGCCCTGGCATCGAAGATGGGCATAATGCTCGGCACCGCATCCAAACTGCGCAAGTCGCTTTCCGCCGACATAGAATCGCTGGTGCAATACGCCCAGCCCCACAAGTGCGGAGGAATGTACTACCCCAATGCGGTGATGCCTTGGCGCGGATTGCTGGAAAGCGAGCTGGATGCCCACTGCACTCTGATCGATATCATGGACCGCTTCGGCCATAGTGAGATTTCCAACGGAATACGACTGTGGATAATGGTGCAGAAGGAAACTCAGGACTGGAAGCAGCAGCCCGGCTACATAGAGGCGCTCGGAGCAGTGCTGAACGGGCCCGAAAGCGTGCTGGATACCAAGGTCCTTGCCCTCAAGGCCAGCTATTCCGCTCCTTTCGACAAGGTGCGCGCTTCCGGCAACGGAATGTCCATAGCCAGGAAGTCCGTTCCCGAGGTCCTGCACATAGGCGACCGTATCAAGCTCTCGGTAGATATCACCAACGAAGAGAACCGCAGCTTCGTCAAGCTCACCATCCCCTTCGGGGCGGGCCTCATCCCCGTGGACCAGAAGTCCGGATATCGCTGGGGATACTACAGGAACGTGCTGAAAGACCGCATCGAGTGCTGGTACGAGGTATATCCCGAAGAGAAGACCACGGTTACCGAAGAGTTTTTCGTGACACGCGCCGGTTCGTTCCAGGCTCCTGTCGCTACTATTGAATGTGAATATGCGCCGCATTACCGCGCGAATGATGCGTGGAACGGACGGCTTGAAGTTTCTGCCGAATGAGTTATCTGACTTTACAGCGTGGCATGGAGTTGACCAACTCCATCGAGGATTATCCGGAAGGGATAGTGGTCGTGGTGGATAAGCCCTACCGCTGGACATCTGCCGATGTTATCCGCAAGGTTAAATGGATGGCAATCAAGCATTTCCACAAGAAGAACCTGAAGGTGGGGCATGCCGGGACCCTGGATCCGCTGGCTACCGGGGTGCTCTTGGTCTGTATAGGCAAGGCGACAAAGTTGGCGGAAACTTTCCAGAAGGCCCGCAAGCAGTATATCGCCGGGGTGACTTTCGGTGCTACGACGGCTTCGTATGATCTCGAGAAGGAGGTGGATGGTTTCTGTGATCTGGGGGGTGTTTCAGAGGAGGCTTTGCGTGGAGTTTTGCCTTCTTTCGTAGGGGAGCAGGATCAGGTGGCACCGCTTTTCAGTGCTAAGTCGGTGGATGGCGTCCGTGTTTACGAGATTGCGCGCAAGCGTTATAAGGCCGGACTTCCGGTCGATGATCTTGGCATTCTCAATGCCAGCCGCATCAACATCTACGACCTGTCCTTACAGTCCTTCCAGGAGGGTATCCCCTCCGGGAGGCGTGCCACCCTCGGCAACGTTAGAGGGAGGGGCCCAGCCGACAGGCTGGGAGGGATGAGCGGCGGAGCCGCGAACCGGTTCGGAGGGGATACCCTCCTTGAAGGACAACAGGAAATAGTGTCCAAGGCATCGAGCCGTATAAACGTAGCGGAAGTGCCGGAAGGGCTGCCGCAGGCGGAAGTGCTGGTGGACTGTTCGAAGGGGACCTACATACGCGCCCTGGCACGCGACCTTGGCGAAGCACTCGGCAGCGGAGCCTTCCTCCACAGCCTCAGAAGAACAAAAAATGGGGGCTTCTCCATAGAAGAAGCCCTCACTATCGAAGATCTCGGTTCAATTTTCAGATAGCGCAACCCTCGTCGGAGCACGGCCCGGCAACATGGGCGGAAACCGGCATTTTGCCGTCGAGAGCGTCGGCAATCTTCCATGCCACTACCGTACTCACCACGACCTTCCCCTCAGGATCGATCAGATAAAGGGAAGGAATCCACTTCACGCCATAATCGGCAGCAACCTTGGAATCCTTCTTCCCGGCAGGATCGAAAAGCTGCACGCCAGGAAGTTCATTCTCTTCGACGAACTTGCAAAGGGTGTCGAAATCGCGGTCGAAAGAAACAGACACGAACTGCACGTTCTCGGTATCGGCCGATTCGAACATTGCCTTGAGCGCAGGAACCTCGGCACGGCAATCGGGGCACCATGATGCCCAGAACACCAGCACTACGGACTGCCCGCGGAAATCGCTGATGCGCACGGGAGTTCCGGCCAGATCCTTAAGCTCGAAATCGGGCACGCTCTCCCCCGAAGGAATCAGACTCTCGGCATACTTGAAATCCATATCGACATTCTTGCCGGCAGCGGTCCAGGCCTGTATGCCGCCCAGCAGATTGAAAACTTTGTATCCAGCCTTCTTGAGAGCCTTTGCAGCGGCGGCGCTGCGGCGTCCGCTACGGCAATATATATACAAAGTATCGGATTCGTCGAACTTGGCATCGATTCCTGCAAGGAAATCACCACCATTCCAGTCGACGTTGACGGCTCCGGGGATATAGCCCTCGGAATACTCCTCAGGTGTACGGACGTCCACAACCTTCACTCCTTCGGCAACGGCCGCGGCGAATTCTTCGGCATCGTAATGCCGGATCATGTTGGTGCATGAGAAAAGGATGGACATAGAAATAGCTATTAAAATATATCGTTTCATACCCTATAAAAAATTTGCGGCTGCAAATATATAAAAAAACCGCTTATGTATTTCAAACACAAGCGGTTTTCTATTGTAACTAGCGGAATACTAGAAGATTTCGTCCACAGGTTCCTTGTAGTCGTCGGCCTGAGGTGCGGGGGCCTGCTCGCGGCGGAGCTTGAAGCCGCGGCGTTCGCCACGGTCTCCGTCACGACGCTCGCGACGATCCCCACGGTCACGGCGCTCGCCACGGTCGTGACGGTCTCCGCGGTCGTTGCCACCCTCGCGGCGAGGGCCGCGGCCGGGTTTAGGCTCGACATAACCTTCGGGCTTCTCGGTAAGGGCACGCATGGAGAGGCGCATCTTGCCGGTCTTGGCATCGATCTCAAGAAGCTTGACATCGATTTCCTGGCCGACGCTGAGCACGTCCTCAACCTTCTCGGTCTTGTTCCAGGCGATCTCGCTCACGTGGAGCAGGCCTTCCTTACCAGGGAGAATCTCTACGAAAGCACCGAACTCGAGGATGCTGACCACCTTTCCGTGGTAAACCTGTCCGGCCTCGGGAACTGCGCAGATACCCTTGATCCAGTCGAGAGCCTTCTTCATGGACTCTCCGTCGGTGCTGGCCACATCGACCACACCCTCGGTGCCACCGCCCGGAAGCGGGACTTCGTCGATGGTGATGGTGGTGCCGGTCTCCTTCTGAATCTTCTGGATGGTCTCGCCGCCCTTGCCGATAACTGCGCCGATGAACTCTGCAGGGATGCGGATTTCTTCGATGCGAGGCACGAAAGGCTTGTAGTCAGCGCGAGGCTCGGAGATGGTCTTGAGCATCTCGCCCATGATGTGGAGCCTGCCCTGGCGGGCCTGCTCGAGGGCCTTGGCGAGGACCTCATAGCTGAGGCCGTCCACCTTGATGTCCATCTGGGTAGCGGTAATACCGTCCTTG
>JAFZJI010000101.1 GCA_017552105.1 Bacteroidales bacterium | reverse complement strand
CAGGGACTGGATGCGGGTGAGATTCATCTCGTAGAACGAGAGGATGGTGAGGATGTGCGCAAGGGAACCCGGAGTGTGGGGCAGGGTGAAGCAGAGCGAGGCTTTGTCGATATCACCTTCCCGTACTTCGAGTTCGGGATCCATTATCAGGAAGCGCGTGAAATTCTGTTTGTAGGTCTCTATGCCTGGGGCGAGAATCTCGAGCCCGTAAAGCTTGGCAGCCAGTTCGGATGCGACAGCGCCGACACCCATCAGGCCCTCCTCGGCCAGCTGTGCGGCCGATTTTGCGGTATCTTCCGACTCCACCAGACGGATCCGGGGCCACTGCTTGAAGAACTCGCGGGTCTGGTTGATTGCCATATAGTGGGTGCGGACCTCCTTGATGTCTTCCAGCTTCTGGCCGGGCAGGGCCATCAGGTTCTGCTCGATGCGGAGGAACACCTCGCCCTTGATGCGCTGAGGATTCTTGCGCAGCAGGTCGAAGTTGGGGATGAGTCCGCCGGAGACGGTATTCTCGATAGCCATCACGGCGGAATCCGCCTTCTGCGAAGCCATGGCCGAATGAAGCCCGTCGAAGGTATCGCACTCCACTATCTGGAGAGCGTCCTCGCCGATGCTTGCATAGAAGCGCCTTGCGGCCTCCTCATGGAAACAGCCGGAATAACCTTGAATTGCGACTTTTTTCATCAGTATAAATCCTTTCCGTACTCGAAAAGCTCTCCCGCAGGGATGTCCTTGAGCATTCTGTGGTGCTTGTCCTTTTCGGAAAGCAGGACATCTCCGGCGGGAACACCCCACTCTATTGCCAAGTCGGGATCATCCCATGCGATTGCGCCCTCCGACGAAGGATTGTAGGGGCGGTCGCACTTGTACTGGAACACGGCCTCGTCGCTGAGCACGCAGAAGCCATGGGCGAACCCGCGAGGGATGAAAAGCTGCGAAGCGTTCTGCTCCGAAAGCCTGACTCCTACCCACTTGCCGAAAGTGGGACTGCCGACGCGGATATCGACTGCAATATCGAGTACTTCTCCTTTGATTACACGTACCAACTTACCTTGAACCGACTCCCCTTTCTGATAGTGCAGGCCACGCACGACCCCGTGGCAGGACTTGCTTTCATTGTCCTGCACGAAATGCACGGGATACAGCAGCGAGGCGAATTCCTTCTCGTTGAAAGACTCGAAGAAATAGCCCCTTGCATCCTCGAAAACCCGGGGATGCAGAACTACGACATCAGGTATGGAAGTATGTTCAATCGTCATTTTTCAGGTCTTGGAAACATTTGTCCAACGAATCGCTCCAATGCGGGATCTCCACTCCGAAGGAAGACTTCACCAGGCTCTTGTCCAGCACCGAATAACTGGGCCTGCGGGCCCTGGTAGGATATTCCGCGGTGCGGCAAGGATTGACCTTGCATTTGTTGCCGGCGCGCTTGCATATGGCGTATGCGAAGTCGTACCAGCTGCAGACACCCTCTCCCGTGTAATGGTAGGTGCCGGTCCGGTCGAGCTGCCCTCCATCGATGATGCCCACAATGAACCGTGCCAGGTCGGGGGCATAGGTAGGAGTCCCGGTCTGATCGCAGACCACCTTCAACGAAGGGTGGGAAGCGGTCAGTTCAAGCATGGTCTTGAAGAAGTTCTTCCCATAGCGGGAATACATCCAGGCCGTGCGGATTATGATGTGGCGGCAGGCCGAACTGCGGACTGCATCCTCCCCGGCAAGTTTGGTCGCACCATATACGCCGAGAGGGGCCGGAGCGGCATCTTCCCTTATGGGAGTGCAGGCATCCCCTCCGAAAACATAATCGGTGGAGATGTGTATCAGGGTAGCACCCCTGCGGCGGGCGGTGGCTGCCAGGTGGCCGGCTGCAACGTGGTTCAGAAGGTCGGCGAGATGTGTTTCGTCTTCCGCCTTGTCCACATTGGTATAGCCTGCGCAGTTGATAATCACATCGACATTCTCGGAATCGGCGACGATGTCGAGGGCATCGCTGTTGCAGATATCCAGGTAGGTGGTTTCGAGGCCGGGCAGCTCGCTGACATCGGTAAAGATGAAGCGGTTGCGGCTGCCGCGGCTCACGTCCCTGAGGCACCTTCCAAGCTGTCCGTTGGCCCCGGTTACGAGAATATTGAGCTTTTTATCATTCATAATCTTACAAAAATAGTTATTTTTGTTGAAAATGGCACGAAAAGAGACCATATACCTCTACACCGACGGAGCGGCCAGCGGAAATCCCGGGCCGGGCGGATGGGGAGCAGTACTTATCTGCGGAAATCTTCGCAAAGAGCTTTCCGGAGGTTTTGCCCGCACCACGAACAACCGCATGGAGCTTCTGGCGGTCATAATGGGTCTGGAAGCGATCAAGTGGGACAAGGCAGACGTGGAAGTCTGGAGCGATTCCTCCTACGTGGTGAAGGCCGTCGAGGAGAAATGGCTCGACAACTGGCTCGCGACCGGCTTCAAGAAAAAGAAGAACCAGGACCTGTGGCTGCGTTTCGTGCCTTTGTACAGGAAGCACAATGTGCGTTTCCACTGGCTCAAAGGGCATGCCGGCCATCCCGAAAACGAGCGCTGCGACCGCCTTGCAGTGGCAGCCTACGGCAAGAGTCCCCTACCTCAGGACGAGGGTTATGTCAACGAAGAAGATAACAAACTGGATATATGAAACACAAACTTGTAGTGGGTATCACCCAAGGCGACAGCAACGGTATCGGATATGAAGTAATCATCAAGGCGCTGAGCGATCCTCGCATCCTCGATATGCTCACCCCAGTAGTATATGTGTCGAGCAAGATTTTCAGTTTCTACCGCAAATCCATCCCCGAAATCGAACAGATGGATACCAATGCCATCTCTTCGGCGGCCGATGCCCACGAGAAGCGGGTGAACATTGTCGGATGCCTGCCGGACAACGTATTCGCCGAACCCGGCGGAGCCACTGCGGATTCCGCCAAGGCCGCAATCACCGCCCTGGATTGGGCTGTGCGCGACCTTAAAGCCGGCAAGATTGATGTGCTGGTGACCGGCCCTATCAACAAGAAAGCCATCGTGGCCGAAGGTTTCGGCTTCCCCGGCCATACAGAGTTCCTTCAGGAGGCGTTCGGAGTAAAGGATGTGACTATGCTGATGATAAGCGAGCGTCTGAAGGTCGGCGTAGTTACCGGGCATATTCCCCTCAAGGACGTTCCTTCTTCAATCTCCGAGGATAAGATAGTCAGCAAGCTGCGCCTGATGAAGCAGTCTCTCGAACAGGACTTCGGCATAGGTAATCCCAGGATAGGCGTGCTCAGCCTCAACCCTCATAGCGGCGACAGCGGCCTGCTCGGTACCGAAGAGCAGGATATCATCATTCCCGCTATCCGCAGGGCTACCCAGGAAGGTGTCATGGCCTTCGGTCCTTTCTCCCCCGACGGGTACTTTGGAATGGGCCACTACGAGCAGTTCGACGCCACCCTTGCAATGTATCACGACCAGGGCCTGGCCCCGTTCAAGGCTATCGCTTTCGAAGATGGCGTGAACTACACCGCCGGGCTTCCCGTAGTGCGTACTTCGCCCGACCATGGCACGGCTTTCGAGCTTGCCGGGCGCGACGAGGCCGACCCTCGTTCGATGCGTGCGGCCATCTTCGCGGCTATCGATATCTGGGAGCATCGCAAGGCTTGGAAGAGTATGCAAGAGGGCAAGATGCCCGAGCAGAAGTCCCTCGACGAAGATAAGCCCTCCCGCCCCGGCCGTCCCCAGATAGCCTAACGGGCTGTGATTTTTTTGATCAGGGGTTCGGTGTCTTCGTACTCGTAACCGCGGGAGAGGGCGAATTTGATCAGTTTGAGGCGGCCCTGAGGGTCGTCCGAGAGGGAACGCCATTTGTTCTCGAGAAGCTTCTCGAGACGGGCCTGCGCCCTATTCTCGTCAACCTCCCCCAAAGCCTCGCTGATAACAGCGTCGGAAATACCCTTCGCGCGGAGCTGGAAACGGATCTTGATAGGCCCCCAGCCCTGCAAGCCGGACTTCTCGCGGGCGAAAGCAGAAGCATAACGCGCATCATCCACGAACCTGTTCTCGACGAGCGACTGCACCAACTCCTCGGCCTTCTGCCTGTCCCCATCCAAACGCTCCAAAGCCTTGCGCCGTATATCCGACACACAGTACTCACGCTTGGCGCAAAGAGCCTCCAATTTATCCAGGACCTCGTTCATACTCTAGAAATCGAAACCAATACCCACGTAGCCACTCCAGCCACGGAAATCAGACCACTGCAGACGCGCCCGCACCGGCCCGATCAAAGAGTCGTAAGCAAGCTCCAGGGCCGCTCCGAGATAGGTAGGAGCAATCTGGGTAAGAGACGTAGGAAGCAGGTCGTCATCTATGAAGCAACCACCCATCAGGCTGGTATAGAAGTTCTTCGCAAGCCTGGCCCGGACATCCAGGTTCAGCACCATGGCAAAGTTCTTCGCAAGCGCCAGATGGTTGAAACCCACGAAAGGCATCTGGTTCTCCAGATATCTACCCTTGAAAGAACCGCCCACATAGTTGGCATAGAACAGGTTGTCGCTCGAAGCATCGATCAGGGAGCGGAAATAGAACTCTGGCAATACGGACAGCCAGGAATTCATGGGAAATACCGTACGAAGATCCAGCCCCATCATCTTTGTCCCGCCGTTCCAGGGAAGATACTGGAAATCCACACCCACGTTCAAGCCCTTGGAAGGGAAATACAGGTCGTCCAGGGTATAGTGGCGCAGATTCACATAGATGGAACCGAACCCCATTCCCTTCAACTGCATCTGGGTAAGAGGAACCGGATTGCCGGAATCGGTAAGCCAGGACTCCACCCTGTACCTCTCGTATTTTGCACCCGCACGGAAATCGAAATTCTCGAGACGCATCCCGGAGAAATACCCGTCCAGACTGGTCGTACGGAAACCGGTCTGATAGTTGAACTCGTCGTCGCGGATCTTTGCATTGGTAAAACCCCACTTCCCCTCAAGATTGAACGTAGGGAACTGGGGAGCCGTGAAAGAATACTTGCCCTTGGTATACCAGCGGTTTCCCAGACGACCCTCGAAATCGAAACGCGACCCTCTCAGCTTGTTCACGTTCAGGCCCACGTTCAACATCGCCGCCACCAACTCTTCGGTATCCGCCCTTCCGGCAGCACCGAGCCGGTGCACCGGGCCCTTGTTGCAATTGAATATGAGAGCATAGTCGTCACCATCCTTGGAAAGGGTGTAATTCACGGATTCGAAGGCATCCATCGAGAACAGACGGCACACGGCCTCGTCTATCTGGGGAGCCATCACATCGTTCCCTTCCTTTATCTTTATCTCCTTGCGGAGGTAGCGGGCATCATCCTCATCGACACCGTTGAAACGGATCTGGGAAATGACAACGCTCTCTTTGGTGATATCTATGGCCCTGGGAGATTGGAGAGTCTTTTCGTGATCGCCTACCTTCTCTTTGACCTTGGCCAGGGCATCGGCATTGGCAAGCGCAGCCTCATAACCTCGGTTCAGTATGGAATCGACCTCTTCCTTCCCGAAACTCATCATCCCGTAACCCGTCATGTCCGGGCGCAAGCTCACGTCCGAACGGCGCATATTGCCCACGTAGGCCTCGCGGCCAAGCATGTCGGACACCTGCATCACCAGATCCAGGATATTGTTGATCTGGGCATAGGAGAGATCGGCATCCGCCAGCACCACGCCGATGATGATATCGGCACCCATGGCCCTGGCCATATCAGTAGGATAGTTGTTGCGCGTGCCTCCGTCGATAAGGATCATATCCTTGTAGCGCACCGGCTCGAAGAGAACGGGGATGGACATGGTGGAACGCATGGCCGTGTTCAGAGGGCCGGAGGTCCAATACTTGGCCTTGCAGGACACTATGTCGGTAGATACGCAGAAGAAAGGTATGGGGAGTGTGGAGAAATCGAGGGAATCCTGATAACCCACGGTCTTGGAAGCTATGATGTTATTGACGTTGACTCCGTAGGCATAACCTGCCGGGAGGCTGTTCAGGCTGGTGGAAGAGGCCGCACCCGCAATCAAATCCTCTTCCTGGGCCGCGCTCAAATGCACTCCGCGCCTGCGGGCGGAAGCCAAGACACCCTCCCCTACCTTGGCCGCGAAATCCTCCTTGGCATAGTGGAATGGCAGGGAGATGAGATAGCGCTGCTGGCGCATTTTCACGTTGTAGGAGACGAAGTCCTGGCTGACCTTGTCGGAAAGGGCCTTGTCCCAGTCCATCCCCCGGACCAGGGTATCAAGTTCTTCGGCGGTATAACCCAGAGCATACAGGCCGCCGATCAGGCCGCCCATGCTCGTGCCCAGGACCATATCTACCGGAATCTTCTGCTCTTCGAGATACTTGATGATGCTCACGTGCGCCACGCCCTTGGCACCGCCGCCGCTAAGCACGAGCGCGACGGTAGGACGCCCCTGCTCGCTGCGTATCTTGTCCATCCTGGCCCTCATACGGGCGAACATGACGGAATCCTCCTCCGGATCGGTGCTGGTCGCAGCCAGCCTCACTACGTCTCTTTCCTGCTTGCGCAGATGGTTGCGACCCGCATGCTGACCCCAGAGAGGGCCCGAGCACAGGAGCATCAGTATGATTATCGATATGTATCTGTTTCTACTCATGATAGTTGCTGTTTTTTTTATCTGCCTCGCCGGCCAGCAAGCCGCAGGCCGCAAGTATATCCTCCCCTCGGGAAGCACGGATAGTGCAGGTCACGCCGTTGGAATTGAGGCGGTCCCGGAAGGCCTCCATCACATTCTGCGCCGAAGTGTCGTAGGGGAAATCCGGAATCTTGTGGAAACGGATAAGGTTCACCCGGCATTCCATCCCTCGGAGCAGGCGGATGAGGGCGTCCGCATGGCGCTTGGTATCGTTCCACCCTGCGAACATAGTATATTCGAAACTCACCCGGCGCTGCCCGCTCCAGTCATACCCGCGGATCAGATCCACCACATCCTTGATGGGCCAGGCCTTCTCCACCGGCATCATCTGCGCCCTCTCTTCGCCGAAAGGATTATGGAGGCTGATGGCCAGATGGCATTTCTGATGGTCGAGATATTTCTTGAGTTCCGGCAGCACTCCGATGCTGGAAACCGTTATCCTCTTCGGACTCCAGGCAAACCCCCAGTCGGCGGTCAGCACGGCGATGGCCCGGGAAACTTCTTCATAGTTATCCATCGGCTCGCCCATCCCCATGAACACGGTGTTGGTAAGCTTGTCGGGATCGTCGATGGAGATGAACTGGTTGAGTATGTCGGCCGCCTGCAGATGACCGTGGAAACCGCCCCTGCCAGTCATGCAGAACTTGCAGTTCATGCGGCATCCGGCCTGGGATGAGACGCAAAGCGTACTGCGGTCGCCGTCCGGGATCACCACGGATTCGATGGTGGAAGACTGTGCCTTGAAAAGATACTTGAGCGTGCCGTCGCTGCTGCAGGCCTTGCCCAGAGGGGCAGAGGTGCCGAGCTCGTAAAGCTGGCCAAGTTTTTCGCGGCCGGCCTTGGAAATATTGGTCATTGCGTCGAAGGAACGGACCTTCGAAACATACATCCAGCGGGCGATCTGTTTGGCCACGAAGGGCTTCAGGCCACAGCTGATTGCGACCTGTTCAAGTTCTTCCGGAGTTTTGCCAAGTAACTTGTCCATATGTTACAAAGTTAAGCATTTTTTGCCTATATTTGCCCTTGGGCATGAGCCCGCATAATTATAATTATTTATTTCATTATGGCTAAAGAAGCAGAAGTAAAAGGTACTGATCTCAATGCCGCGAAAATGAAGGCATTGCAGGCCACGATCGACAAGATTGAGAAAGATTATGGGAAAGGCACGATCATGAAGTTGGGAGACCAGCCAGAATGGAGTGAAGCCCAGGTAATCCCCAGCGGCAGCGTCGCACTCGACCACGCCCTCGGAATCGGTGGTTATCCCCGCGGAAGGATCATCGAAATCTACGGTCCCGAATCTAGCGGTAAGACCACCCTGGCAATCCACGCTATCGCCCAGGCACAGAAACAGGGCGGAATCGCTGCAATGATCGATGCCGAGCACGCATTCGACCGCACTTATGCCAAGGCTCTCGGAGTCAATCTCGAGACCTTGTTTATCTCTCAGCCGGACAACGGCGAACAAGCTTTGGAAATTGCAGACAACCTCATCCGTTCGGGTGCGGTGGACATCGTAGTCATCGACTCGGTGGCAGCCCTTACCCCGAAGGCCGAGATCGAGGGAGAAATGGGCGACAATAAAGTAGGCCTCCAGGCCCGCCTTATGAGCCAGGCCCTCCGCAAACTCACAGCTAACATTTCTAAAACAAATACTTGCTGCATCTTCATCAACCAGCTGCGCGAGAAGATCGGCATCATGTTCGGCAACCCCGAGACCACTACCGGTGGTAACGCCCTGAAGTTCTATGCTTCCGTGCGTATCGACGTGCGCCGCACCACCCAGATCAAGGAAGGAGAGGATGCCCTCGGCAACCGCACCCGCGTGAAGGTTGTGAAGAACAAGATGGCCCCGCCTTTCAAGAAGGCTGAGTTCGACATCGTTTTCGGCGAGGGTATCTCCCACAGCGGAGAGATCGTCGACCTCGGCGTTGAGTTCGACGTAATCCAGAAGTCGGGTTCCTGGTTCAGCTACAATGGCGAGAAACTCGCCCAGGGTCGTGAGGCCGTGAAGCAGCTTATTAAAGACAATCCCGAACTTGCCGACGAAATAGAGGCAAAGATCCGCGAAGCTCTTAAAGCAGTTAAAGACTGATGGCAAAAGAAAAGATTATCCTTACTGGAGACCGCCCCACCGGGCGGCTCCATATCGGACATTATGTAGGTTCGCTCCGCAGGCGCGTAGAACTTCAGAACAGCGGAGAATTCGATAAGATATTCATCATGATTGCCGACGCACAGGCCCTGACCGACAACGCCGACAATCCCGAGAAAGTCCGCCAGAACATAATCGAAGTAGCCTTGGACTATCTGTCCGTAGGCCTGGATCCGGAAAAGAGCAACCTCTTCATCCAGAGCCAGATAAGCGAGCTCACCGAGCTTACTTTCTTCTACAACAACCTGGTTACCGTGCAGAGGCTCCAGCGCAATCCCACTGTGAAAGCCGAGATGGCCATGAGGGGTTTCAACGGTGATACCTCGGACGACAACAAGGCCGGCATCCCTGTCGGATTCTTCTGCTATCCGATAAGCCAGGCTGCCGACATCACAGCCTTCAATGCTACCGTGGTGCCCGTAGGAGAGGATCAGGAGCCGATGATCGAGCAGACCCGCGAAATCGTGCGCAAGTTCAACGCCACCTATGCCCCCGTTCTGGTAGAGCCCGAAATCCTCCTTCCGGACAACGCATCCTGCCTCCGCCTTCCCGGCACCGACGGAAAGGCCAAGATGAGCAAGAGCCTCGGAAACTGCATCTATCTTTCCGATGATTCCGAAACCGTACGCGAGAAAGTGCGTGGCATGTACACCGATCCCGGGCATCTGCAGGTCAGCGACCCCGGCAAGGTGGAAGGCAATACCGTGTTCACCTATCTCGACGCATTCTGCCGCCCCGAGCACTTCGAGAAGTTCGCTTCCTGCTTCGTGGGCAAGAAGGTTTCGTTCTCGTTCGCTTCGCTCGACGAGATGAAGGCCCAGTATGCGGCCGGAGGTCTCGGCGACGTGATGTGCAAGAATTTCCTTACCGCCGTGCTGGAGGACACTCTGGCTCCTATACGCGAGCGTCGTGCCCGTTACGAGAAGGACATCCCTTACGTGTATGAGGTCTTGCGCCGCGGCACCGAAGCCGCCCGCGCAGTCGCTTCACAGACCCTCGCCGCCGTCAAACGCGCGATGAAGATCAACTACTTCGATCCCGGCGTGCTCGAAGATCTCATCGCCGAGCAGAGCGAAAAGTACCGCTAAGGCCCGACGCCAGCCGTGGCGTTTCGCGGCGCTTCTCGGCCGTGGCAGATAACTATCTGAGATTCAACACTTTAACCACTAGTCTCCCCTCGCATTTTCGAGGGGAGACTTATAGCTAAAACACTGATGGCCAAGCCGTTAGGTGCCATCGTTTTTTTCAATGAAGAACCCTGCAGGAGACCGCAAGGTACTCCATATCTATCAAAATACCCCTGAAGGAAGTCTTTTATTCTATACGGTAGCCGACTTCCTTGTCTACTTCACGGTATTCTGTGTCTCAGCGCGTAAACATGGAATCACCGTACTTGGGACCTGTCCCATGTTCGATCATCTGCACGACCTGCTTGAAGCTGATTCACGAAAAGAGGTATCCAGTTTCATCGGCGACTACTCCCGTCAATATGCCAATCTGTTTAACCCGACGATCAATCATAGCGGCATGGTGTTCAACCCCGGTTTCGGCTGCGCGATAAAAACCGGTGACAAAAGTATCCGTACTGCCTGCTCTTATCTGTATAACAATCCCGGTGAAAAGGGGCTTTGCAAAAGGCCACAAGACTATCGATGGACATTCCTGGCCTATGCCGTTTCTGACCACCCGTTTTCAGACAGAATAGTATTGAGCAAAGCTTCCCGGCCGTTACGCCGGGCGCTGAAAGAAGTCGATTGTTTCCGGAAACAGGATAAACCGTTGACATACACAATTCTTGAAAGATTGTTCCGTGATCTGGAGAACAGGGAAAAGAGCCAATTGACCGACTACATTATCTCTAAATACAACTGCATCGATTACGACCGGCTGATTTCATTCTACGGCAGTTACGACAAAATGTGCCTCGCCTTTGCTTCCAATCAGGGAAGCGAGTATGACATTAACGAAGTATTCGAACGGGGAGGCCATAATGTGTATCCGGCCATATCCTCGACATTACTGAAGGGGTTCGGCCTGAAGAGTGTCAAGGATATCTTCCGGATGTCCCCTGCCGATCAGGAAGACCTGGCGCGTCGACTGTTATATGAAACCTCGGCGCAGGACTGGCAGATCCGGAAGTTCTTTCGATGGAAAAGGTAGGGCCGTGGCGTTTCGCGGCGCATCTGGGCCGTGGCTGAAGGTGGCGCCACCAGTCCATGGCGGATTGTGGCGCCATCGGGCCATGGCGGCCAACTAGCTGAGTTTCAACCATTTAACTACAAGCCTCCCCCGCGATTTCATGGGGGAGGCTTATATTTAACACGCTAATAATCAACACAATAACCGCCACGGCGATCCAACGCCCCCCCAAAAAAAGGGCATTCATTCCAGATGGCAGCGGCGGAGGCGCTCTGTCTGCTCTTCGGTGAGGATGCCGGCCTGCAGCAAGCCATCGACCGTAAGGTTTTCGGAAGGATTGTGATCGCGGTAGAAAACAATGTCCCGGGCGGTCTGCCAATTACGGATGTGGGGATGGTTGCGTATGTCTTCCAGGGTGCCGGACCAAAAGGGGTAAGGCTCTGCAGGAGAGCAAATTATGAGATCTTTCAGACCGTCAAACTTTTCCTGGTCGAAGTGCCATATCTCCATCAACTGCTCCGGGCAGCTGTAGCCCCGTAACTGCTCGCGATATTCGACCATTCTGTGCGCGAACCAGCCGCCGATTCCGGGAAGGCTGTCGAAGGCTGCGGAATCGGCTTTGTTGATGTCGATTTTGGGGATGTCGATGAACGGCGCCAGACGCTTGAACACAGAATCGGCCACAACGTAACTTTTGGCAAAATCGGCCTTCCGGCGGAAGCGGCCCCCTTTTTCGCGGTAGTTAAGGATGGACTGCGCCTGCTTCTCGCTAAATCCCAGCCGGCACAGCTCCTCCAGCGTCACGGTATTCGGATTGAAACGGAAACTCTCCACCTTCCGGCCCGGCGCCTTTTCATACATCGCCCTGGCCGCCCGACTATGGCTGCCCTTTCTTCCAACGACCGCCGGGTCTCCTTTCCTGGCCAGCCGCGACCGGATTATTGTATCGGCGCTGGGGGAGTAAACATACACCGTATCCGGACGGTCGCGGTTGGCCACTACGCGCTCTACGGATGCGTGATGCACGAACATCGCCAGCTCGAAGCCGAGGACGAGGAAAGCGAGGGCTATCGCCCCCGTCTTGAAAGAAGAATTCATTATCTGACCCTCCTAATCTCTGTACTTGTTGTGATGTTCGCCCCTTTCCACTACGGCACCGCCGACGACGATCACAATCTCGCCCTTCGGCTCCTCCGCACGGAAATGCTCCAGCACTTCGGCCAGAGACCCGCGAACGTGTTCTTCGTGTAGTTTGGATATTTCCCGCGCGACACTGCAAGGGCGCCCGTCACCGAATACTTCGGCGAACTGCTCGAGAGTCTTCACAAGACGGCGGGGGGATTCATAGAAAACCATTGTCCGGGGCTCGGCGGCGAGAGCCTGCAGCAAGGTCTGCCTACCCTTTTTCTGAGGCAGGAATCCCTCGAAACAGAAGCGGTCGCAGGGCAGCCCCGAAGATACCAGCGCAGGAATGCAGGCGGTGGGCCCCGGAAGGGTCTGCACCTCTATGCCCACGGATGCGCAGGTCCGTGCGAGAAGGAATCCGGGATCGGATATCCCGGGAGTCCCCGCATCGCTGACCAAGGCCACGTTGCGGCCTTCGGAAATCAGGTCCTTGATGCGGTCGGCAGTCTGATGCTCATTGAATTTATGATGCGACTGCAGAGGCTTGCGTATGCCATAATGCTCGAGCAGCACGGAGCTGGTCCGCGTGTCCTCGGCAAGGATAAGGTCGGCATTCTTCAAAACTTCCACGGCCCGGAAGGTCATATCTTCCAGGTTCCCGACAGGGGTAGGCACAATGTAAAGTTTTCCTTTCATAAAACGCGACTAATTCTTATCTTTGCACAACTCAAGTCGACGACAAATTTAACCAAAATGTACGCAGAAAACAACACTAAAAAAAAGGGTTGCATCGAAGTAGTATGCGGCTCCATGTTCTCGGGTAAGACAGAAGAATTGATTCGCCGCCTCCGCAGGGCGCAGTTTGCAAATCAAGTCATCGCTATATTCAAACCAACGGTAGATAACCGCTATTCCGATGTGGAAGTAGTTTCCCACGATTCCCACAGTATCGTCAGCAAGCCCATCAAGGATGCTGCCGAGATGCTGAAGATCGGGCCCGACGTACAGGTCGTCGGCATCGACGAGGCTCAGTTCTTCGGAGAGAACCTCGCCGCAGTCTGCCAGGCCCTGGCCAACCGTGGCGTCCGCGTGATCGCGGCCGGCCTCGACACCGATTATCTCGGAAAACCCTTCGGCCCCATCCCCGCCCTCATGGCGATTGCAGAGGATGTCCAGAAAGTACACGCTATCTGCGTGAAATGCGGCGGACTAGCCAACCATTCACACCGTCTCAGCAAGAGCCGCAAGTTGGTTGTCCTGGGCGAGAAGGATATCTACGAGCCTCTCTGCCGCGAATGCTTCAATAAAGCACTGGAAGAAGACTAGCATCAACCGCGAGGATGGTGGGAGAGCACCGACTTCTGCCAGGTGGCAGCGTCGATGTGGGTGTAGATTTCGGTGGTGAGGATGCTCTCGTGGCCCAGCATTTCCTGCACCACCCTGAGGTCGGCGCCGTTTTCGATTAGGTGGGTTGCAAAGCTGTGGCGGAAGGTGTGAGGAGATATCTCCCTGATAACACCGGCCTGGAGGGCATTCTTCTTGACCATGTTGAACACCGAAATCCGGCTGAGGGGCTTCCCGAAACGGTTGATGAAGGCTATGTCGTCGTAGGAGGGGGCTGCGCTTTCAGGGCGCACGTCCAGCCATGCGTTGAACGCATCTATGGCCGCTCCGCCCATGGGGACCAGCCTTTCCTTGTTCCCTTTTCCT
>JAFZJI010000014.1 GCA_017552105.1 Bacteroidales bacterium | reverse complement strand
CCGCGCAGCCTTCTCGGCCGGCGCAAGGGATGTGGTTTGTGGTACTGTTGCGGTGCGCGAACCCGATACTTTCCGCCGATGGCTGGAACTCTTCCCGAGGATGGTGCTGGGCGCCGACGTGCGGGGTTCATCCCTCGCCACCGATGGCTGGATGAAGGATTCCGGAAAGGATATTTCCGAACTAGTCCGCAGCTTCCCCGCCCTGAAGGAACTTGTAGTTACCCAGATTTCCAGGGACGGAATGCTCGCCGGGCCGGACGTGGAGCTCTACCGCCGCCTGAAGGAGGAATTCCCTTCAATTGTGCTGACAGCCAGTGGCGGGGTTGGGTGCATGGCAGATATCGCCGCCCTGCAGGAATCCGGTGCCGACCGGGCCATAGTCGGCAAAGCCATCTATGAAAACCGTATAACAATGGAGGAAATTGCCCTATGGTGTGCAAAAGGATAATCCCCTGCCTGGATGTCAAGGACGGCCGTACCGTCAAGGGCGTGCATTTCGTGAACCTGCGGGATGTTGGGGATGCGGTCGAACTGGGCGCCCGCTATGCCCGGGAAGGGGCCGATGAACTGGTGTATCTGGATATCAGCGCCACCCAGGAAGGCCGACGGACCTTCACCGACCTGGTGCGGAAGATATCCCGGCGCATCGACATCCCCTTTACCGTCGGTGGAGGAATATCTTCGCTGGAAGATGCCGCCAAGCTGCTGGAGGCCGGTGCCGACAAGGTAAGCATCAACAGTGCCGCCATACGCAACCCTGGCCTCATCGACGAGCTGGCCACCCACTTCGGCAACCAGTTCGTGGTAGTCGCCATCGACGCTGCCTGCGTGGACGGGCGCTGGATGGCCACCACTCACGGCGGCACCAGGCCTACCGACAAAGAACTCTTCAGTTGGGCCCGGGAGGCCCAGGAGAGGGGAGCGGGCGAGATACTCTTCACCTCCATGGACCACGACGGCACCCGCAACGGATATCCCTGCGATACTATGCGTGCGCTGTCATCTGCCCTGCAGATTCCCATAATCGCCTCCGGGGGAGCCGGAAGCATCGCCCATATTGCCGAAGTGCTGTCGGATGGCTGCGCCGATGCTGCCCTTGCAGCAAGCATCTTCCACAGCGGGGAGATCCCCATACCAGTTTTGAAAAAGGCCCTTATCGAAAAAGGAATAAATGTTAGACCAATATGAAATTTTCGGACTTTAAACTAGAAAAGAACAGCGACGGGCTGCTTCCCGTGATAGTACAAGATTCCTGCACTGGCAAAGTGCTGATGCTGGCATATATGAACGAGGCTGCTTTCGACAAGACTGTCGAGACCGGGCTGGTGACCTTCTGGAGCCGTTCCCGCGGGGAACTCTGGACCAAAGGGGAGACCAGCGGCAACTATCTGCACCTCGAAAAGATGTACGCCGACTGCGATGCGGATACGCTGCTTGTGACCGTCCGCCCCGACGGCCCTGCCTGCCACAGGGGTACCACTTCCTGCTTCGACACTCCCGAAGAAGAGGGCTTCCTTGGCAAGCTGGAGGATGTGGTCCGCCAGCGCCGCGAGCAGATGCCCGAGGAAAGCTACACCAGCTATCTCTTTACCAAGGGCGTCAACAAGGCTGCCCAGAAGGTGGGCGAAGAAGCCGTCGAAACCGTCATCGAAGCCGTTTCGGGAAACCGCGACAGGTATATCTACGAGGCCTCCGACCTGCTCTATCATCTGCTGGTGGTGAACAATATCATGGGCGTGAGCTTGGATGACCTCCGTCGCGAGCTCTTGTCACGGCATAAGTAGTTTTTGTCAGTGGAACAATGTTTGCTCTTACAGGTTGAAAACTCGCGAGTGACAAAATGACAATAAACCTGGAAGAAAAACAGATACCGGTTCTTCTCGTGACCGGATACCTCGGAAGCGGCAAGACTACGCTCCTGAACCGCATCCTTACAAATAAGAAGGGAATCAAGTTCGCCGTCATAGTCAATGACATCGGCGAAGTAAATATCGATGCCGAACTCATCCAGAAGGGAGGCATCGTGGGCAGCAGCGATGATTCGCTGGTGGCCTTGCAGAACGGATGCATCTGCTGCACCCTCAAGATGGACCTGGTGGCGCAGCTCGCCGAGCTTTGCAAGATGGATAAGTTCGATTACATAGTGATCGAAGCCAGCGGCATCTGCGAGCCCGGCCCCATCGCCCAGACCATCTGCTCGGTTCCTCAGATAGGCCCCAAGCAGCTCATCAACCCCAAGCTGGACTGCATCGTTACCGTGGTCGATGCCTTGCGTATGCAGAGCGAATTTGCTTGCGGCGATGCTCTCAAGAAGTCGGATATCGGCGAAGAAGACCTGGAGCGCCTGGTTATCGAACAGATCGAATTCTGCAACATAGTGCTGCTTAACAAGGCATCTTCCGTCAAGCCTGAAGAACTTGCGCGAGTCAAGCAGATTGTTGCAGCGCTTAATCCCGGTGCCGAAATCATCGAATGCGACTTCGGCGACGTGGATCTTGACAAGCTCGTCAATACCGGAAGGTTCGATTTCGACAAGGTGGCCACTTCCGCTGCCTGGATTTCCGAAATCGAGGGCGGTGCCGGGGAGCACGACGACGATGATGACGACGACGACCATGATGAACACGAACATGAGCATGAGCATGAGCACGGGCATCATCACCACCACCATCATCACGAAGGCGGCGAGGTCGAGGAATACAACATAGGCACTTATGTGTACTACGCCCGCCCTGCCATGGACCTTAACAAGTTCGATTATGCGGTGGCCCGCCTCTGGCCCAAGAATATCATCCGCGCCAAGGGCCTGTGCTACTTCAAGGACGACGTCGACAAGTGCTATCTCTACGAGCAGGCCGGGGTTCAGAAGAGCCTTCGCGAGGCCGGTCTCTGGTATGCCGCCATGCCTAAGGACAGGCTTGCGGAGCTTATCATCAACGATCCTGCACTTGCGCGCGACTGGGACCCTAAATATGGGGACCGCATGCAGAAAATAGTATTCATAGGCCAGAATCTGGACAAGGCCCTCATCAAGGAGGTTATGGACTCCTGCTTAGCTGAATAATTATGTTAACTTTCGGATACCGCAATAAGAGAGAGTGCACCATCAGGGCTATTTTGGCCTTAGTGTTTGGTGTCATCCTTCTTTTCAACGGCAGTTTCGCCGGCTGGATAATCAAGACCGTGATAGGATTCCTGATGGTCGTCACCATACTGCAGCTGATAGTTTTTGGCAGTTTCAGGTCAACGGCCAAGCTCGACCCAGGCTCGATCTTCTCGTCAATCGTGGTGATAATCATCGCCGCAGTGCTTCTGCTGAATCCCTTCAGCATCTCGCTGATGCGCCTTATAGCGGGAGTTTGCCTCATTATCTACGGCGTCAACGAACTCCTCAGCACCCCTAAGGTCAACGCCGCCATCACCGACGACTACGGCCCCGTCGGCGAAGACAAAGGCGTGGACGAGCAGTAGTGCTACTGTCGCTGACGCTCAGGATGACAATTGTCATGCAGCACTGGGTAGTTACTGCAGTGAGTAAACGCTTGCTCTGAGGTAGTGGCGGAGGGTTTCCAGGTCGGGGAGGGCGGAGATTTGGGTGGGGGTGATTATCGGGCCGGTGACCAGGCGGAGGGTTTTTCCTGCTTTGTTGAGCATTTCGGTGGGGAGGCGCAGGAGGCGCACACGCCAGTCTATGAGTCCCAGGTTGTAGTAGAAGGCCGAGTTTCCGTCGAGAAGGCGTATGGGCAGGACGGGGACGCCGGCGTTGCGGATGAATTTGATGATGCTCGTCTGCCATTCGCGGTCGCGGACCCTGGGTTCGTTTTCCGGGCATCGGCCGAGTTTCAGGTCGGAGACCGCACCGGCGGGGAAGAGCCCGAGGCATCCTCCGGCCTCCAGATGCAGCTTGGCCTCCCGCACTCCGGCGATGCTCCTGGCGGTAGGAGGAGCCAGGATGTTTCCGTTGGGGGTGACGCTTATCAGGCTGGGCCGCAGCGATTCGAACCTGGCAAGGATCTCGTTAACCATGAACTTGTAATCATCGCGCAGGTGGCCGATGAAATCTATTAGCATCAGGCCGTCCAGGCTCCCTATGGGGTGATTGCTGATGGTGATGAAAGGCCCCTCGGGGAGTTTGTCCCGGAAATGCTCCAGGGCCTCTTCCCGGGGTATTCCGTCGACGGTATAGGAAATGCCGACGGCCTCGTTCACCGCACGGGCGAACTCGGCTCCTTCGTGCATGCTGAGCCGGTCGTTCAGCTTCTCTATATCATCTACATTTATCAGACGGAGCAGGAAGCGTGCGAATGCGTTGCCGGCTTTCCCCCGGAACAGCGGGATAGCTTTTTCAAGTTCTTCGATCGGGATCAGGGCCATCAGCCGTTCCAAGGTTTAGGAGGATCCATCCTGGCATATTCGTCCAGATCCTTAAGGATGGTCACGATGTATACCAGCGCCAGCATCACTACTATCACGGCACCTATATAGTCGAAGATCCCAAGGGTGAAATCTTTGCCGAGGACGGTGATGTCCTGGGAGTATTCGCGCAGAGGGCGCACGAAGATGTACAGGGTGTTGACGATGATCAATATAAGCCTCAACTCCGTAGGGCCCATCTTGGCATAGGTAAGCTTGAACTCCTTCTTGAGATGTGCGTTCATGCTCACGTTGAGGGTCAGCAGCAGGTAGAGCAGCAGGCCTGCAATGGCTATCCAGATGTTGAGCAGGGCGGAAAGCCCTATGCCCAGGAACATCAGCACCTCGTTGATGGCATCCACGGTATGGTCGAGATAGTATCCGTAGATAGGCCTCTGGGTGCCTCTGTAGCGGGCCAGGTTGCCATCGAGGGAATCTCCGTACCAGTTTACCAGGAAACCGAAGGAGGCCAGCCACAGCCAATTGATGTTGTAGTTCGAAAGGATGTATCCGGCTGCGATAATAACCGAACCGAGTATCCCTATCCAGGTCAGCGTATTTGATGTCACCCACTTTGGCTGACGAGCAGCAAGCCACATCAGGGCCTTGTGCTCAGCGGCGTTCAGGACCGAGGTCTGAATCCTGCGAGAAGTCTTAATTGTTTCTGCCATATCGTAAGCTTTGGTG
>JAFZJI010000100.1 GCA_017552105.1 Bacteroidales bacterium | reverse complement strand
TGCGACAGATACGGTTGTGTCGAAGTGTGTTAGATGGCTTGAGTTTAAGCGTCCTGCGTGGACTAAGGATGATCATGATTGGAAAATTGATGGAATGCTAGCTGCAGAACAACTTGTATAGGAAAGAGCACCCGCAGCAATCCGGTGACCTACCTGAAGGTCTATGACGAAATCCGCAAACTCCTTTCCGATCAGCAATACGCCAAAATCAACGGCTACGGACCATCCTACTTCTCCTTCAACCAGGAAGGCGGCCGGTGCCCCGAATGCCAGGGCGAAGGCGTGGTCACCATCCCCATGCAGTTCATGTCGGATGTCACGATGGTCTGCGAGCAGTGCGGCGGAAAGCGCTTCAAACAGGATATCCTCGAAGTCCGTTACCGCGAGAAGAACATCGACGACATACTCAACATGAGTATCGAAGATGCAATCGCCTTCTTCGAAGAAGGGAAGGAAGATGCCGCCAAATCCATCGCCCGCAAACTCCAGCCGCTGGTAGATGTCGGTCTCGGATATCTCAAACTCGGGCAGAGCAGCAGCACTCTCTCCGGCGGCGAAAGCCAGCGCATAAAGCTCGCATACTTCCTCTCGCTGAGCAGCGAAAACCGCAAGAAAGAGAAGATACTCTTCATATTCGACGAACCCACCACCGGCCTGCATTTCTTCGACGTCGAGAAACTGCTCAAAGCCTTCGACGCCCTGCTGGATGCCGGCCATTCGCTGGTAGTGGTAGAACATAACCCCGACGTCATCCGCAGCGCCGACTGGCTGATAGACCTCGGCCCGGATGCCGGAAGCAGGGGAGGAGAAGTGGTTTTCGCCGGCACTCCCGAAGACATGATTGCCCGTGGCGACAGTTTTACGGCCCAATATCTGCGCAGATGATGAGAAAGAGCCTGCTCATAATGCTTGCCTGCCTCGCAGGGTTCGCCGGTCTGGCCCAGACCCGGGCGGACAGCATACGCGCAAGGCTGCTCGACAGAAACGACCGCAGCGTGCTGGTGGTAGCCCACAGAGGCGCCTGGCGCGAGGCTCCCGAAAATTCCCTGGAGGCCATTGAAAAGGCTATAGAGATGGGCGTGGATGTGGTGGAAATCGATGTCCGCCGCACCCTCGGAGGCGAACTTGTGCTTCATCACGACCGTTTCTTCTTCCGTCCTGCCGAATCTCCCACTCTCGAAGAGGCTCTGCTGCTGGCGAAGGGCCGGGTGATGCTTAACCTGGATAAATCCTTCGGTTATTTTAGGCAGATAATGGAGATTGCGGAGCGCACCGGAACCACCTCCCAGCTGATATTCAAGAGCAGCAAGAAGGCTCCGGATGCCCTGAAGGTCCTGGGCCCCTATAAAGATAAGGTCATCTTCATGCCGATAGTCAATCTGAACTCCAACGGAGCTGCCGCGAAGGTGGAGGCCTACGTGCAGGCCATGGATCCGCCCATGTTCGAACTGACTTTCGCCGATGACAAAAACCCCGCCCTGACCATCGTGCAGGCCCGCCTGAATGGCCGCAGCCGCCTCTGGTACGACAGCCTATGGCCGTCCCACTGCGGCGGGCACTGCGATGCCTTGCATATGGAGGATCCCTCGCGGGGGATAGGCTGGCTGATCGACAACGCTGGCGCCGGGGCCGTACAGACGGACATTCCCAAAGAACTGATCCAATACCTTAAAACTAGATAGAGATGGATGCGATAGTTACATATGTCGACGGGCTCGACCCGTTCTGGCAGCAGGATTATGAGAAAGCTGTCGGGGAGAAGATCCTGGACAAGCGTTTCCGCGATTGGGGTACACTGAAATACCAGTTCCGGGGCATCGCCAAGTTCATGCCCTTCATCGACCGTATCCATCTGGTGGTATCCCGCGAGAGCCAGGTGCCAGAGTGGGTGAACCGTGCGACGGTGAACGTTGTGCTGCACGAGGACATCATCCCCGCAAAGCTGCTGCCCGTATTCAACAGCTGCACCATCGAGACTTTCCTGCCCTGCATCCCCGGGCTCGCGGAGGAGTTCATCTACTTCAACGACGACATGTATCCTCTCGCACCCTGCGAGGAGAGGGATTTCTTCCGGGATGGGAAGGGCGTCATGGGCCTTTCGCGTCATATCTTCAGCGGAAATATGTACAAGAAGCAGTGCAAGGTGTCGTCGGATCTGGCCCTGAAAGCCCTCGGGTGTCGCGGAAAGCTCTGTTTCGTGCGCCCCCAGCACATCTGCTCTCCCATGCTGCTGAGCAGCTGCAAGGCCGCCTTCTCGGCCGTGGAAGATGAGATCCTCTCCCGCGCTTCCCGCCTCCGCACTACGGAGAACCCCAACCAGTATCTCTTCCTGGATTATATGTATTACAGCGGGAAGATGATCCCCGAGCGCATCTCCAACAAGCATTTCAGCCTGGCTGCGCATTCCATCGACAACATCTGCGACTTCGTCCGCAAGCCTGCCACCAAACTGGCCTGCATCAACGACGTGCACATGACCAACGATAAGTATCTTAACTGCCGCGGGAAACTGCTCTCGGCCTTCGAGGACGCGCTTCCCGACAAGTCCCGTTTCGAGCTATGAAAGTAAGTATCATCGTTCCTATCTACGGGGTGGAGCGCTACATAGAGTGCTGCGCCGTGTCGGTGCTGTCTCAGACCTGGCCCGATATCGAGTTCATTTTCGTGGACGATGGCAGCCCGGACCGTTCGGTGGAAATCCTGGAGGCTCTCATCGAAAAGCGCTTTCCGCATCTGAAAGACCGCATCACCATAATACATAAAGAGAACGGAGGCCTGCCCCAGGCCCGCTTGAGTGGCCTGAAGGTGGCTACCGGCGACTTCGTCATGCACGTCGACTCCGACGACTGGGTGGAGACGGATATGGTGGAGCGGTTGGTGCGAAAGGCCGAAGAGACGGGGGCCGACATAGTGTATCATTATGTCTGCAAGGAGAACGATGTCATCAAGGTACATATCGCCAAGGATCCCGCTTTCGACAAGCCTGTGGACTTCGGCAAGGCCATAATGAAGCGTACTGCACACGGGTATCTCGTGAGTAAGTTCATGCGACGCAGCCTCTATACCGACAAGCTCTTCTATCCGACGCTTAGCATGCATGAGGATATGATACTTTCTACGCAGATATTGTCGTATGCCAAGAAGGCCGTGCTCTATCCTATCGCTCCCTATCATTACAGGCGCGACAATCCCAACGCCATGACGCGCGGCAACCGCGGCAAACGTCACAGAGCATCTGCCAGGAACTTCCTGGCTATGTACAAGTTCTACAACGGATTCGTGGATTGCGACGAGGAACTCAGATGGCTGCGCGGTCCGATCCTGGACTACTGCATGCGCGAGTTCCTCAAGTACGATAAAGAAAACGTGCCGGCGATACGAGAGGATTTCCTGACTCTTCCGCTGACACTTAAAAGGCTTTTTCTTAGGATTAAACTGCGTTACAGCTGATAGACCGGGTCGCCGTGGGTGCGGCGTTTTTCCACGGGAGGCGGTGTAATGTAGTCCGGTCCGTAAATCTGTGAAAGATATTTGTCTGTATCTTCCGGGCAGAGGAATCTGTGCCCGGCGAAATTGATTTCTGCCGGCCTGTCCAGGAAGTTCTTGGGATGTACGTTGTAGTATCCGGTGGCGCCCATCATTACCCCGATATATGGAGTATCCTCGAGTTTTACGGTGTGCACTACCTCGTTGCACTTGTCCAGCCAGTATTGGTGGCTATGCATGTGGGCTTCCAGCATGGTGAAGGGATTGCTGTGGAAGAAGTACTTGTTGTGGCAGCCCAGCCTCCGGCAGTAGTGCATAGCCTTGGAAATGAGGGCGTGCCTTTCTTCGGGATCCTCGGGAAGAGGGTCGAGAGGGAAGATGTCCACGCTCACGCCGTAACGGCTGCGGTATTTCTTGCTGCCGATGAATTTGTCGGTGGTGGTGTCGTGCACCTTCGCAAAGCCCGAAAGATAGAATTCTTTCTCGCCGGTGTTGTTGTGAATGCAGTGGAAGCGCCCCTCGTTGGGGTAGCTTGCGATGAAGCGCTCGAAATCCTCGCGGGGCATAACAATGTCGGCATCGTCGTCCCAAGGGATGAAGTCCCCGTAGCGGACGGCTCCCAGGAGCGTTCCGTAGGCGAGTGAATAGCGAAGGCCTTCTTTACGGCAGAATGCGTCTATGTCTGTTAGAATGTCCAGAAGCACCGAGTGTATCTGGGCCATCGATAGTTTTTTCATTTTTCGGGTTTTACGGGAATGCAGATTTTGTCGTCGCGATCGTGGTTGCCCGATACGCCGGGACGGGGATAAACGAACGTGGGGTCGGGGGTGCGCCAGTCGAGCCCGTAACGGGCCACTACGAAGCCTTCTGCCGTCTTGGTGACGGGCAGGGTGATGCTTTCGAAGGGGAGGCGTTCGGTGTCGCTGGAGAAGGGAACGTCGAATTCCACCACGCGAAGGCCTCCGTGCTTCTGGACGGATTCCCCGAAGCTCTTGCAATCGCGGAAAGGATAGAACATGTAGCCCCTGCAGGTATCTCCATCCACATGGTCGAAGAAGAAGATATCCACCCCCACGTGGTTCCATTTCCAGGTTTCTTCGCGGGCGAACTCTCCGCCATCTACGAGCAAGGTGCGCCTGAGGGTGAATCCTGCTCCTTCGAGGGCTTTGTGCAGGGCCTCCAGGCCTCCTGGAAGCTGGTCGGTCCATACGCCCATATCTACATCGTCGTCGTGGGCGATGAATCCTTTTTCGCGTATTGCACCGAGGAGCGTGCCGTAAACCGGGCTGAAGGGAATTCCCGCACCGGAAAGAGCCTTGTCGAAGGCTTCCAACATCGGGAGTCCGTAACGCCTGATGAGCCTCAGGCGGCGAGGTTTGGTGTAAATTCTATGCCAGAATTCTTTGATTGCCATCTATTCTTTGAGTAGTACGTCTATATAGATGCAATCACCCCTCTTAATGCTGCCTAAAGGGATGTAAAAATTCCGTATTTCTCCGCGGAAATAACCCGATACCACCAGTTCGGTTCCTCCGCCTCCAGGACCTTCCTTGTCTTCGTTGGGGTAGCAGTAGAGGGTGATGTCCGCCCGCTGGGGTACTGCTGCTATGTCGAAGGGCAGGGAACGCATCATCATAAGCGGGAATTCCAGGGTCTCGGCTCCGTCCAGGGTATGCGTGGGATGGAATCCGTCCTGCCTGAGGATGTGCATCTCCGCGCTGACGTGCCTGAGGCTGACTACCGGATCGCATAGCGGGGCGTCATCTTCCAGGCAGAGGGTGCCTATCTTGACCGGACAGAGAAGCGAGCTCAGGGCCAGTTCGGCCTGCAAGGCCCCTTGCAGGCTGCAGTAGCCGCTCTGGAAAGGGGCATCGGGATCTTCGTCGCAGTAGCTCATGGAGATGGCTTCCATGGCCTCGACGGTAGATGGTAACCCGCCGAACTCCCCGCGCACGTCCGCGAGCGCTACTATTATCTTGTCTCCCCGCGAGCAGGGGAGTCTGAGATGACGCTCGCTCCCTTTGCGGAAATGCGCTTCCAGTGGCCTTGTAAGGGTATCTGCATAGATGAATATATCCAGGTGATCGTAATCCTGCCGGGTGTTTATGTGCAGGCTCAGGCTGTCCTGTTTCCGGCTTACCATCTGAAGGGAATGGGCCTTGACACAAGCCCCGGTCAGAACCATCACGGCTGCAACCGGCATCAAGACCCGTAACCCTTGCGAATGGTTGAACCTTTGCGACAGGAAGGTAAGCATAAAGAGTTAAGTTTATTGCGAGACAGATCGTCTCTGGGCGTAGCCCTTGAAGATTCTGCCGCATCGGTTCGCGTTTCAAATGGTTTTGCAAAGGTCGCATGCGGCTCTCTAAGACCCAAAGAATCGTGGCAAACAATTTCAAAAATTTAAGTTTCCGATAGTTTGACCATCGAAATAGTACAAAAACCCTCCGTATAGTACAAACTACCGGAGGGCTTGAAAATTTTTACCTACTGTATTTACCTACTAACCGAAGTTGTCGTAGAGTATGCTTTCAGGAGGTACGCCGAGGCTGTCGAGCAGTCCGTTCACTGCACCCACCATCATAGGAGGGCCGCACATGAAGTACTTGATATCTTCGGGTGTCTCGTGATTCTTGAGGTAAGTTTCGTACATCACGTTGTGCACGAAGCCAGGAGTGTAGGCCACGCCTGCAGCATCTGCTGCGGGATCCGGACGGTCGAGGGCGAGGTGGAACTTGAAGTTCGGGAACTCTTTCTCGATCTCGGCGAAGTCTTCGAGGTAGAAGGCTTCCACGAGGCTGCGGGCTCCATAGAAGAAGTGCACGGTGCGATCGGTCTTCATGGTCTTGAAGAGGTGCATGATGTGGCTGCGCAGAGGAGCCATACCGGCACCGCCGCCGACGAAGATGTATTCCATGTCCTTGGGATCGTTCTCCGGGAGGAGGAACTCGCCGAAAGGACCGCTGATGGTCACCTTGTCGCCGGGCTTGCGGGTGAAGACGTACGATGAGGAGATTCCGGGAGGAACCGGCAGCATCTTGAATACGCCCTTAGGCTGGCTGCGGTCGAACGGAGGAGTCGCGATACGCACGTTGAGCTTGATGATGTTCTTCTCGGCAGGATAGGAAGCCATGGAGTAGGCGCGTACGGTGGGAACGGTGTTCTTGTACTTGATGTCGAAGAATCCGTACTTCTCCCAGTCGCCACGGTAGATGGGATCCACGTCGATGTCCTTGAATGCGATGTCGTATTCGGGGATGTCGATCTGGATGTATTCTCCGGACTTGAATTCGAGATGCTCTCCCTCAGGCAGCCTTACGGTGAATTCCTTGATGAAGGTTGCTACGTTCTTGTTGGAGATAACCTCGCATTCGAGCTTCTTCACGCTGAGGGTGGAGTCGGGAACGGCGATCTTGAGGTCGTTCTTCACCTTCACCTGGCAGCCCAGACGCATGCCGTCCTTGATCTGCTTGCGGTTGAAGAATCCCTTCTCGGTGGGGAGAATCTCTCCGCCGCCCTCGAGGACCTGCACTTTGCACTGGCCGCAGTTGGCCTTGCCGCCGCAGGCGGAGGGAAGGAATATCTTGTGGTCGGCGAGAGTGTGCATGACGTCGCCGCCCTGGGCTACATCCAGCACTTTCTTGCCGTTGTTAATGTCGATTTTCACCGTCCCGGAGGGGGTGAGCCTGGCCTTGATGATGAGCAGCAGCGCTACCAGGAGCAGCGTTACAATCACTATTACAAGGACTGCAGAAAAAATGGTTGATGTCATAGTTTTGCCTCCTTGATTAAAGTGATATACCCATGAAGGCCATGAAGGCGATGCCCATGAGGCCGACGGTTATGAATGTGATTCCAAGACCCTTGAGGGGTGCGGGAACGTTGCTGTAGCTGAGTTTCTCGCGGATGGCGGCGAGGGCCACGATGGCAAGGAACCAGCCGATGCCGGAACCAAGCGCATACACGGCGGATTCGCCGACGTTTGCGAATTCCTTCTGCTGCATGAAGAGGGCTCCGCCGAGGATGGCGCAGTTCACTGCGATGAGCGGGAGGAAGATACCCAGGGCGGAATACAGTGAGGGAGCGAAGCGCTCTACCACCATTTCCACGATCTGCACTATAGCCGCGATGACAGCGATGAAGATGATGACGCTGAGGAAGCTCAGGTCGACACCTTCCACGAGGGCATTGGGGCCGAGCACGTATTTGTTCAGCAGGTAGTTCACGGGCACCGTGACCAGAAGTACGAACATAACGGCCAGACCGAGTCCGGAAGCTGTCTTTACGTTCTTCGATACTGCCAGGTATGAGCACATACCCAGGAAGTAGGCGAAGATCATATTGTCAACGAAGATTGACTTTACGAATAAGCTTATATATTCCATATTCAGTAGCTGTTATGTGTTATTTCTCCTGCAGGTCTTTCTGGATGCTGCGCTGTACCCACACTATGCATCCGAGGAGGATGAGGGCGAAGGGAGGCAGGATGACCAGGTTGTTGGTAACGTAGCTTGCAGGCATGATCTGCATACCGAAGAGCGTGCCGCTTCCGAGAAGTTCGCGGAAGAAGGCGACGATCAGCAGCACCAGGCCGTATCCTGCTCCGTTGGCGAGGCCGTCGAGGAACGAGGGGATGGGCTTGTTACCGAGGGCGAAAGCCTCGATACGTCCCATCACGATACAGTTGGTGATGATGAGGGAGATGTACACGGAGAGCTGCTTGTCGATGGGGAAGGTGGATTCGAAGCTCTTGAGGATCTGGTCCACCAGGATAACCATCATAGCAACCACCACGAGCTGCACGATAATACGTACGCGCCCGGGAATCGTGTTGCGCAGGGTAGAGAGGATAAGGCTCGAAATGCCGCAGACTGCCATAACCGAGATGGCCATGACAAGGGCACCCTTCATGGTGACGGTAACTGCCAGCGAAGAGCAGATACCCAGCACCAATACGGTAATCGGGTTACTCTTGAAGATAGGATCAAGAACAGTTTCTTTCAATTTCATATCTTATTCCTCCTCTGCTTTGAATGTTCCGAAATAAGCGGCATAAGCCCCGAGCCACATGTTGATGGCGGCGTCAAGGCCGTTGGAAGTCATGGTCGCGCCGGTGATGGCGTCGATCTGGTTGTCTACCACGGATTTGCCGTCTTCCTTGGGAGCGCCGCCTTTCACGATTGCGAATACGGGGCTCTCGCCGAAGAATGCCTTCTCGCCTACGAACTCGGCCTGGAAGGCAGGGTCGTCCTTGATCTTGGCACCGAGGCCTGCGGTCTCGGACTCATGGTCGAAGTATGCGCCGTGGATGGTCTGGCCATCTGCTTCGAAGGCGATGTAGCCCCAGACGGGGCCCCAGAGGCCTGCGCCGTAGACGGGAACCACGGTGATGCCGTTCTTGAATTTATAGACGGGGATGGCGTATCCGTTGCCGTCCTTCACTTTATAGTTCTGTGCCTTGAGCTGGCTGCGGGAGAAAACCTCCTTCTGCCCAAGGTCGAGATCCGCTACCTTGGCGCCTTCGGCGTCGACGGTGAATGCTTCCTCGATTTCATTGCCGTAGGTCTCGAGAACCTTCACGTTGCCCATTGCCTGGAACTCGGCCTTGCTGCCGAATCCGCCGGCGGTGAGCATCTGGCTGATGGTCTCTGCCTTTTCGTTGGCTTCCTGCTTGCCCTTGAGGCTCTGGCTCACGAAGGCAAGTACCGCTGCGACCACCGTAACGATGATGGCCGTATAGATGACTGTATAGAGATTACTGTTAGTATTCATACCTCAAATATATTAAGCGGTTTTCATGGCTGCCTTGGTGCGGCGTTTCATAGTTCCGTTCACGACGTAGTGGTCGATGAGAGGTGCGAAGGTGTTGCCCAGCAGGATTGCCAGCATCATACCCTCGGCATAGCCGGGGTTGAAGAGGCGTACGACCACGCAGATTGCGCCCACGAGCACACCGTAGATGACCTTGCCGCGCTCGGTCTGTGCCGAGGTGACGGGGTCGGTGGCCATGAACACGGTACCGAAGGCGAAGCCGCCCACGATGAGGTGCTGCCAGAAGGGAATACCTACGCCGAAGATATTGGCTATGCTGCCGACGAAGATTGCACCGAGTACGGAAGAGAGCATTATCCTCCAGCTTGCGACGCCGGTCCACAGAAGGATGAATGCGCCGAGCAGGATGGCGATGACGGAGGTCTCACCCACGGAACCGGGAACGGTACCGATGATGTAATCCCAGACGCCGGTGCCGTACTGTGCGGTAGCTCCTTCGAGTGCGAGGGGAGTCGCTCCGGTGAATCCGTCCACTACGTTCTCACCTGCCTTGAGGCTGATCCAGCACTGTGAGCCGGACATTGCCGAAGGATAGGAGAAGAAGAGGACTGCACGGGTGACGAGTGCAGGGTTCCAGATGTTCATGCCGGTGCCGCCGAAGCATTCCTTCACGAAAATGACGCTGAAGGCGACTGCGATGGCGAGCATCCAGAGAGGAATGGTGACGGGAACGATGAGGGGGATGAGCATACCCGACATGAGGTAGCCTTCGTTTACTTCTTCGTTCCTTATACCTGCGGAGAAGAACTCGATGAAAAGTCCTACGCCGTAAGAAACCACATAGAGAGGAAGGACCTTCAGGAATCCGTACCAGAAGTTGGCAAGGATCTGGAGGCGTCCGTCGCCGATGGCGAGGGAGTGCTGATAGCCCACGTTCCACATACCGAAGATGGCTGCGGGAACGACGGATATCACTGCGATGATCATGATGCGCTTAAGATCGATCGCATCACGCACGTGAGCACCTTTGCGGGTGACCGTGCCGGGAACCTTCAGGAATGTCGAGAAGGCGTCCACTGTAGCTGCCCAAAATTTCTTCATATCTTAAGCCATTTCTTTGAGCATCAGGTCGATACCCTGAGCTATGATGTCCTGGATGTAATTCTTCGAAGGGTCGATGTACTCGCAAAGTGCAAGGTCTTCGGGGAGGACCTGGTAGATGCCGAGGGCTTCCATCTTGTCGATGTCGCCGGCGAGGCAGGCCTTGATGAGGTAGAGAGGGAAGATGCCCATGGGGAGCACCTTGCCATAGTAGCTGTCGTTCATTACGAATGCACGGGGACCACCGTGGAGGTTGGTATCCATGTCGTACTTCCTCCAGGGAGTGAGCCAGGAGAAGTAGGAGTGGTCGGTGCTGAACTGGCTCCAGCGCACGGGCTTGGCCCATCCGAGGAGTTCGGGATCTGTACCTTCGCGGAGGATGGTCACGGTCTCGTCGAAGAAACCGAGGTATCCTTCTGCTCCGACGGTCCGGCCGCTGAGGATGTCACCGCTGACGATGCGCACTCCGTCCGCGATTCCGCCGTAGAAGCCTGCGAGAGTTTTCATAGGTGTTCCGGGAAGGGTTTCCACATAGGCGGTCTCGATGGCTGCGGGGCCTACGACTGCAACCTTGCGGCGTACGTCGTACACACCCTTGGAGAGATACTTGCCTATTGCTGCGAGCCCGGCGAGGGATACGGTCCACACTACATCACCCTTGAGGATAGGCTTGACCGCAGCGATCTGCACGCCCACGTTTCCTGCGGGGTGCTTTCCGCTGAAGATGTTGACCTCTGCATTTTCGATCTTTCCGAATACGGAATCAGCATCCTTGATACCGACGTACACCTTGGCAATCTTGGCCAGGGCGTTGACTGCGGTCTGTATGTCCGCTATGCGGCTTGCGAGCGTGAATTCGCTGTCGGCTGCAAGGGGAGCGGAGCTGAATGCAGATACGAAAATGGCCCCGGGGGTAACTGCCGGATCGGCGACGATACCATAGGGCCTCTGGATAATGAATGGCCATAGGCCGGAATTCAACAGGGATTCCTTCACCTCGGCCGCATCGTTGCATTTGGGCTCGGACTTCAGATACTGCTGAACGTCGTCTGCCTGAACGGTCACGGCCAGAAGCTTACGTTTTTCGCCTCTGACTATCTCCTTTACTGTGCCGCTGACGGGGCTGGCAAGGAGGATGCTTGCATTCTTCTTGTCGGACATCACGGGAGAACCTGCGAGCACACGGTCGCCTTCTTTCACAAGCAGACGAGGTGTAAAGCCCTTGAATACTGTAGGTTCAACGGCAATTATGTCGGGAGACACGGTCTTGGATAGGCGAGGCTCGGCAGCCCCGTTCACGGGAATGTCAAGCCCTTTTTTCAAAACAATGTTCTTGGACATTTGGGTATTTATATAGTAGTTTATTTCAACTTTCACAAATGATGCGCGAAGATAGTCAAAATTTTCGTAATTTCGTGCCACGAATATGGAAAAGAAGGAAAGAATAGAAGCGATTATCGCCGGGCTCAATCCCCGGCAGCGTGAAGCGGTGGAATGTGTGAACGGGCCGGTACTCATAGTGGCCGGCGCAGGCTCCGGTAAAACCAAGGTGCTTACGAGCAGGGTGGCCTACATCCTGGCGTTGGAAGTGGACCCTTCGAGGGTGTTGGCGCTGACTTTTACCAAGAAGGCTGCGGAAGAGATGAAGGAGAGGATCGCGCTGCTGGTCGGCCGCAAGGCTGCACGCGGGGTGGTCATGGGAACCTTCCACTCCGTATTCATCCGTTTCCTCCGCGATTATGCCACCAGCATAGGCTATCCCGGCAGTTTTACAGTGTACGACCGCTCCGATTCCGAGAGTGCAGTAAAGGCCTGCGTGAAGGAACTCAATCTCGACGAAAAGATCTACAAGCCCCGCGAGGTGCTGGCCCGCATCTCCTTCGCCAAGAACGGCCTCTTCACTCCCGAGGCCTACCGGGCGAATGCGGAAATCCAGCAGGCCGACCTCCATGGCAAGAAACCTTTCCTCTGGAAGGTCTACCAGCTGTATCAGGAGAAGCTAAAGGCCAACGGAGTCATGGACTTCGACGATATCCTGATGAACATGAACATCCTTCTCCGCGACAATAAGGAGGCCTGTGCCGAGATTGCATCCCGCTTCGACTTCATAATGGTGGACGAGTACCAGGATACCAATTACTCCCAGTATCTGATTCTCAAGAAGCTTTCGGCTCCGCACCGCAACCT
>JAFZJI010000099.1 GCA_017552105.1 Bacteroidales bacterium | reverse complement strand
CCCCTGCTGCACCCGGCAGGAAAACAGCTTCCACCGTGTGCTCTTCGATGCCCATAGGAGTGATTATCTGGAGTTTCATTTAGCCTGTGCCAATATCTTTTCGCCTTTGGCGATAGCATCTTCGATGGTTCCTACCTGCAGGAAGGCCTGCTCGGGAAGATGGTCCACCTCGCCGTCGAGGATCATCTTGAAGCCTTTGATGGTATCCTCGATATCCACCATCACGCCGGGGCAGCCGTTGAAGGCGGCGGCCACGTGGAGGGGCTGGCTGAGGAAGCGCTGCACGCGGCGGGCGCGGTTCACCGTGAGTTTGTCCTCGTCGGAAAGCTCGTCCATGCCGAGGATGGCGATGATGTCCTGCAGCTCCTTGTAGCGCTGGAGTATCTGTTTCACGCGCTGGGCGGTGTCGTAATGGTCCTGCCCGACGATGTTAGGGTCAAGTATGCGGGAGGTGGATTCCAGGGGATCCACGGCCGGGTAGATGCCGAGGGTAGCAATCTTGCGGCTGAGCACGGTGGTGGCGTCGAGATGGCTGAAGGTCGTGGCCGGTGCCGGGTCGGTGAGGTCATCTGCCGGCACATAGACTGCCTGCACGGAGGTGATGGATCCGTTCTTGGTAGATGTGATGCGTTCCTGCATCTGGCCCATCTCCGTGGCAAGGGTAGGCTGGTAGCCCACTGCGGAAGGCATTCGGCCGAGCAGGGCGCTCACCTCGGAACCCGCCTGGGTGAAACGGAAGATGTTGTCGATGAAGAAGAGGATGTCTTTCGGATCGGAGGGATCGGTGGAGTCGCGGAAGGATTCGGCGAGGGTAAGTCCGCTGAGGGCGACGCTGGAACGTGCTCCCGGGGGTTCGTTCATCTGACCGAACACCATCGCCACCTGGCTCTGAGCCATCTGCTCGCGGTCCACTTTGGAAAGATCCCATCTGCCTTCTTCCATGCCTTTCTCGAACTCGTCGCCGTAGCGGATGACCTTCGATTCTATCATCTCCCGGAGGAGGTCGTTACCCTCGCGGGTACGCTCGCCGACTCCTGCGAAGACGCTGAATCCGTTGTGCTTCTTGGCGATGTTGTTGATGAGTTCCTTGATGAGCACGGTCTTGCCTACGCCGGCGCCGCCGAAGAGGCCGATCTTGCCGCCTTTGAGGTAGGGTTCCAGCAGGTCGATGACCTTGATGCCGGTGAAGAGGACTTCCTGGCTGGTGGTGAGTTCTTCGAACTTCGGGGCTTCGCGGTGTATGGGAAGGCTCCCTTTGCGGTCGAGATCTCCCAGGCCGTCGATGGTATCGCCTACCACGTTCATGACGCGTCCGCGGATTTGGGAGCCTGCGGGCATGGTGACGGGCGAGCCGGTGCTTTCCACCTCGAGCCCGCGGCGGAGTCCGTCGGTGGAATCCATGGCGACGCAGCGCACGGTGTCTTCTCCGATGTGCTGTTGAACTTCTATGATAAGTGTTTTTCCGTCAGCTTTTTTTACCTTGAGCGCGTCGTGGATGGAAGGAAGTGCACTTTCCTGTTTGGAATTTAGGTCGAAATGCACGTCCACCACCGGGCCTATGATCTGTGAAATGTGTCCTGTAACTGCTGGCATCTCCGTTAGGTTTATTTAGATACACAAAGTTACGAAATACTGCCGTATTATTGATAAATATGTTGGAATTTCGTAATTTTGCGGCGCATTTAGCACTGATTTTTTACTTTTTAGCATAAAATTATGAGAATTATCCAAGTTACAGGTCGCGAAATCCTCGATTCACGTGGAAATCCGACAGTAGAAGTAGAGGTTATCCTCGAATCCGGCATCAAAGGTGTGGCAGCTGTTCCTTCAGGAGCTTCCACTGGTGAGAACGAAGCTCTCGAGCTTCGCGATGGCGACAAGAAGCGCTACGGCGGCAAGGGTGTCCTCAAGGCCGTTGCCAACGTCAACGACGTGATCGCCCCCGCTATCATCGGCATGAGCGCTCTCGAGCAGCGTTCCATCGACAAGACCATGATCGAACTCGACGGCACTCCTACCAAGAGCAAACTCGGCGCAAACGCCATTCTCGGTGTTTCTCTCGCAGTTGCACACGCTGCAGCTAACTATCTCGACATTCCTCTCTACAGGTACATCGGCGGCACCAATACTTACGTACTTCCCGTTCCTATGATGAACATCATCAACGGTGGTGCACACTCCGACGCTCCTATCGCTTTCCAGGAATTCATGATCAGGCCCGTAGGTGCTCAGAACGAAGCTGAGGCCGTACGTATGGGTGCCGAGGTTTTCCACGCTCTCCAGAAGGTTCTGAAGGGCCGCGGATGCTCTACCGCCGTGGGTGACGAGGGTGGTTTCGCTCCCGCACTCAAGGGTATCGACGATGCTCTCGACTGCATCATCGAGGCTATCAAGGCCGCCGGTCTCGAGCCTGGTAAGGACATTACCATCGCTATGGACTGCGCTGCTTCCGAGTTCTGCTTCAAGGAGGACGGCAAGTTCTACTATGACTACAAGCAGCTCAAGGATGGCAAGAAGAAGGATCCTCGCGGAAAGAAACTTACCAGCGAGCAGCAGATCAAGTACCTCGAGAAGCTCATCACCAAATATCCTATCGACTCCATCGAGGATGGTCTTTCCGAGGAAGACTGGGAAGGCTGGGTCAAGCTCACCAAGGCTATCGGCGACCGCTGCCAGCTCGTAGGTGACGACCTCTTCGTTACCAACGTGAAGTACCTCGAAAAGGGTATCCGCATGGGCGCAGGTAACTCCATCCTTATCAAGGTCAACCAGATCGGTTCCCTTACCGAGACCCTCGACGCTATCGAGATGGCACACCGCAACGGCTACACCACAGTGACTTCGCACCGCTCCGGCGAAACCGAGGACACCACCATCGCCGACATCGCAGTTGCTACCAACAGCGGTCAGATCAAGACCGGTTCGCTCAGCCGTACCGACCGTATCTGCAAGTACAACCGTCTGATGAAGATCGAGATGGAGCTTGGCGACACCGCACAGTACGGTTACAAGAAGATCCGCTAACGCGCGTCATTGCCGGCCCGACCGGCAATCCGATATTTTCGGCAGCATCCCTGGGGTGCTGCCGATTTTTTTTGTTAACTTTATGGTCGATAACATAATAGCGTACCTATGACTATAACCATGATCATCGAGCTTCTCATCGTGCTGGCAGCCCTCTACGTGGGCTCGCGCTACGGAAGCCTCGCACTCGGAGCCATCTCCGGCATCGGCCTTGCCATCCTCGTATTCGGATTCGGACTCAAGCCCGGGACTCCTCCCACAGATGTTATCTACATAATCATTGCCGCCGTAACCTGCGCAGGCACCTTGCAAGCCTCCGGGGGTATGGACTGGATGATACAGGTGGCCGAGAAGATGCTCCGCAAGCATCCCGAGCATATCACTTTCCTGGCCCCTATGGTGACCTTCTTCCTTACCGTCCTGGTGGGAACCGGCCACGTGGTTTATACCATCATGCCCATTATCTGCGACATCTCCCTCAAGCAGGGGATACGTCCGGAGCGCCCGTGCGGCGTGGCATCGGTGGCGTCGCAGGTGGGTATCACATGTTCTCCCATCGCCGCGGCCGTAGTTGCGTTCGTAACGATTTCTAATGCGAATGGTTACATGGTTTCCATCCCCCAGGTGCTGATGGTCACCATCCCCGCCTGCCTGATAGGCCTGTTCTGCGCAGCTGCCGCGTCCTACAGGCGCGGTAAGGACCTGGACAAGGACCCTGAATTCCAGGCTAGGGTTGCGGATCCCAAGACCCATAAGTATATGTACGGCAACACCGCCACCACCCTCGACAAGGTCATCTCCCGCGAAGCCAAGACCTCGGTCTTCATCTTCTTCGCAGCCTTGCTCATAATCGTGGCGTTCGCTTTCTGCCAGATGGTCAAGATCGACGGAGAGCCGGTGGCGAAGCTGATCAATCTGCCGAAGATGAATCTCTGCATCCAGATAATAATGCTGGTTGCGGCGGCCTTGAACATAATACTTTGCCGGGTGGATCTGCCGAATACCGTGTCCGGTTCGGTCTGGAAGTCCGGAATGGTTGCGGTGATTGCTATCTATGGTATCGCCTGGATGGCAGATACCTATTTCTCGAACTATATGGACGAGATGAAGATGATGCTTGGCAGCTTGGTGGAATCTGCCCCTTGGGCCATTGCGCTGGTGTTCTTCGCGGTGTCGGTGCTCATCAATTCGCAGGGGGCCGTAGTGGTGGCCATGCTGCCTCTGGCCTACTCCCTCGGGATCGCGGGGCCGGTGCTGCTCGGGGTGATGCCCAGCGTGTACGGGTATTTCTTCATTCCGAATTATCCTTCCGATATCGCCACGGTGAACTTCGACCGTTCGGGTACGACCAAGATAGGCAAGTACCTGCTGAACCATTCGTTCATGATGCCGGGGCTTATCAGCGTGGGTGTCGCCACGGTGGTGGGATATCTGATTACCTGCGTGCTGTTCCCGGGCTATTTCGCGGGATTTGTTTCATGAATCTGATCTTCGATTTCGGCGGGGTCCTGATCGACTGGGACCCCCATCATCTTTATGATCCATATTTCGGGGACCGCGCGCGTGCGGAGTGGTTCCTGCAGAACATCTGCACGATGGAATGGAACACGCAGATGGACGGAGGCAAACCCTTCGCGGAAGGTATCGCCGAGCTTTCTGCCCGCTTCCCCGAATGGTCGCGGGAAATAGAGATGTTCCGTTCGCAGTGGACCAAGATGGTCGGCGGGCCGATTCCGGGAATGCTCGAACTGGTGCGGGAACTCAAAGCCGCCGGCCATGGGGTTTACGGTCTGAGTAACTGGTCGATGGAGACTTTCCCGTTGATTTGCGATGATTATCCGGTGCTGAAGTTGCTGGACGGGATGGTGGTTTCAGGTAACGAGGGCGTGATCAAGCCGGACCCGGAAATCTACAAACTACTACTATCACGCTATTCTCTGCAGCCCGCCGACTGCATATTTATCGACGACAACCCCGCCAACGTCGCCGCAGCCCAGACCCTCGGCATCCACGCCATCCGCTTCACCTCCTGCTCCAACCTCCGAACCCAACTCTTTCCGGTTATCACCTATCTATCAAACACTTAGTTGCTGCACGATAATTGTCATCCTGAGCGTCAGCGAAGGATCTTACAAAAAAAGATCCCCGGGCGAATTGCTTCGTCCGGGGATCCGAAAAACGGCGGCTACCTACTCTCCCAACTGGTCGGTCAGTACCATCGGCGTAAGTGCGTTTAACTTCTCTGTTCGGAATGGATAGAGGTGGGTCCACACT
>JAFZJI010000013.1 GCA_017552105.1 Bacteroidales bacterium | reverse complement strand
GTGTAGAAGGCGAACTGCACCATCAGCGCGGTGTCGAGGGCGTACTTGCAGGTGGCCGGGTCTTCCGCAGATTCCGGGGTCATCTGGAGGGCGCCCGTCACGAAGCCGGAGTCCAGGCTGAGAAGGGCGACGGGGCGCTGGTCTTCTGTCGGCGCCAGCAGGACGCGTACGCCGTTGGCAGACCAGGAAATGGATGTGCCGGAGCCCTGGAGGCGGGCGGTGTCAAAAAAACAGATTAGCGAAAAATCGGCAGGCGCGCCTGCCCCGGCAGAAACGCCGTCACCCTCCCCGTCCCGGACTTCCAAAAACGCACGGTAATTCCCCAGCGCCCCACACAAAGGATGACTGTTCGGGAGCTGGTACTCGAAACTGAAATCTGCCACGCGGCAGCGCTGTATCATAGCGAGAGGTTGCCTTTCAGCAGGGAGATGAGGTAGCGGGTGTATTCCTTCGGCGCGTAGCGCAGCGAGAAAGGAATACGCAGCAAGAAGCGGAAGGCCGTATCAACTTTGCGCACCTTCGCCGAACGGAAGAGTGCCTTCTTGCGGCCCTTGTCGTGATGGCCGAAGTTCCCCCCGGCGAAAACTATCCGTTCCAACGGCAGGAAGTAGCGGTCCTTCTTCCCCGGGAAGAACCCGGTATCCAGCCCCAGACGGGCGTGGATCATGGATGCGAGCATACGGTTCCAGGCGATGGTGCCGGACACGCGGAAGTACTTGCGCAGGAAGTCGTGGTCGAATTTGCCCCGCAGCGAGCGGCTGGCCATGGCCATGTCGCATATCTGCCGGAGGCCTACCCCGGGACCCATGGCGTGCTTGAGGATATGGGCCGAGAGCATGAGTATGGTGGCTTCGGGAGAGGGAACCTCGGGGAGGTCCTTCTCGTTGGCGGAGAGGTCGTAGTAGCGGGAATGGAGGTCGATGTCGCAGCCGTGGGCCATGAAGTGCAAGCTACCGTCGGCGGCGGAGGATGCCTTCCCGTAGCTGCGGGCGAGGAAGGCACGGGCCGTGGGCACTTCTGCAGGGGGAAGGAAGAGGTCGATATCTCCCGAAACACGCAGGGCGGGCACGGGGTACATGTCGGCCGCGGATGGGCCCTTCATTATCACGGGATGCAGGCCCTTCTCGCGCAGGGCGCCGATGAGGCTTTCCGTAAGGGTCTGGAGATGCCGGGAGCGATGCTCGATGCGGGAGGCATCCATCAGAAGGTCGAGCGACACATCTTCCGGAACCTTCACTATGCCTTCCAACTGGGAGAGAGCCTCGTAAACAAGACCGGATACTGCCTGCTCGCGGGAGAGGGTGAGAAGGTTGCGCCAGTCTTCATCGGTCATCAAGGTCAATTGAACTCTGAGGCCTTCAGGTTCGGGGCAGCGCAGGGCAATCCTCAGCAAACCATAAAGGCAGGAACGCAGATGGATGCTTACTTGACCAGACATTGTTCCTCCCAGAGTTTCAAGGTTTTGGCAGCTTCTGCCCCGGCTGCTTCGGGCGATAGTCCGTACTCGGCAGCGATGGCGGCTGCGAGATATTCTTCAGTAAAGGAATCCAGATCCTTCACGAGGCCGTAGAGCCTTGCGAAACTTTCGTTCACCTGAAGGGCGTAAGGCTCCTGCCCGTTGCCGGGATATACCATCATCAGGAACTTTCCCCCCAGTTCGCGGATGGAGCAATCGCCGATTATGGAATACTTCTTCATAAGCCGAACAAATTCTTCAGAAAAGCATTGGACCGGCCATGCCGATGGCTATGATGGCGCTGGTGCGCATTGTTTATTATCTGGTAGATCTCGGCCCAGTCGGGCATGCCCCCGATGTTGTGGTCGTCGATGAACACGTCGGCCTCGATCTTGGGCGACGAGTCCTTGCTGCCGGCGAAGAGGGATCCTGCGGGGTAGTTGCTGTTCACGGCATAGAATTCCAGGCCGCGCTTTGCGCACCACTCCAGGGCCTGGTCCAAGGTCTCGCCGTGGCGCACCGTCCACAGTATGAGCTTGTGCCCGTCGGCCGCCAACTGGCGGAGTGTCTCGATTGCAAAGGGTTTTTCCCTTCCTATAGAGGGGTATTTATGCTCTACTATCGTACCGTCGAAGTCTACTGCAATAATCATTGCTCACAAATTTAATCATTTTCCGCCGTATCCGGAACCATAATATCCAGAACCGTAATATCCGTAGCCGTATCCGTAACCATAGCCGTAGGAATAGCCATAGGAATGCCTTGCGTCGGTGCCATTGAGGATGATGCTGAGATGCTTCAGGCGGCCTTCCTTTATGAGGTTGTCTACCATCGGGATTTGACGGCGGTCACTCAGTCCGCTGCGCAGCACGAAGAGGTTCATGTCCACCAGGCGGCCGATCACGAAGGAATCTGCCACCATGTTCACCGGCGTACCGTCGAGGATGATGTAGTCGTAACGGCTCCGGAGTTCCTCGATCAGGCCCTCGAAGCGGCCGCGGCCCAGCAGTTCGGTGGGGTTCGGGGGGATGTGCCCTGCGGGCACGAAATCCACTCCCTCCATGACGTCGTGGAGGATCACATCGTCGACCGGAACCTCTTTGCTTACCAGATAGTTGCTGAGGCCCTGCACGTGGTGCTTCTTGCCGAACCAGTCGGATATCGAGCGCTTTCGCAGGTCGGCATCCACGATGATGACTTTCTTGCGGGCGTCGGCAAGGCAGGCGGCGATGTTGCGGGTGATGAACGACTTGCCCACGCCCACGTTGAAGGAGGTGGTCATGAGCACCGGCGTGCTGCAGCCTTCGGGCTTCATGTAGTCGATGTTCGTGCACATCATGCGCATGGCTTCGCGGAAGACCTTCGAACTCTCGAAAGTGTATTCCACTTTGGGCGATCCCTCTCTCTTCTTCTGCTTGCGGTACACTATCTTGCGGCCGCTGCGGATTACGGGGATGTCGGCCAGGAACGGCAGGTTGCCGAGGCTTTCGAGGTCGCGCCGGCCGCGTATCTTGGTGTCGAGGAAGAGCTTGCTTATGAGAATCAGCGAGGGCAGGAAGATGCCGAGCAGCAGACCCAGGAGCAGCATCTTGTTGCGCTGCGGGTAGATGGGCGTTGCGGGGCCTTCCGCCGAGTCGATCATGCGGGCGTTGTTATCGACCATGGCCTGGGTGAGGGCGTTCTCTTCGCGCTTGTTGAGGAGGAAGACATAGAGGGCTTCCTTGATCTTCTGCTGGCGTTCGATGGACACCAGCTCCCGGGCCTTGGCGGGCATGGAGGTGAACTTCCGTATGGACTCCTGCTCGAGGCGGGCGAGCTCGGCCTTGCGGGTAGAGAGCGACGAGAGCAGGTTGTCGATGCCGCTGATTATGTTCTGGCGGACGGGGGCGATGCTGGCTTCGAGCTGGCGCACGGCCGGGCTCTCGGCGCTGGAACCGCGCACCAGACGGTCGCGCTGGAGAATCATCTCGTTATACCCGTTGATGGAGGCCTCGATGTTGGCATCTTCCAGGCCGGTATTCACGGGCACGGGCTCGTAGGTGTTGAAGGCGGACAGCAGGTAGTCCCTCAGGTAGCTTGCGAGGCGGGCACGGGTCTCGATCTTCACTATCTCGGCGTTGTAGCCCTTGCTCTGTTCGAGGTACTCGCCTGCGGCTTCGTTCACGTCCATGATGTGCTCGGCGCTCTTGAACTGGGCAAGGTCGCTTTCCACCTCGCCGAGCTCGCTCTGGATGATGCCGAGGCGGTCGTTGATGAAGGCGGCGGTGTTCACCGCGATACGGTTCTTCTCGCGGATGGCATCCTCGTTATATTTGCTGATGAGGGTGTTGAGCACGTCGCTGGCGCGGCGGAGGTTGTTGTCCTGCATCGACAGCTGGAGAATCGTGCCGTCGGACTCGGTCTGGGAGACCTTGAGCCTGGCGAGGAAGCGGGTTGCGGCCACGTAGGGAGGGAACTTGCCGATAGTCAGTTCCCTGCCGAGATACAGGCTGTAGGTGCCCGTGGGGTTGAGCACCACCTTGGTGCCGCGTATCACTATGGTGTCGCCGAGGGCGACGGACCTCTTTTCGCCTTCTCCCGTGTCCAGAAGTGCCGAACGGTCGTTTTCGGGGGTGACGGTGAAGAGCAGATAGCCGGTGCCGCCGTTATCGCAGACTTGCAGCCGCACGGGGGTGCGGTCGTAGAGTTCGATGTCGCGGAGGCGTTCCTTGACCGTGTAGTTGACGTTGGCGCCGAGGGTGCGCAGCACTTCCGACATCAGCTGCTTGCTCTGCAGCTGGAGGATCTCGTTGGACATGCTCACATGGTTGATGAGGCTGCTGTAGTTGTCCATGTGCACCGTGGCGCGGGTGTTGGAAGGGTCCTTGATGATTACCGTGGCGTCGCTGCGGAACACCAGCGGGGTCTTGGCGTAACGGTAGTAGGCGATGCCTACGAAAAGGATGATACAGGCTACGAACCAGTACCATTTGCCAAGGAGGTAGAAGAATAGGTCGATCAGGTTGACCTGGGTATTGTTCTTTTCTGTCATTTCTTTATCTGCTGCTCCAGAGGAGGAAGGAGGTTACGATGGATGCCAGCGAGAGGCCTGCGCCTACGAAGGTCATGGCCGTCTGTCCCTCGCTGCTGAGGGTGGATCCCTTAGGTTTGATGTACACTATGTCGTTCTGGCGGAGGTAGAATACCGGCGAGTTGAAAAGCTCGTTCTTCTGCAGGTTCACGCTGTAGGCGGTGCGGGTGCCGTGCTCGGTGCGGATGACGGTGATGTCTTTTATCTTGGAGTTGGCGTTGGTGCCGCCGGAACGGGCGATCACCTGGAGCAGGTTGATCGACTGGCTCTCTACGTTCAGCACGCTGTTGGATATGTTGCCGATAACCGTCACGCTGAAGTTCGTGAGTGCCACGTTCACTATGGGTTCCTTGATGTATCCGAGGCTGGAGATGCGCCCGGAGATTACTTCCTTGACTTGCTGGAGGGTCATCCCTTCCACCTTCATCGAACCGATTACCGGGAAGATGATGCATCCGCGGGAATCTACCGTATAGCCGAGTTCCGAGGCGGCGTCGCCTTCGCCCGGGTTGAAGGGGGCGGCGAGGCGGGCGTCTTCGCTGGAGACGGAGATTCCGAGCTGGTCGCCGGGCTGGATTATCAGCTCCGGTGCCGCAGGGGCTTCATAGGCTACATCGTTTTCCATGTCCAGAAAGTAGGACATCTGTTTTGCGGTGGCGCAGCTCGCGAGAAGTACGACCACCGCTCCTGCAATCAGGATTCTAAGCTTTTTCATATATCTGGATTGTTTTATTGATCATCATGTCGAGCGTGTAGCGCTCGAGGAACAGGTCCCTGGCTCCCTGTCCGAAGCTTTGTGCGTTCTGCACGTCGCGAAGTATCCCCTCTGCGAGGGCCTCGGGGTTGCGGGGCTCCACGTTTACGCCGGACTGCCCGTCGCGGTTCACCCACGGCACTCCGGAACCCGGGATGCGGGTGGCGACCACGGGCTTGCCGCAGGACATGGCCTCTATCTGCACTATGCCGAAGGCTTCCGTCTTCATCACGCTAGGGAGCACGAATACGTCGCAGGCCCTGAACCAGGCGTGCAGTTCGTCTTCGGGCACCAGCCCCAGCATGGTAACCTTGTCCACCAGGTCCTTCTCGGCGATGCGGTACTCCAGGTCTCTGCGCAGGGGGCCGTCGCCGCCTATCACCAGATGGAATCCGTCCGGTAGCAGGGTCATAGCGTCCAGCAGATATTCATAGCCCTTGTAGGGCACCAGGCGGCCGACCGAGAGGATGATGGTCTTGCCGGGGAAGCGGCTGCGGAGTTCCCGGGCGCGCTGCTCATCGCCCTTGACGGGCTTGATGCCTATGGGCACGTAGGTGCATTTTTGCTGCACTTTGGCCAGATGGGGAGACTCCTTGAAGTACACCGGGGAGGTGCAGACTATCTTGTCCGAACGGCGTACCAGCCAGTTCTGAAGAGGTTTGTAGAGGAAGAAGAATTCCTTCTGGGCGACGATGTCGGAGTGCCAATGGAGAATCACCCTCCCTTTGTATCCGGAAAGCTTCAGGGCCAGGGCGGCCATGGGGTCGGGGTGATGCACGTGGACTATGTCGTATTCCCCGCGGTGTTTCCGCAGATAAGATATCATAGAGGGCGCTATCATCGTGCCGGCCAGCTTGGCGTAGGCCTTGACACAGATTACGCGCCCGTATTCATTGAGGTTGAGGATGCTGCGCTTCTTTTTGGAGAAGATGGCGCAGAGCATGTCGCAGCGTATGCCCCTGGAGGAAATGCCGTCGGTGAGGTCGTACATCACCTTTTCGACACCGCCGCGCACGGGGTAGAACTTGCCTAACTGGAGTATCTTCATTTGGTAAGAAGTCCGAAGAGTTCCTCCCAGCCGTCGGCCACGGGGGCGGCGGGAGCATGCTTTTCTATATGGGCGAAGGCTGCCATACGTCCTTCCAGCACATCTCCCATCCTGCGGGCGAGGCTTTCCGCGTCGTGGCAGGGGAAGAAGGCGACCTGCTTGGCGCCGGCGGCGGTCTCATGGGCGTAGGGCAGGTCGGAGAGTATCATGGGTTTGCCGGTGGGGAGGAATTCCGAGATGGGCAGGCCCCAGGTCTCGATCCTCGAAGGGAACACCAGGCAGGCGGCATCGGTGTAGAAGGAGCAGAGCTCGTCCTTGCTCATGAAGCCGTGGAAATCTACCGAACTGATGTTTCCGAAGCGGGCTTTGAGAGCGCGGGAGTAGCGGTTTTCGCTGCCGTCGAGGGTGATGACCGTACGGAAACGGCCGGTCCCGAGCTTGGATTCCAGGATCCCGGAGGCCTCCAGCAGCACCTCGAAGTTCTTGTGGCAGTCGGGGCTGGAGGGATAGAGGAAGATGGGCGCTGCCGCGGCCTTTCCCGCCTCCCTGCTCTCCGGCAAACTGAACGCCGGAGGCGCAACCACTATCCTCTGCTCCGGGAACCCTATGAGGCCGGAAAGACCCTTCCGCATCCAATCCTGCTGCACCACCATATAGCTGTTGCGGCGGGAGTTGAACTTGTAGGCGAAGCGGGTGAAACGGGCGAAGAGGGGGATCTTGGCATCCATCCTCAGGTCCTGCCAGGAACACTTGAGGAAGGGAAAGGAACTGTGGCAATAGACTGCCTGGCGCAGGGCCTTCACGCGCGGCGTGGTGTCGTGCAGCGAGAACCAGAGGTCCACCTGTGCGAAGCGCTTGGAGATGCGCATCATGGTCACGTATTCGCACCACAGGCGGTGGAACCAGCTGCGGGTGCTCCAGGGAATCTCGATATAGCTGATGCCGGGTTCCTCGCAGAGGCTGCGGTCGTGCACCAGCGCGGTCACGTGTAGGTCGGTCCGCCCGGAAAGATAGCTCAGGCAGTCCTTCAGCACGGTGAGAGTTCCGCCTTTGCGGATGTTTACGGCCGAAATAACTATATGCTTGCGAAAAGTAATATCCATTGCTGCATTATCGATTCCTTGTCCCAGCGGGCGGCGCTGAGCAGGGCCCTCGCGCCCATCTCCTTGCGGAGCCGGGGATTGTCCATTATCCTTTCCAGGGCCTTTGCCAGTGCGGGCACGTCGCCCTCGGGCACCAGCAATCCGTCCACCTCGTCGGTCACCACGTCCGAAGGGCCGCATTTGCAGTCGAAAGCCACTATCGGGAGTCCGTGCGACTGGGCCTCCAGGAGCACCATCGGCAGGCCTTCGTAGTGCGAAGAGAGGGCGTAGATGGAGGCGTCGTGGTACACTGCGTCCATGTTCCTGTGGGTCTTGTCGATGAATACGCTGTCTTGCACTCCGAGATCTTTCACCTGTTGGGCAAGGGCGTCGCGAAGAGGCCCTTCTCCCACCAGGCGGAGTTTCCAGCGGTGGTTGGCAGGGAGCATGGCCCAGGCCGATATCAGGCGGTCGAAGCCCTTCTGGTAGTCGTAGCGGCCCACGGCCAGCACCGTCTTCCTGCCCAGGGTGGCGGGCTCGTCGGGCATGCCGTTGAGGAAGTTGGGGATCACGCAGGCGTTGGCCGGGTTGCCCCAGTTTTTGAGGTCTTCTTCGGTGAGCACCACGAAGCGGTCGTATTTGCTGACGGTCCTTTCGTCCTGATAGCTGCGCAGGCGGTCGGCCAGGGCCCAGATGCCGCCGCGGTTGTACTGCAGCCTCTTGTAGCGCGAGAAGTGCAGTTCCAGCACCTTCTTGCTGCCGTCCTTAATCTTGTAGAGGAAGCGTTCGTCGCCGTCGAACAGCGACACGGTCACGTCCGGGCGCAACTCCTGCAGCAGCTTGGCGAGAGCCTTGCGGTGCCTGTGCTGCTTTGCCGGGTAGTGTACCAGCTTGTCTACGAAGGACTTGCCGTTATTGTCTTCGTATCCTATGCCCAGGTCGACAAGGCTTATGCTCCCCTCGAGCGGAAAAGCCTCGGGGCGGCCTTTCTGTTCGGTGGTGACTATGGTCACGTCGTAGCCGAGCTTGGCGAGGTAATTAGCTTTGAGCGATAGGATACGCTCCATCCCCGCCGGCCGGTACAGGCCCGCTATGGTATACAGGATCTTCATCTGTCTGCAATGCGGCGGCACTCAGGAAGAGTGCGAAATAAAGGAATATGTCGGTGGATACCTTGAACCACACTATGAGTCCTACCAGCAGGGCCAGCAGGAAGAAAAGCTTGTGTTCGCGGAAGTGGCGCATGCACACCACCGCCGAGTAGAGTATGACTCCGAACATGGGAATCAGGCCCATGAATCCGAAGTAGAACAGGAAGCGCAGATATCCCACGTCCGTTCCCATGTAGAAGCCCTGGTCAGTGGAATGCCCGAGGTAGTTGATGTCGTAGCGGGCGTTCAGGAAGTATCCGTCTCCCATGAGCCAGGTATGCAGGGTCTCCGGGAACACTATCATGCTCTTGAGTTTCTCGTTGGAACTGACCTCCCAGTATCCTCTTTCCGCCAGGGAGAAGAACCCTTCGAATGCGAAGCGGAAGAGCTTGCGGGCGGAGGGGTTGTTGTTGTAGAGGATGACGCAGAGCACTATGCAGGCGAGCATTATCCCGAACCACGAGAGGAAGATGGGAGTCTTCTCGCCCGAGCCGGGTTCCGAGCGCTTGAACAGGAACACCATCAGCATGAATCCCAGCCCCAGGCTCAGACCGATGAGGGTGGTGCGGGCAATCATGTTGCCTATTACCGAGATGACCAGGAAGCAGATGATGTAGGTGATGCGGCGGAAGGGATGCAGGCGGCCGTCGATCTCGGAGAGGAAGTACGACAGGCCGCTCAGCACGGCGGCCATCCTCAGGCCTGCCACGTCGAGCAAGGCCCCGATTCCGTACAGGCGCTTGACGCGGATTGCGACGTCCTGCCCGAAAGCTGTGCGGGCGTTTATCCAGTGGGCGAATGAAGGGTTGGTATCGATGACCAATGCCATGATGCACTGGACGAGGCAGGCTGCCACCAGGTAATCCAGCACCAGGCGCACGGTCGCCTGGCCGTGTGTCCAGCGTACCATGCAGCATACCGCGAAGGCGGCACTGAGCCATACGCTGAAGGAGATTATGTACGACACGTAGGTGCCGTCGGGCGTCTGGTTAAGGGTGATGGATATAAGGGAAGCAAGGGATACCGCTCCGGCCAGCAGGAACAGGAATATCAGTTCCCGGGGGATCTGTATGCTGCGGCGCCGGACGAGCTCGGCGGCACCCAGGAACAGGCCCAGCACCGCGAGCATCATCTTGGTGTTGATGCCGGGCAGGGCCGTGAGTTCGAAGGGCCAGAAGAACAGGTTCGTGGCCACGAACACGAGCAGTATCTGCAGGAGGCGTATCATCTGCCGTAGTAAAGTTTATTGACAGCGGTGCTGTAGAGCCACACCAGGGGGTAGAGCCCTGCGGCGGCGAAGTGCTGGACCATCCTTGTGCGGAGGGGCTGTACTTTGTTCCTGGCTATGTAGCGGTTGCTTTCGGGGTACCAGCTCTTCCAGAGGCAGTACTGGGCGTAGTCCCCGCTGAAGAGGAAAGGCAGCTTGACGTTCAGTTTGAAAAGGCTGGTGTAGAGCTCTTTCGAGTCGGTGTGCCAGAGGGCCAGATGCTCCAGCACCCTGTCGGTGTTGAAGCGTATGTCTTCCAGATGCTTGCCGGAGAGTGCGCTGGTGAAGGCCCCGCCGTTGGTCTTCATGTAATGGTAGAAGGGGCGCGGCACGCGGACCACCTTGCCGGCGCGGGCGGAGAGGATTATCATAGTCATGTCTTCCCCCATGGAATGGCCTTCGGGGAAGCTGACGCCTTGGTAGAGGGAGCGCTTGGCGAGCTTGTTCCACACGTTGTACTTCATGGCTCCGGCAAGGAAGCCGTCTTTTATCATGCGGGCGGCATCCGTGTAGTCCGGGGTGGACATGTAGCGGCGGGAAGTGCCGAAGTCCAGCCAGAAGTCGCAGTAGGCGATGTCGGCATCCGCCTCCTTGGCGGCGGCGTAGAGGGTCTCTAGTGCGTCCTTCTCCAGATAGTCGTCGGAGTCACAGTGATAGATGTATTCCCCTCGGGCGGCGGCCAGGCCGGTGTTGCGCGCGGCGGGCAGGCCTTTGTTCACGGGGTGGGTAAGAATCTTGGTGTCGCGTCCGTAGCCGGCGATGGTGTTGCGCAGGATTTCCGCGCTGGCATCCGGCGAGGCATCATCCACGAAGATGAATTCCACCTCCTGCAGCGTCTGTTCCATAAGCGAACGGGCGCAGCGCTCCACGAAGGCTTCCACCTTGTAGAAGGGGACTATGACCGATACTTTTATTTCCATTCTTTGCGGTCCAGGGGGTAGCGAAGCAGATGCTTGATGCGCCCTGCCAGGCTCATGCGGAGTTTGGCGTCGCGCTGGCCTACCCAGAAATCCCGGGCGAACTTTTCGTCGAAGAAGATGCTCTTGCGGTAGCAGTTCCACCAGATGTCGGCGTTGGGGCAGGGCTGCTTCCAGGGCTTGGCCCCGTTGTAGTGCACGATGCCGCTGCGCAGGGCGTGGGCGATCTCTTCGGCCCCGTAGATGGACTCCATCTCCTTGCGCTTATCTACCATAAGGTCGTAGAGGGGCGTGGAGAGGCAAAAGGCTGGCGACATGGCGTGGAATCTGCCGGCGCAGGCGATGTTGATTATGCTCATGTCCTGCTGGTGGTAGTTGTTCTTGCCGAGCACGCGGAACTGCTGGAGCTTGCCGTCGCGCAGGAGCTGCCTACTGTTTATCACCAGGTTGCCGGAGTAGTAGTAGCCGCAGCGCCAGTCGATCCCGTATTCCTTGCGGAGGTATTCCTGATAAGTCGGGCGCAGGGCGGAACAGGTGTCCACCGCACCGAAGTAGCTGTCGCCCAGGTCTTCGGTGTAGTAGGGAGTGAGGTCTTCCCGGAATATCACGTCCACGTCCGAATACAGTATCTTGTCGTATTCGGGGATGAGTTCGGGAGCGACGAGGCGGTAGTAGGCTGTCTCGGGAATGCCCCGGATTTCGTATCCGCCCACGAACTCCCCTTCCACCTTGCGGAAGGTGATGCGGCAGTTGTGGTAGATGCTTGCAAGCGCGTTCAGCTTGCTCTCCGAGAAGTCGCAGCCGGGGCCGTGCAGGATGAAGATGTCGTAGAATGTTTCGGGTGCGGCGTGCTCCAGCAGGGAACTGATGCACACGCCGGCGGGCATCTCCAGCGACTGGTCGAAGGTGAATAGGATGGGTAGGGTCATGCTTCCTGGTAAGAATCGTATAGATGGTGGGTGACCTGTTTTTCTGCCGGCGGCAGGGTCATGTATTTGCCGTACACAGTGCGGAGGTAGAGGTCGGTGTCGCGTATGCATTTGTACATCTTTCCTTCGAACTCGATGTCCTGGATGTGGTAGAACACGTCTGAGGGGAAGGGGAAGATGCGGAAATCTCCATAGATGACCGTCGCGAGGGGGAAGTCTTTGGGAAGGTGCTTCAGGGCAATCTCTTCGAGGCCTTCCTTGATCACGAGCACGTCCACGCCCTTGCCGCGGAGCAGTTTCTTGATCGTGAAGCGCAGCATCCAGTAGAACTTGTGGCGGCGGGTGGCCTTCCAGTAGGGGCAGAACTCCGCTACTATGTGGTGCATGGCCTTGAGGGGGTTGGTGTAGGGCTTGTAGTCTTCCGGCATGCCGTCGACTGGAAAGATGTCGACGTTCACGCCGTAAAGCCTGCGGCGGAGTATCAGGTCTTCCATCCAAGTGCCTTTGCGGGATACTTTGATGAACTGTTCTTCGCAGGTTTCGACCTTGGTGAGGTCGATGATTTCGTTCTGTGCGCTTTTGAATTCTGCCTTGAAGCGTTCGTAGTCTTCGCGGGGCATCATGAGGTCGATGTCGTCGTCCCAGGGGATGTAGCCTTTGTGGCGGACGGCCCCCAGCATGGTGCCTCCGCAGAGCGAGTAGACCAGGCCTTTCTCCTGGCAGAATGCGTGGATTTCGTCCAGTATCTCCAGTTGGATGCGGCGCAGGTCCCGGATGTCGAGCTTGATCATGGCTAAAGCATTGTTTCGAAGTAAACGAGATCTTTGGGTTCCGTGATCTTTATGTTCTTCTCGGAACCTTTGGAGAGGACCACGGTTTCGCCGAGGTCCATCATCAGGGTGCCTATGAAGGCCGAACCGGCGCCCTTGCCGGTATCTTCCATCACGCGGAAGGCGTGCATCATCTTGTGGTAGCGGTAGGCCTGGGGAGTGATGGTCCGGAAGGCGTTTTCGCGGGGGATGTAGTGAACGTCCGTCCTGTCGCCTCCCACATATACCACGTGCTCGATGAGGGGTACCGCGGAGATGGCTCCGCCGTATCGGGTGCAGTCTGCGATTACGGCATCGATGGAGGCGTCGTCCACCAGCGGGCGCACTCCGTCGTGCACTATCACTATGTCTTCGTCGGCGCAGCTTATGGCCTCTGCGCCCTTCTTTATGGACGAGAGTGCGGAGTTGCCGCCGGCCACCACCACCGTGAGCTTTCCGATGCCGTAGGCGTGGGCTATCTCCCATACTTCATTCTCCCAGCCATCTACGCAGACCACCACCATCGAATCGATGGCGGGGTGGTTCTGGAAGCGATCCATGGTGTAGGCCAGTATGGGTTTGCCGCCTACCTTCAGGAATTGTTTGGGGATGGCCTTGCCGATCCGGGTGCCGGAACCTCCGGCGAGTATCATTGCTGTTATATTCATTTCTTGAAATATGGACGGGCGATGTCCTTGAGCACGGAGAGCTGCTTCTTATTGGCCGCAAGGCTGAGCAGGGCATATACCACCGCTCCGGCTGCTATGGCGGCCAGCATGCCTGCCACGTGCCCGGGAACGAGGCGTACCACCGCCAGCACCGCGGCTGCCATCGCGAGCGATATCACCGCCGACGGCAGCATGCTCGCCGCCATCTCCCGAAGCTTCAGGCCCGCCTTTTTGCGCACGGCGAGGAGGGTCATTGCGAAGGAGAGTGCCGCAACTCCCACGATATCGAGGCAGACGGCCAGGATGGATATCGACGACAGGGGGAAGAGCAGCAGCAGTCCGAGGCCCTTGGTAATGACTTGTATGCGGAGTATGGACGAGGAGTCGCCCAGTATCATCAGTATGTTCTGGGGGATAATCTGGAGCGCGCCCAGCAGGTATGCCAGGGGCAGCAGCTGCAGCATGGGTATCATCCCGTTCCACTTGTCGGTGAGCAGCGCGGGCACCAGGGCCTCGGCCACCGCGGCAAGCCCGAGGAAGAGGGGGAAGACCACCAGCGAGGTCAGGCTCATCATGTTGATGGAGCTCTCCCGCATGCGGTCTTTCTCGTCCTGTATCTTGGCCATGGCGGGGAAGGTGACGGCACTGAGGGGGCCGGACACTATGCTGCCCGGGGTAGATGCGAAGGCATCCGCCTTGCCATAATATCCCAGCTGGGCGGCGGAGAAGCGCTTGCCAATGGTGAGGGTGAAGATGGAGTTGTAGAGCCGGTTGGCGAACTCCGACACCAGCAGCCTGGAGCCGAAGGAGAAGTATTTCCTGAGGATGGCTCCGGAGAACACCCGCAGAGGGCGGAACTTGCCTTTGAGCCAGATGAGTATGGTGCGGGCCGTGCAGCCCACGAGAGTCTGTGCCACCAGCGCCCAGACGCCGGCGCCGTGCATCGCCAGCACCAGTGCGGTGATGCCGCCGATGGCCATCGCGGAGGTTTCCATTATGGCAAGGCTGCGGAAGTCCATCTCCACCATCATGTGCAGGCTCTGCACCCCGCAGATGGCGTTGATTATAAGCGAAAGGGAGATGACCCGGATTATTGGCGTGAGGGCCTCGGCGTCGTAGTATCCCGCGATCAGCGGAGCTATCAGGAAGAGTATCGCATAGAGGCTGCAGGAGGCCAGGAGGTTGAACCAGAATACCGTGCTGTAGTCGGTCTCGGTCTTTTCGGGCTCACGGATAAGGGCCTTGGCGAAGCCGCTGTCGATGAGCACGTCGCTCAGTGCTATGAAGAGGTTGGCTATGGCTATGAGGCCATAGTCTTCCGGCACCAGGATACGGGCGATGAGTATGCTGAACACCAGCTGCAGCCCCTTGGACATCAGCTTTTGGGTGGTGTTCCAGATGAGGCCGTCGGTGGTCTTGCGTCGTATTGTCTTAGCCATCTACCAGTAGCAGGCCCCTTCCACCTGTTCGGCGTTTGCCGGGCGGGTGGAGGAGTCGGGTTTGACCCAGTTTTCGTTGAACAACTTGGTGTAGAATCCTTCCGGGAGGCCCCATTCGCGTACTCCGTACATGGGGTCTTCCCAGCGGTTGCCTTTGATGCCGAAGAGCAGCTGCAGGGCCCCGCCCATGTGGACGGCCTTCTTGCCGCTGCGCTTGGCGTGGGCTGCCAGCGGGAATCCGTAGGCGCCGCAGCCTATCAGGGCTATGTCGTAATCTTCCTTGTCCATCTCGCCTTCCATCCATTCCAGGGCCTCGAACCAGGTCCGGAATCCCTGGCCGTTCTTGCCGCCGAGCGACTGCACCGCCTTGACGGTACGCAGCTGGAAGTCGGGGAGTATGGCTTTGTTGTCGAACAGGAGCCCGCGTTTGCCGTACTGCGATGCTATCTGCTCGGCAAAGGGATGCACCACCAGCACTTTCTTGCCTGCGAGGGCCTCGGTCCAGGGGCGGTCGGCGTACCAGGGTTCCATGTAGGGCAGGAATATCTTGCGTTTATCCTGCAGGAGGTCCCGGAGGTTATTTTCCTTCTCCAGCCAGGAGGCCAGAAGGTCGAGCTGGCGGGTATCTTCGAGCATCATCTTGCAGAAGCGTACGATGCTCCCCTTGTCTGCAGGGAAGAAGCCGGAGTAGTCCCTCATGTTGGCGACCCTTTCCGGGGCCCACCACCATGGTTCGGCCGTGCCTTTGATGAATCCGGGGGCGTTCTTCCAGCCCTGCTTGATGCCTATGTAGTTCGAGAGGCACCAGAGTTCGGTGGAGCCGTAGCGGGCTATCATACAGGGGGAGGGGGATTCGAGCAAGGCCTTGATCATATCCGAGGATTGCTGGGCGGGGATGTCGGGGCGCTTGAATGCCGGTTTTGCCGGATGCCTGCGGGTATAAGTGTCGTTGAGCTTGTAGAAGCTCTTGTGAAGCAGGCTTTGCACCGGAAAAAGTTTAGGTTCACCGGCCATGATCGGGAAATGGCAGCGGAGAAAATCGGCCAGCACCAGAGACGATGGTGTCGACAGGATGAAGTAGATTACCCAGTTCGATACCCCTATGTGCTTCAGGAAATAAAGCACTATCATGTGGATAGGGAAGATGGGTAGCGACAAAAGGCCGATTTCGCAGGTCATCTCGCGCCCGGATCCGGGTATTTTGTATAGATATTTGCAAGCGATGAGCGATGCTGCTATGCCGCCGAGGGCACCCACGAGCATCCAGCCGAAGTGGCCGTAATCGTGTATGTAGAAGCGCACGGGCTCGGGATTCATCGTGGCGCCCAGGGCCAGCAGGCCTATGCCGGCCGCAAAGGGCAGCAGGTCTGCGGGGCCGGCTTTTCCGTACATCAGGGATATGACTTTCTTGGCGCAGATGTCGCCCATCAGCACGAATCCGGCGGCCACCAGCCCGATATTGATGAACTGCGGCCGCACTCCGGGCCAGAAGTGGTAGTCCAGATATCCGAGGACAAAGAATCCGGCCATGCACAGGGCCTTGCCGGGGAGGCTCTTTATGTAGCGGATTACCGGGTACACCATCAGGGTGGCCCAGAATACCGCCGGCAGGAACCAGAAGCGCAGTATGAATCCGGTGTGCGCGGCTTCCCCGCGGCTTTGCCTGCCTACCAGACGGTCCATCACGGCGCCGTAGAGGTTGAGGTCTTCGCCTTTTATGCGGCAGAGCACGATGGTGATGCCCAGGCAGAGGAACTCGAAGAGGAAGTACGGCACTATGATGCGCACGAACCTGGTGCGGAGATACTGCCGGAAGGGTTTGGGCTGCTTCAGCGACAGGGTGAGGCCGGAGAGGAAGAAGAACAATGGCATGTGGAATGCCAGGGTGGTCTTCTGCCAGGGCCACAGGCTGTGGCCGGCGATCACCAGAAGCATCGCGATTCCGCGCAGGAAGTCTATTTCTTTGATACGGCCGGAGGCCATCTTAGTCGGTTTTCTTGGGGAATTGTCTTGCGAACCTGGCACTAGGCACGAGCGTCCCCAGCAGGCTCAACATGCCGCGCACCATGCGGTAGACGGGTCGGCGCCAGTTGCGCCGGCCTATCTCCACGAACATCTTTTCGTAGGCGGCGCTGCCGAAAAGCGGCCCCGATGCATCGCGGCCGTAGTCGAGCAGAATGCGTTCGGGCAGCATCTCCGCAAGCACCTTCTGCCATTCCTGTTCGGAGGCGAGGCGGTTGCGGGCGCTATAGCCGGTGATGTCGTAGTCCACTATGTCGACGTCCACGCTCTGATAGCTGCACCCCTTGAGTACTATGTTGCTGAGGAAGAACTTGCGGTCGGCCACTATCTTCAGGGTGCTGTCGTAGTTCTCCGCCTTCAGCAGGGCGGTGGAAATCAGGGCGCTCTGGTGGCAGATGGAACCGTTGAAGAGGGTGCGGAGGGTGATTTCCGCGGGGGCTGCCTTGCGGCGGGGTGGATCTTCCAGGATGATGGCGTTGCCGCAGATTATGTCGGTCCCGGCACCGCTCGTTTGCAGGGCCTCCAGCACCGTGGGGCCGCAGAATGCATCTCCCGAATTCAGGAAGATGCAGTAGTCGCCGTCTGCCTGGGCTATGCCCTTGTTCATCCCGTCGTATATGCCCTTGTCGGGCTCGCTGATGGAGTAGGAGATGCTCTCGGCGTACTCCTGCAGCAGGTCCGTGCTGCCGTCGGTGGAAGCGCCGTCGATGACTATGAACTGCCAGGGCTTCGCAGTCTGGGCCACTACGCTTTCTATAGTCTTGCGCAGGCCGGCGGCATCGTTGCGGTTAACCGTTATTATGCTGATTCTCATTAAGTTCTTTCTTGAGCTTTTCGATATCGCAGAGCAGTTCGCCGTGAGAGCGGAGCCATTCGATGGGCATGTCCCACCAGCGGGTGCGGAGCAGCCAGGCTATGGTGTCGTCGTCGTAGCGGTATTTGATTACCTTGGCGGGTACGCCGCCTACCACCGCATAAGGCGGAACATCCTTGGTAACCACCGCGCCGCTCAGCACCACGGCCCCGTCTCCCACGCTGATGCCGCCCACGAAGAACACCCTGGAGCCTATCCAGCAGTCGTTTCCTATCTTGGTGGGAGGAACTATCTCCTCGAATCGCTGCTCGCTTGCGAAGGTCTCCATCGCCTGCTTGCGCAGGGAGTAGAACATGGGGGAGGTGGTGGCGAAGGGGGCCTGGTAGGGATGTATGCCGCGGGTGCTCATGACCTCGTGCCCGATGGAGCAGAAACGTCCTATGTCGGCCGTGAGGTCGCAGTGCGTCATCATATAGGAACCATAGCCCATATGGCCGGTGAAGCGGCTTCCGTCGCCTATGCTGTCGGCCCCTTCGAAACTGCTCCCGGGGCCTATCCTGACGCTCCTGTTAAAGCGCAGAATTCCGTGAAAGCGCAGTTTTAGGCTGACGTATTCACGGAGATTCCTGAAGGGGGCGGCTATGTCCCGTCCCAGTTTACAAAGCAGAGCTTTTACCATTCAGATAGTCTTGATATGCGAGGCGTATGCCGTCCTCGAGTCCGGTGTGGTAGGTCCAGCCCAGGGCTGCGGCCTTGCTGACGTCCAGCAGTTTGCGGGGAGTGCCGTTCGGGCGGGTGGTATCCCACTCTATGCGCCCCTCGTAGCCTACCACCTTCGCCACCAGGGCGGTCAGGTCCTTGATGCTGATTTCCTTGCCCGTGCCTGCGTTCACCGTTTCGTTGCCGCTGTAGTTGTTCATAAGGAACACGCAGAGCTCGGCGAGGTCGTCCACGTAGAGGAATTCGCGGAGCGGGGAGCCGTCGCCCCAGCAGGTCACGCTCGGCGCTCCGGAAAGCTTGGCTTCGTGGAAGCGGCGGATGAGGGCGGGCATCACGTGGCTGTGCTCGGGATGGTAGTTGTCGTTGGGACCGTAAAGGTTGGTGGGCATGACAGAGATGAAATCGGTGCCGTATTGGCGGTTCAGGAATTCGCAGTATTTGAGGCCGCTGATCTTGGCGAGGGCGTATGCCTCGTTGGTTTTTTCGAGCGGCCCGGAGAGCAGGCAGCTTTCGGGCATGGGCTGGGGCGCCATGCGGGGATAGATGCAGCTGCTGCCGAGGAATTCCAGTTTCTTGCAGCCATTCTTCCAGGCGGCGTGGATGACGTTCATCTCTAGGATCATGTTGTCGTACATGAAGTCGGCCAGGGCGTTCTGGTTGGCCACAATGCCGCCAACCTTGGCCGCCGCGAGGAATACGTATTCGGGTCTTTCGGCTGCGAAGAAGCTTTCGACCGCCTCCTGCCGGGTAAGGTCGAGCTCCGCGTGGGTGCGAGTCACGATGTTGGTGTAGCCCTGCTTCTGCAGTTCGCGCACTATGGCGCTGCCCACCATCCCGCGGTGCCCCGCAACGTATATTTTGCTGTCTTTATTCATCACGGTACAATTTACGCACTTTTTTCATATCGTGCGCCACCATGATCCGGACAAGTTCTTCGAAAGATGTCTGGTTGGGGTTCCAGCCCAGCTGGGCTTTTGCCTTGGAAGGGTCGCCCAGAAGCTGGTCCACTTCTGCCGGGCGGAAGTAGTTGGGGTCGACTTCCACCAGCACGCGGCCGGTGGCGGTGTCGATGCCTTTCTCGTCGGCCCCCTCGCCTTCCCAGCGGAGTTCTATTCCGGCCTCCTTGAAGGCCAGGGTGCAGAACTCGCGCACGGTGTGGCTCTGGCCCGTGGCAATCACGAAATCTTCCGGCTTATCCTGCTGGAGTATCAGCCACATGCACTCTACATAGTCTTTTGCATAGCCCCAGTCGCGCTTGGCGTTGAGGTTGCCGAGGTAGAGTTTGTCTTGGTATCCCTGGGCGATGCGGGCGGCTGCGAGAGTGATCTTGCGGGTTACGAAGGTCTCGCCCCTTCGCTCGCTTTCGTGGTTAAAGAGTATGCCGTTGCAGCAGTACATGCCGTAGCTTTCGCGGTAGTTCTTCATTATCCAGAAGCCGTAGAGCTTGGCGACTCCGTAGGGGCTGCGGGGGTAGAAGGGCGTGCTCTCTTTCTGGGGTATCTCCTGCACCTTTCCGAAGAGTTCGGATGTGGATGCCTGGTAGATGCGACACTTATGCTCGAGGCCGACGATGCGCACGGCCTCCAGCAGGCGCAGCACTCCCATCGCATCGGCATCTGCCGTGAACTCGGGCACGTCGAAACTTACCTTCACGTGGCTCTGGGCCGCGAGGTTGTAGATTTCGTCGGGCTTTACCTTGCTGATGATGCGGATGAGCGAGCTGCTGTCGGTCATATCTCCCCAGTGGAGGTTGACTAGGCGCTTCTTCTTCATATCCCGCACCCATTCGTCGAGGTAGAGATGCTCTATGCGCCCCGTGTTGAACGAGGAGCTGCGGCGAAGGATACCGTGGACTTCGTATCCTTTTTCGATCAGGAACTCGGCCAAGAAGCTTCCGTCCTGGCCGGTGATTCCCGTTATCAGGGCTGTTTTCATTCAGCTATGCAGATTTCGACGCGGCGGTTCCTGGCGCGGCCCTCCTTGCTGCTGTTGCTGTGGGCAGGGCGGGTTTCGCCGAAGCCCTCGAACACGAAGGAAGAGGTGCTGATGCCTTTGCCGATCAGGTAATCGAGCACGGCGACCGCACGGTGGCCGGACAGGGTGCTGTTCCAACCTTCAGTGCCGGTGCTGTCGGTGTGGCCGTAGATGTAGGCCTTGGCTCCGGGGTGCTTCTTCATAAATGCCGCTACCTTGTCGAGGGTCTTGGCGGCCTTGGCGTCGATGGTGTAGATGTTGGTGTCGAAATAGACTACTTCGCGCATCAGTTCTACCGGCTTCGCGGGCTCTGCAGCAGGCACTGTTGCGGGCTCAACGGCGGGCAGTGCCGCAGGCTGTGCTGCCGGCTGTACGCTGCTTTCCGCGGCCTTCTCCGCTGCGGCCTTCTCTGCCGCCGCTTTTTCCGCTTCTTCCGCCGCGGCCTTCGCGTCGGCCTCTGCCTTCTCGGCGGCTGCCTTGGCTGCCGCTGCTTCGGCCTCCTGCCTTGCCATTGCAGCCCTTGCCGTAGCAAGAGCCGCCGCTGCCGCTGCAGCC
>JAFZJI010000098.1 GCA_017552105.1 Bacteroidales bacterium | reverse complement strand
TACACTACCAGGAACCCTGTTGCAATGGCAATGTACAACGAGAACCTTCTCGAGCGTCAGAAGCTCAATGGTAACATCTATGCCGAACTCACTCCCGTGAAGCATTTCACCTATCGCAGCGAGGTCGGTTTCGACCTTAGTTCCTCGCAGGCCGACATCTACAAGCCGAAGATCTCCCTCGGAACCTTCCAGCAGGGCTCCAACCAGATCCGCCAGCAGCGTAATGCCAGCACTTACTGGTCCGTGAAGAATTATCTTACTTACGCAAACAACTTCGGAAAGCACAGCCTGACCGCGATGGTCGGACAGGAAGCCTGGGAATCCCGTTGGAACTACCTCGCAGTCGCCAATACCGACCTTCCTTCGGATGAAATCCATAACATCAACCTCGCTACCGGAACGCCTACCACCGGTGCAGGATTCGGCAGCAGTGCCATGGTTTCCTTCTTCACCCGTGAAACTTACAACTACGACAACCGTTACCTCATGACCTACACGTTCCGTCGTGATGGTTCCTCGAACTTCGGTCCCGACAATCGTTGGGCCAACTTCAACTCGCTTGCAGGTAGCTGGCGTTTCACCAACGAAGCTTTCTTCCCCAGCAGCTTCAAGAATGTCCTCAACGATGGTAAGATCCGCGTCGGCTGGGGCCAGACCGGTAATGCCAACATCGGTTCCGGAGCATGGGAGTCCGGCATGTCCAAGATGCCTTCCGCACTCGGCGACAGCCAGCGCCCTTCCAACATCTCCAATACCTTCGTACATTGGGAGAAGCAGGAACAGACCAACATCGGTTTCGACCTGTTCTTCTTGAACAACCGTGTCAACCTGACGGTCGATATGTATCAGAAGGTTTCCCGCGACATGCTCATGTCCATGACCCTTCCTTCCTACATGGGTACCCAGGGTAATGGATCTTCTGCACTTGCAGCTCCTAAGGGCAACTTCGGTTCTATCCTTAACCGCGGTATGGAAATTACCCTCGACACCCATCCTATCGATAGCAAGGGCTTCGCATGGGACAGCAACTTCCAGATTTCCTTCAACCGCAACAAGCTCCTCGCACTCGACGGCAGCGCCAATGCACAGCTCGTAGGTTATGGCCAGTGGAGCGATATCGTATCCGTCACCGAAATCGGCGAGTCCCTCTACAACTTCTACGGCTACAAGGTCGTCGGAGTTTACAAGGACCTGGACGATATCCTCAATTCGCCTACTCCCGAGAAGTTCCCCGAGAAGACCGATGAGTTCGGAAACTATGTTTTCGACCGCAATACCACCGTATGGCCCGGCGACCTCAAGTTCGAAGATGTCAACAAAGACGGCAAGATCAACGAGCTCGACCGCACCAACATCGGCTCCCCGCTTCCTAAGTTCACCTTCGGTTGGACCAATACCTTCCGCTACAAGAACTTCGACCTCAGTGTCTTCATCAATGGTTCCTATGGCAACAAGGTTCTCAATTACAATCTCCTCGGTCAGGGCTGGAACGGTCTGATCCATATGAACAGTGTCTGGTACAACCAGCACATCAGCATCTCCGACCGCGCACGTCTCGAGGTTATCGATCCCGACAAGGTCTATGCTTCCGGCAATTCCTGGCAGACGGATGTCACCAATGTCCGTGTCTCGAACCCCGACACCAAGACCCCTCGTCCTACCATCGCCGATCCTAACGACAACGACCGCCTGAGCGACCGTTACGTAGAAGACGGCTCCTATATCCGCTTAAAGAACATCACCCTTGGTTATACTTTCCCGAAACGACTCCTCGAGAAGTGGCGTATCGAGAACCTGAGGCTCTACATGAACCTCCAGAACCTCTACACCCTTACCAAGTATCAGGGCTTCGACCCTGAGGTCGGTGCCTCCACGCAGGATTCCACAGGTCTTACCTTCGGTGTCGATAACGGACGTTATCCTTCACCTATGACCTGCTCATTCGGTGTAAATCTTACTTTCTAAAATGGAGGACAGCAAGATGAAAAACATACTTAAATATATCCTTTGCGCCGTAGTCGTCGCTCTTGTAAGCGTTTCCTGCGAGAACTTCCTCAACAGGCCCGCCGAAGACAGTTATACTACTGCGAACTATTACCAGAATGATATTCAGGTGGAGCAGTCCGTCAACTACCTGTACAATTCCCCTTGGTACGACGTGATCCGTTTCTATATCTACGGCTCCGAGACCATGTGCGGCAATGTGTATCAGGGTAACAACGCATATTCCACCCTTACCGTCAACGGTACGGACCCGGACCTCAAGAACATGTCCTACTCCCTCTGGGCCGTGAATGCCCAGTGCAATACCGTAATCAACAATATCCGCAATTCCTCCGGCCACGCCAGCCATGCAGCCAAGAACAAGGCTATCGGCGAGGCTCTCGCATGGAAGGCCATGGCTTACTTCCTGCTGGTCCGTACTTTCGGGGATGTCCCTATTATCCACGATAATACCCAGATAATCAGGGATGCCAGCTACAACAAGCAGTCCAAGGTCGAGAAGGGAGATGTCTACGAGTACATCATCCTCACCCTCGAGAAGGCTATGGAATTGCTCCCCAAGGATCCCAACATCGGCAAGTACAACCGCATCGATTACTATGCGGCCGAGGCTCTCCTTTCAAAGGTATATCTCACCAAGGCCGGTCTGGGCGGATCCATCACTTCGGCAGATGCAGTTGCCGACCTTACCAAGGCCAAGACCTATGCTCTCGACGTGATCGAGAACTCCGGCCGCAGCCTTACCCCCAACTACGAAGACGTCTTCCGTCTCGATCCGAAGGTCTTCCAGGCAACCGGTGAGAACCTCTTCTCATGGCAGTGGGCCTCCGGTACCGGAATCTGGACCGCGCAGAACTCCATCCAGAGCGACGTGGGTCCCCTCGGTATCGACGAATACGGCGCCACATGGGGTGACTGGAAAGGCCCCAGCGTCGATCTTATGGATCTCTTCGGCATTTCCGCCGACGTCGAGCCTACGCTCCGCGTCAGCAATGACGACCGCCGCCACGGCACCATCATGATGTTCGGCGACAACTATCCTCAGTACTGGCAGGACAAGGGTGGTTTCGATATGTACCGTTTCTATTTCGACGATACTTATTATCCCACCGGCCTCGAGGCCAACGGTTCCAACCATCAGTGGTGCTGCGCAACCGGCGCTCTCTATGCAAAGCATCTGTATGGCTGCGGTTCCGACCATTCCGCCGCTCTCGGCGTGTCGGCCGACCGTATGTGTTATCAGCTGCCTACCCATATCCTGCGTCTGTCGGATATCTACCTGGTTTATGCAGAGGCTTGCCTCCTTACCGGTGATGCTCCCAACGCACTCGACTTCGTGAACAGGGTCCGTGCCCGTGCCAATGCTACACCTCTTACCGCAGTCACCATCGGCGACATCTTCAAGGAGCGCCGTCTCGAGCTTGCTCTCGAAGGCGACAACTGGTACGACTATGTACGCCGTTCCTACTATGAGGTGGATACCGTCATCGCCGAACTCCTTGCCCAGAGGCGTGGCCACTGGGATGGCATCCAGAGCGTGTATCACGACTATGTGATCGACGATTCCGGCGCATACGCAGGCCCCGGTGCCCACACCTGGGATGCTGCAAAGATCTCCTACAATGGCTCGAACGAGGATCTCACCAACGTGACTCCTTCGATGTTCACCATTCCGTTCCCTACAGAAGACGTCGTCATGAACCCCAGCGTTGGTTCCGATGTTGCACCTGTACACGTGGACGTACGCTCTACTTACACCTATGACTTTTAATCTCTGAATCCATGAAATCAATTACAAGATATTTCGGTATTCTCATCATGGGTCTCACAGTGCTTGCATCTTGCGACTCTATCGACTATCCGGACCGTTTCAAGCCTACCAAGGGTGTCCCCTCGATAAGCTACATCCGTTATGCCGACAGGGATCTCATCATCGACCAGGCAAGCATGGAGGAATCCATCTGCATCGTGGGTGACAACCTCAAGAGCATCCACGACATCTACTTCAACGACCAGGCGGCGGTGCTCAACACGAGCTACATCACCGACCATACGCTGATCGTAGCCGTTCCTAAGACGCTTCCTACCGTCCAGGACGACAAGATACATTTCATCACCCGCGACAGTACGGTGGTCCTCTACGACTTCAAGGTGTTGCCTCCTGCTCCCAGGATCAGCGCCATGAGCAACGAATGGGCCAACGCAGGAGAGACCGTGACCATCTCCGGTGCATATCTCTTCGCACCTCTCGAGGTCCAGTTCCCGGGTGTGGATCCTGTAGCAGTCGCTACTTCTACCGGCGATGCATTCGACGTTGTGGTCCCTGCCGGAGCACAGCCTGGCAAGGTCAAGGTTACCACGGCATCCGGTACGGCCCAGTCCATCTTTATGTATCAGGACAGCCGCGGCATGCTCTTCAACTTCGACAATGATCCTCATCCTACCAACCATGGTTGGCACGCCCAGGTCGTGGAGACCGACGGTACTGCTCTCAGCGGCAACTTCCTCCGTCTCGGCGGTGGTGGTGCAACCCTCGATGAGGATGGCGGCTGGAACGACGGTGCATTCTCCTTCGAGTACTGGCCCGGCGACTGGGACGATCCCGTCTCTTATGCCGACAGCCCTCGTCTGACCAACTTCGTCGACTTCAGCAAGTGGAACAACATGGGGCTCAAGTTCGAGATGTACATCCCGAGCGACAACCCTTGGAAGTCCGGTGCTATGCAGCTCATCATCGGTGGCGTCGATCTCGTCACTGGCGGAGCTGAAGGTGCAGTCGACATCGACGGCAACGTTACTGCCGGAGCGAACAACAAGTTCATCAGCGGCGATGGCATGCCTCAGGCTCCCCGTGCTCTCTACAGGCCTTGGGAAGCCACCGGTTCATACGACACCGGCAACAAGTGGGTGACCGTGACCGTTCCTTACACCAGTTTTGTTTTCAACTCCGATGGTACGGCCAACTCGTACGGGATCAATGCCAATACCTTCTCGTCCCTGACCATCTTCGTATGGAGCGGTGGCGTCAAGGGTACTGCCTGCGAGCCGGTCATCAAGATCGACAATATCCGTGCTGTCCCCGTCAAATAAACAGAAGCGCATATGAAAAAGTTTTTCAAATATTCCCTTATCGTTACGCTCTGCGCAGCCCTGGTGTCCCTTACCGGCTGCCAGGAACAGGAGCTTGACGTGAATCCGCTGAGCGGAGGTTTCTCCTTCAGCGGTATGGCTCCTAACCCGGTGATGCGAGGCGGTGAGCTCCGTATCTACGGTAGCGGCCTAAGTGCCGTGAAAGCCGTCCGCTTCGCGGGAGACGTCACCGTTACCGAGTTCTTGAGCATCGCAAAGGGCGCTAAGCTCGATACTCTCAAGCTTATCGTGCCTGTCGAAGGCCCCGAAGTGGGCAAGGTCGTGATCGTGAACAAGGACGGCAGCGAAAAGACCTCCTTCTCCGACCTGAGTTTCACCGAACCTATCGAGGTAAGCAGCATCTCGCCTGCAACAGTCCTATCCGGTGACATCCTCACCATCCAGGGCGAGTACCTCAATGTTGTCAAGGAAGTATTCTTCTCCGGAGACAACTCATTCACCACCACCTTCGAGAGCCAGTCCCGTCACGAACTCAAGGTTAAGGTTCCCGCGAACGCCGTCTCCGGCCCCGTGATCCTTTCCGACGTCGATGAAGTCCAGGACGGCAATACCATCCCGAACCACATCTACACCAACGACCTGACCGTGGGCGATCCTACCGTCGTCACTGCGGATAAGGCCACCTACAAGAGCGGAGATGTCATCAGGGTTTTCGGTGAGCACCTCGACATGATCAAGAACGTGGCCCTGCCTCAGGTGGCGGAAGTCGAATTCAGTGTTTCGGCAACTGCCGATACCATCGTCTTCAACCTGCCTCCCAAGGCTTCCGACGGCAACATCACCCTCACTTCCTATGCGGGAGTAGAGTTCGATGGCGGTGAGATCGAAACCGTTTCGGTTACCGAACTCAGCGTGAAGACACTTGCCAACGACAACCGTTACAAGGCTGGCTGCGATATCCAGATCACCGGTTCCGACCTTGATCTTGTCACCGCAGTCGCATTCGAAGGCGCAGAGGCTACGTGGTACATGAGTGGAGAGGATACTATCCGCACCACCCTGCCCGCAACCGCCAAGGATGGCGCCGTTACCGTAACCCTCGCATCCGGCAAGAAGGCTTACAGCGATGAAATCGTGGTCGTCAAGCCCGTCGTCACGGCCGTCGACACTACATCCGCAACGGCTGCTAAAGATGTCATCAAGGTCAGCGGTACCGACCTCGACCTTGTTACAAGTGCAAAGATCGGCGACAAGGCCCAGTCTTTCATCGACTGCTCCTTCGTGCTGAAGGATGGCGAAGCAGGTACTACGTATCTCGAAGTCAGCATCCCCGAGCAGGCCTACAGCGGCCCCATCACGCTCACTGCCGACAACGGTTACGAGACCGTCACCGAGAAAATCACCGTGGTCTACGACATGGCGGTCGCCATCAAGTTCGACTCTCCTTCGTTCGGACTCGGAAACAACATCTCGCTGACCGGTAAGAACCTCCTCCAGATCGACCGCATCTTCATCAAGGGCAAGAGGGTGACTTCGTTCGCCGTACGTACCGACGAAGCAATGTCGTTCGCGCTTCCCGAAGGCCTCGGCCCCGGTGTATACCGTCTGCAGATGCTTCTCATGGATGACAGCGAACTCGCTTGGCCTGTGCCGTTCGAGGTTACCGCACCTTTCACCGAGACCTTCGTCTTCGAGGGCTCTCAGGATCTGGGTTCCTGGTCAATCAACTGGGAGTTGAAACCTGCCGATGCCTTAGCTGCTCTCGGAGCCAAGGAGGGAGACATATTCCGCATCTACGGAACTCCTACTGCTGATTACTGGCAGGTCCAGATGTTCGATGGACACTGGTCCGCCATGGATCTGGGCCTTGGCAACGGAAACAATGTCAATGCAGGCATCTATGATCTTTCCGCAGGATATATCGCCATCGAACTCGATGCAGACCGTGCTGAAAAGTTTGTCACCTTGACCGACTGGGGCTACTATGGAATCATCCAGGGCGAGAACTTCATCGTAACCGGTATTTCCCTCGTCCAGTTCGGTGCTGCCGAGAAGCGCACCACAATCTGGGAAGGCAGTTCTACCGTAACATGGGCCAGCGGTGCAGTTACCGCCCTGTCATGGGGCGGCTACGATTGGTCGACCGTTAAGGCCGGAACCAAACTCGCAGCGACCTATACCATCGACGACCCTGAAGGAGTTATCCGTTTCGGTAACGGCAGTTGGGCTGCAATACCCAGCACGGCCGGCCTTGCCGCAGATGGCAATCTCCCCGTTCAGAATGGTGGCCATGTGATAGAACTCACCCAGGCCGACATCGACGAAATGGTTGCCAATGGCGGTCTTGTGATTTGCGGTACCGGTTTCACTATCACTGAGATTGCTCTGGTGACAGTAGAGAGCGCCGGCCCGCAGGAGACCGCAATCTGGGAAGGCAGTTCTACCGTAACATGGGCCAGCGGTGCAGTTACCGATCTGTCATGGGGCGGCTACGACTGGTCGACCGTGTCGGCAGGTACCATACTCTGCGCTCATTACACTATCGATGATTCGGAAGGAGTCATCCGTTTCGGCAACGGCAGTTGGGCTGCAATACCCAGCACGGCCGGCCTTGCCGCAGATGGCAATCTCCCTGTTCAGGAGGGTGGCCATGAGATAGAGCTCACCCAAGCCGACATCGACGAAATGGTCGCCAACGGTGGCCTTGTAGTGTGCGGTACCGGCTTTACCATCACTCAGATTGGTTTGAAGAAATAAACCATACCCTTTTTGCCCGGAGGGGGCTGACCCTCCCTCCGGGTCCGAATTAAAATGAAACGCCTGTTGCTATCCATATCGCTGGCTTTGCTTGCCTTTGCATGCACCCCCGTCAAGGACGACCCGTCGCCCTCGGGGCAGCATGCCCCCGAGGAACTCACGCTCAGTGCTGCCGAGTTCCTTTTCTCGGGAAAAGGAGGCAATGCCGTGCTGGTCGTCACGGGTCCTAAGAAACCCATACTGACAGGAGTCCCTACATGGTTGAGCGTGACGGAAGGAGAATATGCGGATTACAGTATGACACTCACCCTCGTTGCCGGCGAGAACGATTCGGAGCAGTCACGCGAGTCGCAGATAATCGTAACATCCGGCAAGTTCAAAAGCACCTTTACCGTGAGTCAGGAAGCCGGTGAGAAAGAAACGCCAATTGAAACCGTGGAGCAGACGGATGAAGACCTGACTAACGCCAAGGCTGCTTCCGTGGCAAAAAACGTTTACGCTTTCCTCCGTACCATGTCCGGCCAGAAGATGCTCAGCGGCATCCAATCGAGTGGCACGGCGAATAACAACGACGCACTCGACCGTGTATTCAACCTGACAGGGAAGCATCCTGCAGTCTCCAGCTACGATTTTATATTTCTCCAGTATTCACCCACGCCAGCCGGATGGAGCTGGAAGGTGGATTATGGTGACATCTCCGCTGCAAAGGAGCACTGGAATTCCCATGGTCTTGTGTCGTACATGTGGCATTGGAACGTCCCTACCAGCGAACAGGCCTGGCAGGATGGAAAAAACGGCAATTACGAAGGATATGGCTTCTACAGCAAGGATACGGCCTTCGACATAAACCGCGCCCTGACCGAGGGCACGTGGGAAAACGAATTCATCCTCGCCGATATAAAGAAGGTGGCCGGTTATCTGAAACTGCTTAAGGACGAGGGTATTCCGGTAATATGGCGCCCTCTCCACGAAGCGGCGGGCAACTACGATGTGTATGGCACCAACGGCGCGTGGTTCTGGTGGGGCCGAGGAGGAGCCGAGCCGTGCAAGAAGCTATGGAAACTGCTGCGCGACAAGCTCGAAGGGGAGTACGGCCTGGACAATCTCGTATGGGTATGGACCCTCGATGCGACACAGGGCGCAGAGAAGCAGTACTCCAAGTGGTATCC
>JAFZJI010000097.1 GCA_017552105.1 Bacteroidales bacterium | reverse complement strand
GCATTTGCCAAGAGCATGGCTTCCATCGGCGGATTCGTGGCCGGTCCTCACAGCATCATCAACTACCTGCGCGCCAACATGCGCAGCCAGATGTATGCCAAGAGCCTTCCCATGCCTCTCGTCATCGGTAACATGAAGCGTATGGAGATCATCGATTCTCCCGAGGGAGACGAGCTCCGAAAGAAGTGCTGGGCCATCACCCACGCAATCCAGGACGGATTCAAGAAGGAGGGATTCGACATAGGTGAGGCAGAGGCCTGCGTTACTCCCGTGCACATCAAGGGCGGTATCGCCCAGGCCACCAAGATGGCAAAGGATCTGCGCGAGAACTACAAGATCTTCTGCTCCATGGTCATATACCCTGTAATTCCCAAGGGAATGATAATCTTCCGCATCGTCTGCACTGCAGCCCATACCATGGAGGATGTGGAATATACTCTCAAGGCTTTCAAGGAGATCAAGGCAAAACTCGATGCCGGTGCCTACGACGGCGACGACATCGCTGCCATGACCGTCAAATAATTGTCATTCCGAACGAAGTGAAGGAATCTGGATATTTCAAAGACAAGGTGATAATCGTCACCGGAGCCAGCTCGGGTATCGGGCTGGCTTCGGCGCGTCTTTTCGGTTCGCTTGGAGCCAAGGTCGTGATGGCTGCCCGCAGGCTGGACAAACTCGAAGAACTCGCTTCTTCGGTAGCTCCCTCCGGGAACGTGCTCTGCGTCAAATGCGACGTCAGCGTCGAATCCGACTGCAAGGCTCTGGTAGATGCTGCGGTCGCCCGTTTCGGCGGCATCGACATCCTCGTGAACAATGCCGGGCTCTCTATGCGCGCCATGTTCAAGGATCTTGACCTCAAGGTCATCCATTCCTTGATGGACGTGAACTTCTGGGGCACGGTGAATTGCACCAAGTATGCACTTCCTTATCTTCTTGAAAGGAAAGGACAGGTTGCCGGCGTCATAAGCATAGCGGGCTATTCAGCCCTCCCTGCGCGCACCGGTTATTCTTCCTCGAAATATGCCATCAGGGGATTCCTGGACACCATACGCATAGAGCATCTCAAGGATGGCCTGAACGTGCTGGTGTTCGCTCCCGGTTACACATCTTCGAATGTACGCAATGCCGCCCTCACGGCCGATGGTTCCGCCCAGGGAGAGACTCCTCTGGACGAGGACAAGCTGATGAGTGCGGAGCAGTGCGCCATGCATCTCGCAAAGGCCCTGCGCAAGCGTAAATCGGAATGCATACTTACCGGCCTGGGAAAGGCCACGGTGATTGCCCACCGGCTCTTCCCCCGCCTGACCGACAGGATTACCTACAAATTCATTGCACGCGAAGCCAACAGTCCGTTCAAATGAAAAAGTTCGTCCCTCTCATATTCGTATTCTTGATCATATTCCTGGTGCTTCCCCGGAGCGCCAAGCTCAGTTACGATTATCGCAAGGGAGCCCCCTGGAAATATGAGACGCTGATCGCGCCCTTCGATTTCCCCATCCTCAAGACCGAAGACCAGTTGCTTGAGGAGCGCAGGCAGGCTTCCGAGGTCATCGTCCCTTACTACAAGTATCTGGACGATGTGGTCGACCGTAACATACGCGCTGCCGAATCCCTGGAGCTGTCCGCATGCCCTGAGCTGCGCTCGGCACTGGCCACTGCGCTCAAGAATATCTATGAGAAGGGTGTCGTAACCGACGACGGCATTTCCAGCCCTTCCGAGATAATCTACATACAGAAGGGAAAGAGGGCTGTCGCAAGGCCCACTTCCGAGGTCATGCTGCTTTCCGAGGCCCGTGTCGCTCTCGCCAGGGCAGTCATCATGGAATGCCCCGAAGAGAATGCCGACTCGGTCATGAGGGCTGTTTCCGCCCGGGACCTCGTAGTCCCCAACCTCCGTTACGACCGGCAGCTTAGCGAGCAGCTGAATTCCAATGCCGCAGAGGCCGTGTCCACGACTTCAGGCTATGTCAGCGCCGGCCAGTACATAGTGAAGCAGGGCGAGATAGTCACCGCTGAAATCGACCAGATGATCACCTCCTACGTTAAGGAGTACAATTCCAGCGTCGGCGCATCTTCCTCTCCCTTCCTTTTCTGGCTTGGCAACGGAATCATCGCGCTCCTGCTGGTAGTGTTCCTGTTCTTCGCCATCAGGCTGGTCAATCCTATGGTATTCAGCGATAACGGCAAGTATCTGTATCTGACCCTGATATTCACGGTATTCACTGTCGTTTCCATAGTTTTCCCGCGCACTCATCCGGACTACCTGTTCCTGGTTCCCTTCGTACTTTGTGCGCTCCTGCTTGAGGCATTCTTCGACGACAGGCTGGTAGTGATGACCTACGCAATCTCCCTGCTTCCCCTTCTGTTCTATGCCGAGGGCGGCAGGGGAGTGTTCACCATCTTCCTTTCCGGCGGTGTCATCTCCATGATTACCTTCAAGCATTTCAACAGGGGATGGCGCCAGTTCCTGAATGCCTTCATCACCTTCGCCGTGCTGTTCGCGGTCTTCCTCGGATTCAGGTTCACCGACCTTTCCGGCGGAAATCTTCTCCGTACAGGGTGGATGTTGCTGTTCTCCGCCTTCCTTTGCGTTGCGGGATATCCTCTTTCCTATCTGTTCGAGAAGATATTCAACCTCGTGTCGGTCTACCGCCTGAACGAGCTCTGCGACACTTCCAGCTCCCTGCTGCGCGAGCTTGAGCAGAAGGCTCCCGGCACTTTCCAGCATTCCCTGCAGGTTATGAACATGGCCGATGCAGTGGCTGGTGCGGTAGGCGCCAACGTGCAGCTCGTGCGGGCCGGTGCACTCTACCACGACATTGGCAAGATGCTGAATCCCATGTGTTTCGTGGAAAACGAATCCATGCTTTCCCCGGATGGCAATCTGCGTTATCATGAGGATCTTTCCCCTCAGCAGAGTGCCCAGGACATCATCAAGCATATTACCGACGGTGACGAACTTGCGCAGAAGCATCGTCTTCCTTCTGTCATCCGTGCCTTCATCCTTTCGCATCACGGAACAACCGTCGTCGAGTATTTCTACGACCGTTTCCTGAAGGCCGGCGGTTCCCCTGCCGAAATAGGGGAGTTTACCTATCCGGGCATCAAGCCCGTCACCCGCGAACAGACCATACTCATGCTCTGCGACAGCGTGGAGGCCGCATCTCGTTCGCTTAAAGATTATTCCCCTGAATCATTCGATGCCTTCGTGGAAAGGATCGTGGAGGGAAAGATGGAGCAGGGGCAGTTCTCCGATGCCGAGATCAGCGTGAAGGACCTCGGGATCGTGAAATCCACACTGAAGAATTATCTCGCCCAGATGTATCATGGGCGTGTAGCATACCCGAAACGTAAGAACAAATTAATAGGTTTACTGAAATGAAATTAGAAAAGAAACAGCTCGATGAACTGAACATCGAACTAACCCTCAACATCGAGAAGGGTGACTATGAAGAATCTGTACGTAAGAAACTTGCCCAGCGCCGCCGCACTGCCGATTTCAAGGGCTTCCGTAAGGGAATGGTTCCCGAAAGCCTGGTGCGTCGCGTCTATGGCGACCAGATTCTTGCCGAGTCCGTAAACGAGGTGATCTCGAAGGGGCTCCAGGATTTTGTCGACGAAAACAAGCTCAGGGTGCTCGGCGAGCCTCTCGGCAGCGAGAAGCAGCCCGAGGTGGAATGGAAGGATGGTAATGATTTCACCTTCATCTTCGACATCGCCACCTATCCTGAATTCGAGGTTTCCGCCGGTAAAGACGACGTAATCAACAAGTACAGCATCAGCGCTTCCGCAAAGGATAAGGCAGAGATGACCAAGAACCTCAAGAAGTACTACGAGGACAAGAAGGAAGAGAAATCCGACGAAGATATCGAGAAGGAGCTTTCTGCCCGTCTCGAGAGCGAATATGCCCAGCAGGCCGAATGGCAGTTCAGCAAGGACATCCGCGACTACTTCGTTCAGAAGACCAAGTTCGACCTCCCCGAGGCTTTCATGAAGCGTTGGCTTTTCGAGGCCAATGGCGGCAAGGTCAGCAAGGAGGATGTCGAGAAGGATTTCGCCGGTTTCCTCGCAGATTTCCGCTGGCAGCTTATCCGTTCCGCTTTCATGCGTAAGTACGACTTCAAGGTCGAGCAGAAGGATATCCAGGATGCTGCCGTGGGATATGTCCACTATCAGTATGCAATGTACGGAATGCCCAACGTTCCCGAAGAGATCGTCAAGGATGCCGTACAGAACATGATGCAGGACCGTTCCCAGATCGACCGCCTCGTCGAGCAGGTAGAGGACGGCAAGGTCCTCGGCAAGCTCAAGGAAGAGGTGACT